>NZ_JAVDSN010000002.1:0-477957 GCF_031455375.1 Microbacterium sp. 1154 | reverse complement strand
AGGGGGGACCCTGTGGGAGAGTAGGACACCGCCGGACTTCTTTTAGTCGAAATGGCCACCCAAAGCTGGGTGGCCATTTCGCATTTACGGGCACAATTCCGTGTGCGTAACGGTCAGCGCCGGTGCGCTCCCTTCCCCTCGGGGGGGGAGGGGAGCGCACCGGCGCTTGCGCATACCCGCTCTCCTCGCGGTCGCGATCGCGAGTTCGCTGACCGGATGCTGGCCGTGCGCCCGTACCGAGGCAATGCGGTCGTTCGATGGAAGATCGAGTCCTCGGGCCGCTGGCTCGTCCCGTACCGGGGCTATCGGCGGCGCGGGTGTCTCTCTCGGCGCGGTCGTGTGCGCGGCCTCATGCGCCTCGGGCGGCGGTGCTGATCTCCTGACAGCACCGCCGCCCGTCCCCGCGTCGCTCCTGGGCACAATGTCGCTGAAACAGAACGCGCCGACTCCCGCGAGGGGAGCCGGCGCGCGACAGAGCGGACCGCTGGTCAGCCCGTGTTCTGCAGACCCGCCGCCACACCGCTCACAGACAGGAGCAGGAGGCGCTGGTGTTCGGCATCCGGAGTCGGGTTCTCGGCGTCCGCGTCGCGGAGGGCGCGCAGAGCCCGCAGCTGGAGGAGCGAGAGCGCGTCGACGTACGGACTGCGCATCTTGACGGCCCGCTGGAGGATCGGCTTGTTGCCGAGCAGGTCTCCACCGGTGATGCGCTCGACCCATGAGCGGGTGAGGAGCATCTCGTCCATGACGAGCTGGGCGAGGTCGTCGCGGTCTCCGAGGGCCAGGTAGCGGCGGGCGATGCGTTCGTCGGCCTTCGCCAGGCTCATCGCAACGTTGTCGATCATCGTGCGGAACAGCGGCCACTGCTCGTAAGCGTCGCGCAGGCGCTGCTCGTCGCCGACGGCGTCCAGGGCGGCGCCCAGGCCGAACCAGCCGGCGAGGTTGATGCGGGCCTGCGTCCACGAGAACACCCACGGAATCGCGCGGAGGTCTTCCAGCGACTCGACCGAGAGGCCTCGGCGGGCCGGGCGCGAACCGAGCGCGAGATGCCCGAGCTCTTCCATGGGGGTGACGGTGGCGAACCACGGCGCGAAGCCGGGCGCCTTCACCAGGGCGAAGAAGCGCTCGCGCGAGGCGACGTCCATCGTGCTCGCCACGTCGGCGAACGCGTCCGCCGCGCCGCGATTGCGGCGCTCGATCGAGGGGGAGGATGCCGTGAGCACGGCCGCCGCGACCTGATCGATGTGGCGCATGGCGATGTCGGCGTCGCCGTAGCGGGCGAAGATGACCTCGCCCTGCTCCGTGAGCTTGAAGCGACCGTCGACGGAGTGCGGCGGCTGCGCGAGGATCGCCGAGTTGGCGGGTCCACCACCGCGACCGAGCGCTCCACCGCGGCCGTGGAAGAGGGTGAGCTCGATGCCCTCGGCCTGCGCCCACGTCGAGATCTTCGCCTGCGCCTCGTACAGCGCGAGGTTGGCGGCGACCGGTCCGACGTCTTTCGACGAGTCGGAGTAGCCCAGCATGACCTCGAGGCGGCGGCCCGTGGCATCCAGTCGACTGACGAAGGCGGGGTGCGTCACGATCTCGGCGAGGATGCCGGGGGCTGCCTGTAGATCCGCGAACGTCTCGAATAGCGGGATGACATCGAGCACCGGCAGCTTCTCGCCCGGACCCATGGCGTACGTGGCGAGCTCGTGCACGTTCGCGAGGTCTTCCGCCGACTGCGTGAACGACACGATGTAGCGGCCCGCCGCGCGCGGCCCGAAGCGCTCCTGGACGTAGGCGATCGAGCGGAACACCTCGAGTACCTCGTCGGTCAGCTCGCTGCGCTCACCGCCTGCGCGAAGCTCGTCGAGCACCTTGCGGTGCACCGCCGAGTGCTGGCGCACCTCCAACTCGGTGAGGTGGAAGCCGTACGTCTCGACCTGCCACACCAGACGCTGCAGGGCACCGTAGGCCTGACGCGCGGCGCCGGCGGCGACGAGCGAGTCCTGCACGACGCGGAGGTCGGCGAGCAGATGCTCGGGGTCGCGGTACGCCAGGTCGGCGTTGCGCGTGCGGGTCGCGGCGATCTTGCGCGCCAGAAGCAGCAGAATGCGGCGGTGCGGCTCGTCGGGCGAGCGCTCGGCGATCTCTGCCGCCGCGTCCTCGTCGGCTGCGCGCAGACGGTGCCACAGCGCGACCAGGGCGTCGCTGGGCGGGGTGCTCTCGGCATCCAGGGTCAGGCCCCGGCCCACGCGCTGCGTGGTGCGCTCCAAGCCGAGCAGCACGTGCTCGCTCGCGATGCTCGCCGCCTTGCGGGTGACGGATGCCGTGACGAACGGGTTGCCGTCCCGGTCGCCGCCGACCCACGAGCCGACGCGCACGAACGGTTTGACGATGGGGGCGCGGGCGCCGGCGTTCTCGCCCTGCAGGATGTCGTCGATGCGGCGGTACACCCGCGGAACGGCGGTGTAGAGCGTCTCGTCGAACACCGCCATGACCGAGCGCACCTCGTCGACCGGTGACGGCTTCTCTCGGCGGAGCGGCGCGGTGCGCCACAGGGTGTCGATCTCTTCGAGCATGCGTCGCTCGGTGTGGCGCGTCTCGGTGGCGTTCTCGCCCGCGGCATCCCGCTCTCCGAGGAGCTCCGACAGGCGGCGGATGCTCGTCGAGATCGCGCGGCGCCGGGCCTCGGTGGGGTGGGCCGTGAAGACGGGGTGGAAGCGCAGCGCCTGCAGGCGGGCCAGGGCCGTCTCTTCGCCGACCTCGCTCGACAGGCGTTCGAACGCGGTGGCGATCGTGTCGGGCGTCCCGCCGCTCCGGGAGGGCCGGTCACCGCGTTCGCGGAGCACCCGCACGCGCTGGTGCTCCTCGACGAGGTTCACGAGATGGAAGTACGCCGTGAACGCCCGGGCCACCTCGTCGGCCCGCTCGATCGAGAAGCCGTCGGCGATCGCCGCGGCCCGCTCGAACGCCTCGGGCGTCTCGTCGGTGTAGGCCTGGATCGTCGCCGAACGCAGCCGCTCGACATCGTCGTACAGTCCGGGGGAGCCGCTCTCCTGAAGCACACGGCCCAGCAGCGAGCCGAGCAGGCGCACGTCGGCGCGCATCTGCTCGGGAAGCTCCTGGCCGGCTTCGAAACGGCCCACGAGGTCGATCGCCTCGGTCGGGGTCAGTTCACGCACACGGCCAAGATTATCGGCGTCGCGCGGGTCCGGAATCACGTGTAACGGCGGCCGGCGAGTTCTGAGCGGAGCCGGGCGGGCAAGAGACGTGCCCAACTCCGGAGTTTCTCCTGCCGTGAGGCCCCGGCGTCGCAGAAATTCGCGAGTGGTGGGGCGGCGGTGGTCGGAACCTCCGGAGTTTGGCCCGGGTCGGGCGTGGGTCGGCCGCCGCGCAGTTCTCCGGGGTGGCGGGCCGGGTGCGGGGTGAGGGGGTGTGCCGCGCTCCGGAGCTCTGTTGCTGTTGGGCGGGGTTTCGCCAGCGTCGGGGCGGTGGCGCTCGGAGAGTCCGGAGTCCGGCCCGGGTCGAGCGCGGACCTGGACCGGGGACGGGGGCGGCAGATTGGATGCCGGCGCGGGCATCGCACGCGAGAGGCGCGCCGTACGCGCCGGTGCCGTCCGGCGCGGGAGATACTCGGGCGAGCGGTGCCGACGGGCCCGCGACCGAGGTCGGGTATCCGCCCGGGGAGGAGACGCCGTGAGCGACGACGCGCTGCGACAGGCCGCCGAGACGATGCACGCCGTGCGCGAGCGCTGCGTCTGGACGCAGCAGATCGACCACCGTGACCTCGTGCCCTATCTCGTGGAGGAGAGCGCCGAAGTCATCGACGCCGTGGAGTCGGGCACGCGCGAGGACCTGCGCGAGGAACTCGGCGACCTGCTGTGGCAGGTGCTGTTCCACGCGGAGATCGCCGCGGGCGACCCCGACGACCCCTTCGACATCGACGACGTCGCCCGCGGCCTGACCGAGAAGATGGTGCGGCGTCATCCCCACGTCTTCGCGGATGCCGTGGCATCCACTCCCGAAGAGGTGCTCGTGCACTGGAACGCGGCCAAGGCCGCCGAGAAGAGCGAGCGCACGAGCGTGCTCGACGGGGTCAGCGAGCACATGCCCTCCCTCGCTCTCGCACAGAAGCTCGTCGGCAAGGCCGGGCAGGTCGGGGTCTCCGCGCCGGCGCACCGCCTCGCCGACCCGGCGACCGAGGCGGAACTCGGTGACGCCCTGCTGGCCCTCGTGCAGCTCGGTCGCTCCCGAGGGTGGGATGCGGAGCGCGCCCTGCGCGAGCGCCTTCGTGGGCTGCGGGCCGAGGTGCGCGCGACCGAGGCATGACACGCGACTGACGGCATGCCGCCGGCGGCGTCCGTGAGATCGCGCGGTCGGTGCGACGTGACACGCTCCGGTGACGTCGTGTGACCCCACCCCGAATGTGTGATCTCGGTCCCGCCGCGCGGGAGCACCCGCCCGACCCTGGAACAATGGACTCGTGGCATCCGTGAACCCGCCGCGCGGCATGCGCGACTTCCTCCCCGCCGACAAGGCCCGTCGCGAGCGCGTGCTCGCCGTCATCCGCGAGCGCTACCGCGCGCACGGCTTCGACGAGATCGAGACCCCGGTCATGGAGGACTACGATCGCCTCCACGCCGGTCTGGGCGGCGACAACGAGAAGCTGTCGTTCAGCATCCTCAAGCGGGGGATGGATGCCGACGGCATCCGTGCCGCCGCCGACGATCAGGCGGCGCTCGCCGATCTCGGTCTGCGCTACGACCTCACGGTCCCGCTCGCCCGCTTCTACGCGACGCACCGCGCCCAGCTGCCCGCGGTGTTCCGTTCGGTGCAGGTCGCGCCGGTGTGGCGCGCGGAGCGGCCCCAGAAGGGGCGTTACCGCCAGTTCATGCAGTGCGACATCGACATCATCGGCGACGCATCGGCGCGGGCCGAGGCCGAACTCATGATCGCGAGCCTCGACGTCCTCGACGCCCTGGGGCTCGAGGGCGGCTCGATCCGCGTCAACGACCGTCGCGCTCTCGACGCCATGCTCGACGTCTTCGGCTTCGCGCCCGAGGAGCGTCCCGGCGTGCTCATCACCATCGACAAGCTCGACAAGGTGGGCCCCACCGGGGTCGTCGCCGAGCTGCGCGAGCGCAGCGTGAGCCCCGCGGCCGTCGACGCGTTCGCCGAGTACCTCGACCGGCCCGCCGCCGGGTCGTCCTTCGACGACGCGGGGATCCGCGCAGCGCTTCCCGCCGGTATCCCCGACGAGGTCGTCGCCCACCTCGTCGACCTCGGCACGACGGTCGCCGCCGCCCGCGGGGGAGACGTGCCGCTCGTGTTCGACCCGTTCCTCGTGCGCGGCATGGGCTACTACACGGGGACGATCTTCGAGCTCGCCCACCCGAGCGTCGACTACTCGCTCGGTGGCGGCGGCCGTTACGACGGCATGATCGGGCGCTTCCTCGGGCAGCAGGTGCCGGCCGTGGGCTTCTCGATCGGCTTCGAGCGTCTCGTCGACCTCCTGCCGGAGTCGGATGTCGACGGCGACCGCTCCGTGGTGCTCGTGCACGACCGCGACGTGCCACTCGCACAGCTGCTCGCCGTGAAGGCACAGCTCGTCGCGGACGGCGCCCGCGTACGCGTCGAGCAGCGGCCGAAGAACATGAAGGCATTGCTCGAGCGTTCCGCGGCCGACGGCTACACGGCGTTCGCGACGGTCGGAACCGACACCACGAGCGAGACGCTCGAGCTCAAACCGCTGAGCTGAGCGTCTGCGCGGCGGGCTACGCGACCGCGCTGATCAACGCCTCGTGAGGGCTTTCCGCCGCGAGGCGTTCCAGACGCGTCGCGGTCGCGGCATCCCTCGGTGAGAACCAGACGACACGCGAACCGAGTCCCTCGTCGATCCACAGGCTCGACATCTCGAGGTTCAGCTCGCCGACGCGAGCGTGCACGAGGTGCTTGCTCGCGTTGCGCTCGCCTCCGACATCCCCGAGGCGCCACAACTCCGAGAAGCGCGGCGACATCTCTTCGAGCTCCCCGATGAATCGCTGCCACGACGGTTCTTCGTGGTGCCGCCCGTAGGCGGAGCGCAGACGCGCGGCGATCCGCCGCTGCGCGTGGTCGAGGTCGACGTGGGCGCGTTGCCAAGCGGTGTCGGTGAACAGCAGCACCGCGCAGTTGCGCTGTTCCTCCGCCACCTCGTCGAGGTCGTCGAAAAGGTACCGGTACGCGCGGTTGTAGGCCCGGATGTCGAATCGCGAGGTCTGTACGGCAGCGGGGTACGGCAGAAGTTTCTCGAGCAGGTCGAGGTGCGCCTGGCCCACGCACATGCGTGCTTCGCGGTCGGGCAGCGGCAGGTCGGCGAGGGCGAACAGGTGGTCTCGCTCGTCGTCGCTCAGCTGGAGGGCGCGCGCGATCGAGGCGACGACCTGGGCGGATGCCGCGATCGGCCGCCCCTGCTCGAGCCAGGTGTACCAGGTCAGGCCAACGCCGGCGAGTTGCGCGACCTCCTCGCGCCGGAGCCCGGCGACTCGTCGGCGTGAGCCGTCGGGCAGACCCACGTCCGCGGGGCGGAGACGTGCTCGACGGCTGCGCAGGAAGCCCGCGAACTCGGCGCGGGCCTCGTCGGATCGACTCATGGCATCCCTCTCTCGCGGCCGATCATAGAACGGCTCTCCGACATCGACCGATGCGGAGAGGAGTGGTGTCAGTACCAGGATGAAGGCACTCCTGGTACCAGGATGCCGCGATGTCCATCCTGGCACCATGACGACTTCCGCACACCCCTCGACCGGGACCGCGCCGGTGCCCATCCGTCCCGGCACCGCCGAGGTCCCCACCTGGCGCTACCTCGGTTTCCTGCTGGGCCCGGGTGTCGGTACGTTCGCCTTCAACGCGGTGACGGTGATCCTGCCGACGCTTCACGAACGTTTCGGGGCCGGCGACGTCGCCCTCGAGCTGGTCATCGCGGGCTACGGCATCCCCTTCGCCGTCCTGCTCATCCTGGGCGGCCGACTCGGCGACCGCTTCGGACGTCACCGCCTGTACACGCTCGGGATGGGGCTCTTCCTCGTCTCGGCCATCGCGTGCGCCCTCGCCTCCTCGATCGAGACGCTCATCGCCGCCCGCATCGTGCAGGGTGTCGGTGCGGCGCTGTGCACGCCGCAGGTGCTCGCCACGATCCAGGCGACATCGCAGGGCGCCGCGCGCACGCGGGCGATCTCCGCGTTCGGCGCGAGCGGCGGCATCGGCGCGGCGGTCGGGCAGGTTGTCGGCGGCGCGCTGGCGGCCCTGTCGTTCGGGCCCGTCGACGGGTGGCGCGCGGTGTTCGTCGTTGTGGCGCTGACCGCCGTCGCGGCGATCGTTCTGGCACCGCTGGCTCCGCGCTCGCGGGCGCACGAGACCGTGGCGATCGACCTCGTCGGAACCGGGGCGCTGGGGCTCGGCATCCTCGCCGCGTCCATCGCCCTGACCTTCGGGCCGGCCTGGAACTGGTCGTGGCCCGTCGCGGTCGCGCTCGTCGTCGCCGCGGTGGCCCTGGTGGCGATGTGGAAGCACCAGGATGCCATCGAGCGCTCCGGCCGCGTGCCGCTGCTGCCGCCGAGCGTGCTGCGCCTGCGTCCGCTGCAGCTGGGGCTGATCGCTGCGGGGCTGTTCTTCGCCGGATACTCGGCGCTGCTGTACGTCTTCCCCCGCGCCGTCGAAGCGGGTGGGCTTACGTCGCTGCAAGCGGGGCTGGCGCTGCTGCCCTTCGCGGTGGTCTTCGCGGTCGTGTCGCTCACCGTCGCGCGGATCCAGGCGCGCCTCGGCGACGGCACGCTCGTGCTGGGCGTCGCGCTGCAGATCGTCGCGCTCATCGCGATGGCGGCGACCCTCGCCGTGGCGTGGGGGAGCGAGATCGGTCTGTGGCTCCAGCCCGCTCTGCTGCTGCTCGGGGCCGGGCAGGCGCTGATCTTCTCGCCCCTGACCCAGCTGGTGGTGCGGGAGGTGCCCGTCGAGGCCGCGGGCCTGTCGGGCGGGATGTTCAGCACCGCCCAACAGCTCGCCCTGTCGTTCGGCGTGATCGTCATCGGCGGGCTCGTGTCGCTCACCGGCGTGGCCGGTCGCGACGAGCTCCTCGCCGGACTCGCTCTCGATATCGCGCTCGCCGTCGCCGTTCTCGCGTTGGCTCTGGTGCTGCGGGCACGGGGCCGCCGCTCGATGGCGTGACGGGGCGCCGGCGCGAGCCGATGCACCCGTGTCGAGTGTCCACGACACGCCGCGGCAGCGTGCCGACCTGCGGTGTGTCGTGGACACTCGACTGTGCGACGCACGGGATGCCGGGAGCCAGCCGTCGCCCCACCGTCACGGCCCGGCCACCCGGCGTTCACCGCGGGCCGGTGTCATCGAGGCATGCGCGCGCGTCGACCGGTGACCCTGACCGCGGCGTCCGTGGTGGCGCTCGCCGGAGCCGGGGCGGTGGGGTTGCGCGCCCTCGTCACCCGGCAGGCCGCCATCGCCCGACGCCGTATCGGCAAGCCCCTCGGGGAGCAGGCCCTCGACGCCGACCGTGTGTGGCGGCGGAAAAAGCACCCCGGGATGCCGGTCGAGCTGCTCGTGCTCGGGGATTCGATCGCCGCGGGGCTCGGCGCGGGCCACCGGCGCGACACGCTCGGCGCCCGGCTCGCGAAGGGCATCGCGCGAGAGGCCGGGCGACCCGTGCGGCTGCGGACCGCGGCGGTCGTGGGTTCGGAGACCTCGGCCCTCGCCGCGCAGGTGGCATCCCTCCCGGCGGACTACCGGCCGGATGCCGCCGTCATCGTCGTGGGCGGCAACGACGTGACGCACCGGGTTCCGGCATCCCGGTCGGCGGAGCAACTGGAGAACGTCGTCCGCGATCTTCGCGGGCGGGGTGTGCCGGTCGTGGTCGGAACCTGCCCCGACCTCGGCACCCTGCGGGCGATTCCGCAGCCGCTCCGGGCGCTCGCCGCGCGGTCGTCGCGGCAGTTGGCGTCGGCCCAGGCCACCGCCGTGCATCGCGCGGGTGGCCGAGTGGTCGGGCTCGCGCGAGCCGTCGGGCCGGTGTTCGCGGAACGACCCGACGAGATGTTCAGCGTCGACCGCTTCCACCCCAGCGCCCTCGGCTACCGGCGCACGGCGGAGGCGCTCCTGCCGGCGGTCCTGGCCGCGTTGGACTCGGGCCGGGTGGGCGGCTGAGTCCGCCGGACCCCCACCTCACGCATAGGTCCCGGATCTACTTTTCTTCCACGCCTCCCATCGATGTCTTCCTCAGCACCTGGCGCGCCGATCCGATCACGATCGGCGTGCTCTTCGTCGCATCCGCCGCCTATCTTCTCGGCGTCCGTCGGCTGCGGCGTCGAGGAGAGACCTGGCCGATCGGCCGCACGATCGGCTTCTTCGCGCTGGGCCTGCTGCCCTACGCCGTCATCGAGCTCGGTTTTCTCGGCGTGTTCTCGGCGGAGTTGCGCTGGGCGTTCTCGACCCGCGTGGCGCTGCTGATCTTCGCCGTGCCGGCGGGCATCGCCGCGGGCCGTCCGCTCGACCTCGTGCCCACGCCGCTACGCGAGCGCTTCCTCGCGTCGCGCGTCACACGCATCTTCGGCAACGCCATGGTCGCCACCGTCGTGATCGCCGCGGTGTTCTGCCTCTTCCTGACGCCGGTGGCCGGCATCCTGCGCGTGAACCCGATCATCGAAGCGTCGCTCGGGATCGTCGTGCCCCTCGTCGGGCTCGCCATGGTGCTGCCGATGATGGCCCTCGGCGCCGTGCACACCGGCACGTTCATCGCGATCGAGTTCCTGCTGGCGTTCGTCGAGCTGCTGATCGACTCCGTGCCGGGTCTGCTGATGCGCTTGAACGACAACGTGCTCGATCTCATCCCGGATGCCACGCAGGCGGTGTCGTGGTGGCCGTCGCTCCTGCACGATCAGCACCTCGCGGGCGACATGATCTGGTTCATCGCCGAGTTCGCCGACGTGCCGATCCTCGTGATCCTCATGATCCGGTGGATGCGTTCGGACCGCGTCGAGGCGAAAGGCTTCGACGATCTGTCGGACGAGGAGTACGACGAGATGACACGCGCGCATCTGCGCGGGGAGCGTTGACCGCCGCTCGGCGACCCGCCAGGCTGAGGCCGTGCCCTCTCACGAAGCCGTCGATGCCTTCCTGACCGAGACCCTCGTCGGCGACGACGAGACCCTGGACGCCGCGCTGCGGGCGCAGCGCGATGCGGGCCTCCCGTCGATCGAGGTCGCCCCGGTCAATGCCAAGTTCCTGCATCTGCTCACGCGCATCGCGGGGGCGCGTCGGGTGCTCGAGATCGGCACGCTCGGCGGCTACTCCACGATCTGGTTCGCGCGCGCCGTCGGCCCCGAGGGGCGGGTGGTGACCATCGAGGCGGAACCGGGCAACGCCGCGATCGCCCGCGCCAACCTCGAGCGTGCCGGTGTCGCCGACCGCGTCGAGGTACGCATCGGACGCGGCGCAGACGTGCTCCCCGCGCTCGAGGGTGATGCACCGTTCGATCTCGTGTTCATCGACGCCGACAAGGAGTCCAACGCCGTCTATCTCGACTGGGCCGCGCGCCTCGGTCGACCGGGCACGGTGGTCGTGCTCGACAACGTCGTTCGCGGGGGTGAGGTGGCCGACGCCGCGACACAGGACGCGAAGGTGCAGGGCGCTCGCCGAGGCATCGAGATGCTCGGTGCCGATCCCCGCTTCGACGCGACCGCGCTGCAGACCCTCGACCGCAAGGGGTGGGACGGCGTCGCGGTGGCGATCGTTGTGGATGCCGCCGCTTCCGAACCGGGATGACGAACCGGCTCACGAGTGCCGGAGCCGGTCACTAGACTCGACCACGGACCGACGTCGCTCCGCCCCCTCCCACTCAAGAACCAACGAGGAGTCCTTCGTGGCACTTATCGAGGCTGTCAACGCGCGCGAGATTCTGGATTCGCGCGGCAACCCGACCGTCGAGGTGGAGGTGCTCCTCGACGACGGAATCGTCCAGCGGGCTGCCGTCCCCTCCGGTGCGTCCACCGGCGCGTTCGAGGCCTACGAGCTGCGCGACGGCGACAAGAGCCGTTACAGCGGCAAGGGCGTCCTCAAGGCCGTCGCCGCGGTCGTCGACGAGCTCGGCCCCGCCATCGAGGGCGTCGAAGCCAGCGAGCAGCGCATCATCGACGAGATCCTCATCGAGACCGACGGCACCGAGAACAAGTCGCGCACGGGCGCCAACGCCATCCTCGGCGTCTCGCTCGCTGTGGCGAAGGCCGCCGCGGACAGCGCCGACCTGCCCCTGTTCCGCTACCTGGGCGGCCCCAACGCGCACCTGCTGCCCGTTCCGCTGTTCAACGTCATCAACGGTGGAGAGCACGCCGACAACGGCATCGACTTCCAGGAGTTCTTCCTCGCGCCCATCGGCGCCGAGACCTACGGCGAGTCCCTCCGCTGGGGCACCGAGGTCTACCACGTCCTCAAGGGCGAGCTGAAGTCCGCGGGCTACAACACCGGCCTCGGCGACGAGGGCGGCTTCGCCCCCGACCTGCCCAGCAACCGCGAGGGCCTCGACTTCCTCATCCGCGCGATCGAGAAGGCCGGCTTCACCCCCGGTAAGGAGATCGCCGTCGGCCTCGACGTCGCCGCCACCGAGTTCTACAAGGACGGCGTCTACACGGTCGAGGGCAAGGAGTGGAGCGTCGACACGCTCGTCGACTACTTCGCCGACCTCGTCGCGAACTTCCCGATCGTCACCATCGAAGACGCGCTCGCCGAGGACGACTGGGACGGCTGGAAGAAGCTGACGGATGCCATCGGCTCCAAGGTGCAGCTCGTCGGCGACGACCTGTTCGTCACCAACCCCAAGCGCCTGCAGCAGGGCATCGACCTCGGTGTCGCCAACTCGCTGCTGGTCAAGGTCAACCAGATCGGCACGCTGTCCGAGACGCTCGACGCGATCTCGCTCGCGACCCGCTCGGGCTACACCTCGATGCTGTCGCACCGCTCGGGCGAGACCGAAGACACCACCATCGCCGACCTCGCCGTCGCCGTGAACGCGGGCCAGATCAAGACCGGCGCCCCCGCTCGCAGCGAGCGCGTCGCCAAGTACAACCAGCTGCTCCGCATCGAGGAAGACCTCGGCGACGCCGCGGTCTTCGCGGGCCGCTCGGCGTTCCCCCGCTTCAAGGGCTGATCGTCTGATACGCGAGGAGGGGGAGCCGCAGGGCTCCCCTCCTTCGTCGTTCGCGCGTGGTTTCCCTGAGCGGACGCCGGGCCTCTCGGCGCGTCCCCGGGGGCCCCTATCGTCGCGACGTAGACTCGCCTGCGGTTCGACACCGAGCCGGATAACGACGGAAGGGATGCCGTGGAGCGACCGACACTGCCCCCTCGCCGCCCGCCGGCATCCGAGGCTTCCCAGGCGAACAGGAAGACGCCCCGCACGTCTGCGCGGCCCTCCCGCCCGACGGCCCGGCCGGCCGCCGCGGACCGCCGCGTCGACGTACGCGAGTGGCTCGGGCGCGTACGCATCTCGGGCTTCGTCGTGATCATGCTGGGCCTCGTGGTCCTCGGAACGTTCGTGCTCGTTCCCACGGTCGGCACGTACATGGACCAGCGTCAGCAGATCCAGGCGCTCCGCAGCGCCGTGCAGCTGAGCCAGTCCCAGGTGGCCGACCTGCAGACGCAGCGCGACCGTTGGTCCGACCCCGCGTACATCCGGACGCAGGCGCGGGAGCGCCTCGGTTACACCTTCCCGGGTGAGGTCGTGTACCTCATCGATAACGACCTGCCGGCCTCGGCCACCCCGCAGGAGCAGGACGAGGTCAGCGGTGACGTGGGGCAGACCCACACCGATTGGATGGCGCAGCTCGTCCGATCCATCACCTCGTCGGGCGCGGCGCAGGTCGCGGTCCCCGACGTCACCGTCGGTGTTCCGGATCCGACTCCCGCGCCGGACGCCCCCGCCGGCTGATCCGGTCTCGGCGGGGATGTCGGCGACGCCGGGTACCCTGGAGCCGATGACTACCGCAACGCTTCCCCCCGCCTCCGACGCCGACCTGGCCGTGCTCCGGTCTCAGCTCGGCCGCGTCCCTCGCGGGGTCGTGGGAATCGCCGCGCGCTGCGTGTGCGGCAATCCGACGGTGGTCGCGACCTCGCCCCGGCTCGACGACGGCAGCCCGTTCCCCACGTTCTACTACCTCACCCACCCCGCGGCGACGGCCGCGATGTCGGTGCTCGAGGCGGGCCACGTCATGAAGGAGTTCTCGGACGAGCTCGCCGAGGACGAAGAGCTGCAGCGGCAGTATCACGCCGCGCACGAGGCGTATCTCCGTGATCGGGCGGCCTTCGGCGAGCCCGAAGAGATCGCCGGCATCTCCGCGGGCGGCATGCCGACCCGCGTGAAGTGCCTGCACGCCCTCGCGGGCCACGCTCTGGCCGCGGGACCCGGCGTCAACCCGATCGGCGACCGCGCCCTCGAGCGCGGCACGTGGTCGCCCGAGCGGTGCCAGTGCGAAAGCCCCGGGACCGGCGGATGAAGCGCGTCGTCGCCGCCGTGGCATCCGTCCTCCTCGTGACGGTGTTGACGGGCGCGACCGCCACGCCCGCGATTGCCACGGGGATCGCCGCTTCGGCCGTGCCCCAGGCGGCCGCCAACCCGGTACCGGAAGACCCCACGGACTCGGTCCGCGCCGGCGAGTACTGGCTCGACCAGTACGGCGTGCGTGAGGCGTGGAAGACGACGCGGGGTGCAGGTCAGAAGATCGCGATCATCGACACCGGTATCGGACGCGGCCCGGCCGAGTTCACCGGGGCCGTCGCCGGCGGCACCGACGTGTCGGGCGTGGGCGCCTCGGACGGACGCACCCCGGTCGGGGCGGTCGATGCGAATCACGGCAGTTGGGTGGGCTCGCTGGCCGCAGCCCGGGGGACCGGAAACGGCCGCGGCATGATCGGTGTCGCCCCCGAAGCCGAACTGCTGTCGATCTCGGTCGGCTTCGGCGCCTCGACCACGAAGCCCTTCACGGACCAGATCGCGGATGCCATTCGCTGGGCGGTCGACAACGGTGCGACGGTCATCAACATGTCGCTGACGACCAACACCCTCGACTGGGACACCAGCTGGGACACCGCTTTCGAGTACGCGTTCGACCACGACGTGGTCATCGTCGTCGCCGCGGGCAACCGGGGCAGCGGCACCGACCGGGTGGGTGCTCCGGCCACGATCCCCGGTGTTCTGGCCGTCGGCGGTGTCGACCCGAGCGGGACGGCGAGCAACGACGCCTCGACCCAGGGCATCACGATCGGGCTCTCGGCCCCGAGCGAGCGGCTCATCGGAGTCTCGGCCGACGGTTCACTGGTGCAGTGGAACGGCACGAGCGGCGCGGCGCCCATCGTCGCCGGCATCGCCGCCCTCGTTCGCGCCTCGCACCCGGGAATGGATGCCGACAACGTCTTGAACCGTCTGATCCAGACCGCGAAGCCCGCCGCCGGCGCGTCGGCTCGACCCGACAAGCTGTACGGCTACGGCCTGGTGGATGCCGCGGCAGCGGTGTCGGCGCGGGTCGAGACCGTGTCGGAGAACCCGCTCGGGAGCCTGAAGGAATGGATCCGTCTGTACCGTCGAGCCGACGCGCAGCCCTCCCCGGAGCCGACCTCGACGCCCGTCGTCATCCCGCCGCTCCCGCCGGTCGAGGCGGCGCCCGCGGCGGGGTCGCCCCTGCTGCCGTCTCGCGATAGCGTGCTGTACGGGTCGCTGCCGCTCGGTGCTGCCACACTGGCCGCTATAATGATTGCGCTCGGTGTCACTGCTGCTGCCCGGCGAATCCGACAGGCGCGCACCTCCCGCGAGCCGAGCCGCACCACAAACGAGGAGTCCCTCACATCGTGACCACTACCGTGCCCAGAATCCTCATCGTCGGTGGGGGCTATGCAGGTTTCTACACCGCCTGGAAGCTCGAGAAGCTGCTCGGCCGCAACGAAGCCGAAGTCACGCTCGTCGATCCGCTGCCGTACATGACGTACCAGCCCTTCCTCCCCGAGGTCGCCGCCGGCGAGATCGAGCCCCGCCACGTCGTGGTGGGCCTCCGTCGCCACCTCAAGCGCACCACGGTGATCGCGGGAAAGATCACGGGCATCTCGCACGCGACCAAGACCGCGACGGTCACCCCGATCGCCGGTGACGAGACCTTCGAGCAGAGCTACGACCACATCGTCGTCACCGCCGGCGCCGTCTCGCGCACCTTCCCGATCCCCGGCATCGCCGACAACGCGATCGGGCTCAAGACCATCGAAGAGGCCGTGGCGATCCGTGACCGCCTCACATCGAACTTCGACAAGGCGTCGGTCCTGCCCGCCGGTCCCGAGCGCGACCGTCTGCTGACCGTGGTCGTCGTCGGTGGCGGCTTCGCCGGGATCGAGGTGTTCGCCGAGCTCCGCGCCTACGCGTCCTCGCTGCTCAAGCAGTACCCGACGCTGACGTTCGACGACACGCACTTCCACCTCATCGAGGCCATGGGCCGGATCATGCCCGAGGTCGCGCAGAAGACGAGCGAGTGGGTTCTCGCCGACCTCGCGAAGAAGGGTGCCTTCGTGCACCTCGACACGCAGGTCAAGGGCGCCGTCGACGGCGTCGTCGAGCTGTCGACGGGGGAGAACCTGCCGACCGATCTGATCATCTGGACCGCCGGTGTCATGGCCAACCCCACGGTCGTCCGTGGCAGCGACCTGCCCGTCGAGGAGCGCGGTCGCATCCGCACCCGCCCCGACCTGCGCGTCGGCACCGACGAAGAGATCGTCGAGGGTGCCTGGGCCGCCGGTGACGTCTCGGCCGTTCCCGACCTGTCGGGCGGCGGCGTGGGCGGCTTCTGCGTCCCGAACGCCCAGCACGCGGTCCGCCAGGGCAAGCTCATGGCGAAGAACCTGGTGGCTGTGCTGCGCGGTGAGCAGCCCAAGGAGTACAACCACAAGAACCTGGGTGCCGTCGCCGGCCTTGGCCTCTACAACGGTGCGTTCCAGTCGGGCAATATCGCCCTGACCGGTCTCATCGCCTGGTTCGCACACCGCGGTTACCACGGTCTCGCCATGCCCACGTGGGAGCGCAAGTTCCGCGTGATCGGCGACTGGATGCAGAACTTCGTCCACGGCCGTGAGGTCGTGTCGCTCGAGGCCGTGCAGAAGCCCCGCGTCGCGTTCAAGGAGTTCGCCGCTCGACCGCGTCCGGCCGCTCCCGCCGCCGAGACGCCCGCTCCCTCTGCCGAGAAGAAGGCCGAGCCCGTCGCGGCCAAGTAAGACCCTTCGTTTCGAGACCCTCGTGCCCGTCGGGTGCGGGGGTCTCGGCGTTTCCTGAGCGTCCGTCCCGGGGCGCGGGAGTGGCACCGCGTGACGGGGTTTCGGCATCCGGAATCGGTACGTCGTCGCTGCGATCCGCGGGATGGTCGGCGGCCGGTCGGGACACCCCGCGCTACGGTGGACACACGGGCCCCCGTAGCCCAATGGCAGAGGCAGGCGACTTAAAATCGCTTCAGTGTGGGTTCGAGTCCCACCGGGGGTACCAGCGCAACGTCGCGTGCAGATCGCCTGGGAGTCCCTACCACCACCCGTAACGCGGCACGACCCGCAGTTACACTGAAGGGCAATCTTCCGAACGGAGTGTGGGGACTTATGTGGGAGTGGCTCGTACCGGTCATCGTGATCGTCGGCATCCTGGTCATCGCCGGCATCTACCTGTGGGCCACGTACAACTCGCTCGTCGCGCTCAACGTGCGCGTCGATGAGGCGTGGAGCGACATCACCGTTCAGCTCAAGCGACGCGCCGACCTGCTGCCCAACCTCATCGAGACGGTGAAGGGCTACGCGGCGCACGAGAAGGCCGTCTTCGAGAACGTCACGCGCGCTCGCGCCGAGACGCTGTCGGCGCAGAGCCCCGCTGAGGCCGGTGTCGCCGAGGGCCACATGCAGCAGGCGCTGAAATCGCTGTTCGCGGTCGCCGAGGCGTACCCGCAGCTCCAGGCGAGTCAGAACTTCCTGCAGCTGCAGCATTCCATCGTCGACACCGAGGACAAGATCCAGGCGTCGCGCCGGTTCTACAACGGCGGCGTGCGCGAGCTGAACACCAAGATCAAGGTGTTCCCGAACAACCTCTTCGCCCGGCAACTCGGCTTCCATGAGCGGGAGTTCTTCGAGGTCATCGACGGCGCCGCGATCGCAGAACCCCCACGCGTGCAGTTCTGACGCACCGCGCCCCTTCCGCTCCGGCGGAGGGGGCGCGGTCAGTTGGTGCGGCCGTCGGGATGGTCGTGCCGCTCGGCCCGGAGGGCACCGGCGAGATCCTCCGCCGCGTCGCCCCAGCGCGACACCGTGACACGATCGAGCCCCTGCCAGCGCGCTGCCGTGAGCAGCTCTGTGGCGACGCGCTCGGCCGCATGCGGAGGTGCTCCGGCCTCCCACCAGGCGGACTGCACGCGCAGAGCGCTCGACGCGCGATCGGCCTTGAGATCGATGCGTCCCACCACGTCGTCTCCGACGAGCACGGGTAGCGAGTAATAGCCGAAGCGGCGCTGCGGTGCGGGCGTGTAGATCTCGATGCGGTAGTCGAAATCGAACAGCCGCTCCGCCCGGTCGCGAAACCACACCACCGGGTCGAACGGGGTGAGGATGGCGGCGGCATCGACTCTGCGCGGGCGAGCGGCGTCGCGGTGCACCCACGCCTTCGCCGGTCGACCCGCGACCTGCCAGCCCTCCACGGTGACGGGAATCAGCTCGCCGGCGTCGACCAGCTCATGGATGCCGGTCATGATCGCCGGCCGATCGCGGATGCGCCAGTAATCGGCGAGGTCGGCCGCCGTGGCGACGCCGTAGGCGATGCTCGCGCGACGCACGAGCTCTTTGATCGCCTCGGCGCGGGGAACGGTCGTCTCGAGCGCCGCCGGTGGCAGGACGTCGGAGGCCAGGGCGTAACGCCGCTCGAAGCCGCGCCGCCCGGCGATCGCCACATCGCCGAACAGCCAGAGGCGTTCGAGGCCGAGCTTGACGTCGTCCCAGCCCCACCAAGGACCCCGTGGGCCGCTTCGCGCGTCGTGCTCGATCTCGGCGGGGCGCAGCGGCCCGCGGTCGGCCAGCTCGTCGCGCAACCACTGCAGAAGGGGCTGATGCGCCTCGGCCCAGGCGTCACGTCCGTACTTGGCCCGGAGCTCGTCGCGACGAAACTGCAGCAGGGGCCAGTCGTCGACGGAGACGAGGGATGCCACGTGCGCCCAGGACTCGACCCACTTCGGCCGACGCGAGAACGCGAGTTTGTCGAGCAGCGCGGGGTCGTAGGGGCCCAGGCGCGCGAAGAGGGGCATGTAGTGCGAGCGGGAGAAGACGTTGACGGAGTCGATCTGCAGGATGCGCATGCGCTGAAGCGCCCCGGTGATCTGCCGCGTCCCCACCGTCTCGGGGCGAGGGCGGGCGAAGCCCTGGGCCGCCAGGGCGATGCGGCGAGCGTCGGCGCGACGAAGCGTCGTGGTCATGGGTTTCACCGTAGCGACTGCCTCCGACACGGCCGTCGGAGCGCGGTCGGCGCGGCGGTAGGCTGACGGGATGAGCGGAACCGGTCCCGACGAGCGCGGATCCTTCCTCGACGCCCTCAAACGGCGCACCGTCTCGAGCGACCTGCAGCCCCCGGTTCCGCCGGCCCTCCGGCAGGCCACGGCTTACGCGTGGCGCCTGCTCGTCATCGCGGCGGCCCTCGCGGTCGTGATCTTCGTCGTCATTCAGCTCAAACTCCTGGTCATTCCGCTTCTGGTCGCCGTGCTGATCTCCGCGCTGGTGTGGCCCGGGTTCTCCGTCCTGCTGCGGCACGGCTGGCCCAAGTGGCTCGCCATCATCGTCACGGTGCTCGGTACCCTCGCGATCATCGCGGGCCTCGTGTGGGTTGCCGTGTGGCAGATCTCCCTCGAGTTCGGGTCCGTGCGCATGCGGACGGAAGAGTCGGTGAGGCAACTCCGCGAGTACCTCATCAGCGGTCCCCTTCACCTGAGCGCTCAGCAGATCGACGATGGGCTCAGGCAGGCGGGGGCCTTCCTCCAGCAGCAGGGCGAGGTCATCTGGACCGGCGCCCTCACGATCGGTTCCACGATCGGCCACGTCGCGACCGGCGTGCTGCTGACGCTCTTCATCCTGCTGTGCCTGCTCGCCGACGGGGGCGGCATCTGGCGCTGGACGACGCGCCTGTTCCCGCGCGCCGCGCGCCCCGCGGTCGACGGAGCAGGCCGGGCCGGTTGGCGCACGATCAAGAGCTACGCCCGCACGCAGCTGCTCGTCGCCACGATCGATGCGATCGGCATCGGCCTCGGCGCCTTCCTGCTCGGTGTGCCGCTGTCGATCCCGATCGGCGTGCTCGTCTTCCTCGGCGCCTTCATCCCGTTCGTCGGAGCGATCGCGACGGGGACTCTCGCCGTGTTCATCGCGCTCGTCTACAACGGCCCCCTGATCGCGCTGTTCATGCTTCTCGTCGTCCTCGGCGTGCAGCAATTCGAGAGCCACGTGCTCCACCCAATCCTGATGGGCTCGGCGGTCAAGGTGCATCCGCTCGCGGTCGTCCTCGTCGTCGCGGGTGGCGCGATGGTCGGTGGCATCGCCGGAGCCCTCTTCGCGGTGCCGCTCGCCGCGTTCGTGAACGTCGTCGCCGTCTACCTCAGCACGAAGGCGTGGAAACGCGACGGCGAGGCTTTGGCATCCCCGGATCTGATCTGGCGGACCGTCCCGCGTGAGCGCGGAAGGAGATCATGAACGACACTCCCACCCTGGCCGAGTTCGAGGATGCCGCGCAGAACCTGCGCGGCATCATCACGCGAACCCCCCTCGACGAGTCGCTGCACCTGACCGAGCTGCTCGGTGTGCCGGTGAACCTCAAACTGGAGAACCTGCAGCGCACCGGGTCGTTCAAGATCCGCGGAGCGACCTACCGCCTGTCCCGTCTGACAGCGGAGGAGCGGGCACGAGGTGTGGTCGCCGCCTCAGCCGGCAACCACGCGCAGGGTGTCGCTCTGGCCGCGCAGCAGCTCGGCATCGCGGCCACGATCTTCATGCCCCTGGGCGTGCCGGTGCCCAAGCTCCTCGCGACGCGGGGATACGGCGCCGAGGTCATCCTCGAAGGCGCGACCGTCGAGACGCCGTTGCGCCTCGCCGCCGAGTTCGCCGAGCGTACGGGAGCCGTGCTCATCCACCCCTTCGACCACCGCGACATCGTCGTGGGGCAGGGGACACTGGGGCTCGAGCTCGTCGAGGACATGCCGGATCTCGAGACCGTGATCGTCGGCATCGGCGGGGGAGGGCTCGCCGCGGGCGTGGCCGCCGCCGTGAAGGCCCGCGCTGCCGCCGAGGGACGCGAGGTGCGCATCATCGGTGTGCAGGCGCACAACTCCGCCGCCTACCCCTCGTCGCTCGCAGCCGGGTACCCGATGCAGGTCGAGACGACCCCGACGATCGCCGACGGTATCGCGGTCGCGCGCCCCGGCGATCTGCCCTTCGAGCTCATCCGTCAGTACGTCGACGAGGTCGTGACCGTCACCGAGGACGACATCGCCCGCGCGCTGCTCGTGCTCCTCGAGCGCGCCAAACAGGTCGTCGAGCCCGCCGGGGCGGTGGGTGTGGCCGCGATCCTCGCCGGCAAGGTGAAGGCCAGCGGGCCGACCGTGACGATCCTCTCGGGCGGCAACATCGACCCCCTCCTGCTGCAACGGGTCGTGGCGCACGGGCTCTCGGCATCCGGTCGTTACATGTCCCTGCGGATCCCGCTGCCCGACCGCCCGGGCCAGCTCGCCCGAGTGTCCGAGCTGCTCGCCGGCGTCGGCGCGAACGTCATCGAGGTGCTGCACACCCGCCACGGCCAGGGGCTGCAGATCAGCGAGGTGATCCTGCAGCTGAGCGTCGAGACGCGCGGCGAGGAGCACCGCGCCCTGGTGATCGAGACGCTCGAGGATGCCGGGTTCATCGCGACCGTCGTCCCGAACTGAGCTCGCCGCGGCGGGCTTGTCGGTCCGCCGCGGACGCGTACGGAGGGGGAACGCCCGCTTCGGCGTGCCCCGAAGTCGCAGAACCCGCCCCGACCCGTGAGCTGTCCGCAAATGCCGCGAGCCGCCCACCCCGTCAACGGGGGAGCGGCTCGCGAACGAGGAAGGGTTACTGGCCCGAGTACGTCTCGACCTTGACGACCTCGACCTGGATCTCTTTGCCGTTGGGCGCGGTGTACGAGCCCTTGTCGCCCTCTTTAAGGCCCATGACGGCCGTTCCGAGCGGCGAGGCTTCGCTGTAGACGTCGAGCTCGGAGTTCGCGGCGATCTCGCGGTTGCCGAGGAGGAACTTCTCTTCGCCGCCGGCGACGATCGCGGTGACGACGGTACCGGACTCGACCACGCCGTGGCTCTCGGGGGCCTCGCCCACCTTGGCGTCCTTCAGGAGGGCCTGAAGAGTGCGGATGCGGGCCTCTTGCTTGCCCTGCTCGTCCTTCGCGGCGTGGTAGCCGCCGTTCTCTTTGAGGTCGCCCTCTTCGCGCGCGGCCTCGATGCGCTTCGCGATCTCCTCGCGGCCCGTGGTCGAGAGGTGCTCCAGCTCGTGGTGGAGGCGGTCGTAGGCGTCTTGCGTGAGGAACGTCACCTGAGCGTCGTTGGACACGGGTACTCCTTCGTCGAGGCGCTGACGGCGGTGTCTGCAGCCGTCGGCGGGGGATATGTCGAACGCCCCGGCATCGAGCCGGGGCGCGTCGTGATCCCGCGAGTTTACGGCACCCAGCAGGCGTTGACAAAACCCGTCGTCGCGAGCGACAGCGTGGGAATCGTCTCGCTGAAGGCGCGGACCGCGTCGTCGGATGCCGGGTACTGCACGACCCTCCAGCCGACGGTGCCGTGGTCCTCGTCGCGAGCCTCGAGCGCACACGCGACCGGTTCGCCCACGGGCGCGGTGATCTGGAAGCTGCTCGAGACGGTCTTGTCGTCGATGACGGTGAAGCCGGTGTCGGTGGCGGTCACCGACGCGGCGCTGTTCGTGAACGTCGTGTAGCCGAGATAACCGATGGCGCCGAGTGCCAGCACCGCGACGATCGTCCAGCCGACGATGCGCCGCCGGGGCGAACGCGTTCGCCCGTAACGGTCATCGAGCAGGGCTTGCGTCGTCATGGTCTCCCCGGGCTTTAGGCTGGAGTACCAGGCTACGCGCTTCCGCCCGGACCGAAGGACTCCATGCACCCCGTGATCGTCGCTCTCGCGACCACACCCTCCCCGGTCGTCACCCCCGACGAGTCGATCGTCACGCCCGGGCCGCTCGGCTTCGCCGCCATCGCCTTCATCGGCGTCGCGGTCTTCCTGCTCGTGTGGGACATGCTGCGTCGGATCCGCCGTGGCCGGTACCGCGAAGAGGTCAATGCCGAGCTGGATGCCGAGGAGCAGGCACGCGCGGCCGAGAACGCCAGCACGACCGACGACCAGGATATCGACCCGGCCGCTCCCCGCAGCTGATTTCGGCTTCGAGGTCCCGGCATCCGGGATCTGTCCGACGGCGTGGCCGGGTCTTCGACGGCTCAGCCGCCGAAGACCTGTTCAGCCGCCGTGGTAGGCCGGGGCGAGGGCGATGAGCAGGCACGCCGTCCAGTGGCAGAGGAACGCCAGCACGGTGCACACGTGGAAGATCTCGTGGAAGCCGAAGTGCCCGGGCCACGGATTGGGCCTCTTCAGGGCGTAGACGATCGCGCCGCCGGTGTAGAGCAGGCCGCCGACGACGACGAGCACCATCATGGCGACGTTCGCGGCGAGCAGGTCGCCGAGATACATCACGGCCGCCCACCCCAGCGCGAGGTAGAGGGCGACGTAGAGCCAGCGCGGTGCGTTGATCCAGAAGACGCGGAACAGGATGCCGAGGATCGCCCCGCCCCACACGATCGACAGCAGCAGGACGGTCTTGGGCGTCGGAAGGGCCAGCACGGCGAGCGGTGTGTACGTGCCCGCGATCAGCAGCAGGATGTTCGCGTGGTCGATGCGCTTGAGAACCGCGAGCGTCCGGGGCTTCCAGTGGAACCGGTGGTACAGGGCCGAGTTGCCGAACAGGAGCATGGACGTCGCCATGAACACGGCCGCGGCCCACTTGCCGGGGGCGCCGTGCGCGAGCGCGATCAGGACGATGCCCGCAGCGATCGCGACCGGGAAGGTGCCGGCGTGGATCCAGCCGCGCCAGGTGGGCTTGACGTCGGTCTGCGCGCCGATCGCGCCCGCCTCCAGGAGAGGAAGCTGGGGCATCTCAGCGCCGTCTGCGGGGGTCGGGCTCGTCACTCTTCCGACCCTACGTCGACCCCCATGCTCCGGACGGAACATGGGGGAGGCGCTCACCGTTCCCCCAGGAAGGAACCCCGTTTCGAGGGTTACCGCAGCCCCCGACGCGGTAGCGTAGGCGAGTGGCGCGTATGTGGAAGAACGAGGGGCGGGGACCGCTCTATCGCCTCTACATCTCGCGCCTTCGCCGCCGGATGCCGACCACCGTGCCGCACCACGTAGCGATGATGATCGACGGCAACCGTCGGTGGGCACGTCAGCTGGGCTTCGACAGCGCGGCGCACGGTCACCGTGCCGGTGCCGCGAAGATGCACGAGTTCCTCCGCTGGTGCGACGACCTCGGCATCGAGGTCGTGTCGCTCTACCTCCTCTCGAACGACAACCTCGTCAAGCGCGACAGCCAGGAACTGCAGGACCTGCTCGAGATCATCGCGCAACTCGCCGCCGAGCTGTCGCACGAGCCGAACTGGCGCGTGAAGCACGTGGGTCGCGCCGAGGGCTTGCCCGCGGAGCTCGCCGAGGTGCTGCACGAGGTCACCGAGCGCACACGCGGCCACGACGGTCTGCACGTGAACCTCGCCGTCGGGTACGGCGGGCGGAGCGAGATCGTGGATGCTGTGCGCTCGATCATCGCGAAGCACGATCAGTCGGGCGGGTCTCTCGAGGAGCTCGCCGCGAGCCTGACCCCCGAGCAGATCGGCGAACACCTGTATACGGGGGGACAGGCCGACCCCGATCTCGTCATCCGCACCTCGGGGGAGCAGCGGCTCAGCGACTTCCTGCTCTGGCAGTCGGCGCATTCCGAGTTCTACTTCGTCGAGGCACTCGGCCCGGACCTGCGCGAGGTGGACTTTCTGCGCGCGATCCGCGACTTCGCGGCCCGCGATCGCCGCTTCGGCCAGTAAACGACCTCGACAGCGGGATCGGCGTGATCACGCTGTTCACGAACTCGTCACTTTCGCGGCGTGTTAACGACCCCGGGGGGTGTCGGCGGGCCGTACGGTGATGTCATCGGACACGGAGTCCGGTCGAGTCGACCTTCGGATCGCGACTCGTGACCCACAGGTCGACTCGTGACAACCGGGTGATTCACCCGGGTCGGGAGTGGGTTGTGACTGCACGAGCACCGTACGACCAGCGTCACGTCGTCGAGAGCACCGAGTCCGAGACAGGAGCCGATCAGGCCCTGCGCACGTACGTCCTGGACACCTCCGTCCTGCTGAGCGATCCGCGAGCGTTCTTCCGCTTCGCCGAGAACTCCGTGGTGATCCCCGTCGTGGTGATCACCGAGCTGGAGGGCAAACGTCACGATCCCGAGATCGGGTATTTCGCCCGTCAGGCCCTGCGCCATCTCGACGAACTCCGTATCGAGCACGGTCGTCTGGACTTCCCCGTCCCGGTCGGTGCCGACGGCACCCTGCGCGTCGAACTGAACAACACCGATCAGCAGGTGCTGCCCTCGGGCATGCGCACGGGCGGTAACGACAGCCGCATCCTGGCCGTGGCGATGAACCTCGCCCAGGACGGCGCCGAGGTGACGGTGGTGTCCAAGGACCTCCCGATGCGGGTCAAGGCGGCATCCCTCGGTCTGAGCACCGAGGAGTACCTCGCTGAGCAGGCGATGGACTCCGGCTGGACCGGAATCGCCTCGATCGACCTGTCGGGCGACGAGATCTCCGACCTGTACGAGACCGAGGTCGGCGTCAGCGAGGTGGTGAAGGGGCTGCCGATCAACACCGGCCTCGTCATCCACTCCGAGCGCGGCTCGGCGCTCGGGCGGGTCACCGGCAAGGGGGAGTACCGCCTCGTGCGCGGCGATCGCGACGCCTTCGGCCTGCACGGTCGGTCCGCCGAGCAGCGCATCGCCCTCGATCTGCTGCTCGACCCCGAGGTGGGCATCGTCTCGCTGGGGGGTCGCGCCGGTACCGGCAAGTCGGCGCTGGCGTTGTGCGCCGCTCTCGAGGCCGTCCTGGAGCGTCAGCAGCAGAAGAAGATCATCGTCTTCCGCCCGCTGTTCGCCGTGGGCGGTCAGGAGCTGGGCTATCTGCCGGGAGACCAGGCCGAGAAGATGGGCCCCTGGGGCCAGGCCGTGTTCGACACCCTCGGTTCGGTCGTGTCGGGCAACGTGCTCGAGGAGGTGCTCGCGCGCGGTCTGCTCGAGGTGCTTCCCCTCACGCACATCCGTGGTCGTTCGCTGCACGATGCGTTCGTGATCGTCGACGAGGCCCAGTCGCTCGAACGCAACGTGCTGCTGACGGTTCTCAGCCGCATCGGTCAGAACTCCCGCGTGGTGCTCACCCACGACGTCGGGCAGCGCGACAACCTGCGCGTGGGCCGGCACGACGGCGTCGCCTCGGTGATCGAGACCCTGAAGGGCCACGCTCTGTTCGGTCACGTGACCCTCACGCGGTCCGAGCGTTCGGCCATCGCCGCCCTGGTGACCGAGCTGCTGGAGGCCGGCGAGCTGTCGTAACGGTTCTGAAGGAAGGGCCGGGATGCCGTGGCATCCCGGCCCTTCCTCGTTGGCGTCGGGATGGGATCGGGACCCCTCGTTCCTAGATGAGAAGCTTCTCATTTCGGGCTCGCCAGCTTCTCACGTTGACCCGCCAGAGTAGAGCCATCGACGAGGGAGACCTCGTCACCCGCCTCGGCGGTTCCCCCCAGGAAAAACACGAGAACGGCACGCGCAGGTCACCGCTCTTCGGGTGAGTCGGAAGACCACCGTGGTGTCTCCTCGAAAACCCCCGGTTCCCCCGCCGGGGGTTTTCGGGTTTTCGTGCGTTATTCCCAGCGATAGCCCGCGCCGCGCACGGTGACGATATGCGACTGGCCGATCTTCGCCCGCAGATATCGCACGTACACGTCGACCACGTTCGACGACGGGTCGAAATCCATCCCCCACACCCGGCTGAGCAGCTGCTCGCGGCTCAACACCTGACCCGCATGCCGGATGAACTCCTCGGCGAGCGAGAACTCCCGCGCGCTCAGGTCGATTTCGCGATTGCCGACGGTGGCCCGCCGCGCCAGCACATCGAGGGAGACGTCGCCGTGCGCCACCGTCATCGGACCGGACGTCACGGGCTCCCGCATGCGCGAGCGGACGCGGGCCAGGAGTTCGTCGAACTTGAACGGCTTGGCGACGTAGTCGTTGGCGCCGGCGTCGAGACCGTCCACCGTGTCACGCGTGCTCGTGCGCGCGGTCAACATGATGACGGGAATCTGCGAGCCCTGCCCGCGGAGGCTCCGCAGCACCTCGAAACCGTCCATCGAGGGCAGACCGACATCGAGCAGGACCAGATCGACGTCACCCGAGAGGGCGGTGTCGAGGGCCTCGGCGCCGTCGGCGATGATCAGGGTCTGATAGCCCGCGGACTCCAATCCCTTCGCGACGAACGCCGAGATGCGTTCCTCGTCTTCTGCGATGAGGATGCGTGTCATCCGGTGGCCTCTCTCTGCATGACGACGTCGCCGGCGCGCACGGGCGTCGGAAGCTCTGCGGCGGACTGCGCCCCGGTCACGGGGATGTGCAGGGCGACGGTCGCGCCCCCGCCGGGGGTGTCGCCGACGGAGCAATGTCCGTCGTGCGCCTTGGCGATGGCATCCACGATCGACAGACCCAGCCCCGACCCGTCCACGCCGCGCCCGGTCGACAGGCGATCGAAGCGACGGAAGACGCGGTGCCGGGCCGCCGGAGGGATGCCCGGTCCGTGGTCGCGGACCCACAGGTGCGCCGTGGTGTCGTCGGCGGTGCTGCCGATCTCGATCGAGGTGCCCTCGGGCGTGTACTTCGCGGCATTGTCGGCGAGTTGCAGCCAGGCCTGGACCAGACGGTCCGCGTCTCCGTGGATGCGCACGCGCGCTCGCTGCTCGACCGTCCACGTGTGCCCCGGGATCGCCCCCGCCAGTTCCGCCACACGGTCGGTGAGAGAGCCCACGTCGATGACCGCGGCCTCGAGCGCGCCGCTCTCGACGTCGGCCAAGGTGTCGATGTCGTCGACGAGGCGGGCGAGGCGGTCGAGTTCCGCGATGCCGAGCTCGCGCGTCTCGTTCACGTCGTGAGGGTCGGCGGGGTCCATCATCTCGAGGTGACCGCGGACGATGGTGATGGGGGTCTTGAGCTCGTGCCGCACGTCATCGAGCAGTTGCCGCTGCGCGTCGACCGACATCGCCAGGCGATCGAGCATCGAGTTGACCGAGGTCGTCAGGTCGGAGATCTCATCGTTTCCGTGCGCGCGCAGACGCATGCCGAGGTCGTCGATCGTGATGGCGTCTGTGGTGTCGCGCAGGCGCCGGAGCGGGGAGAACAGGCGCCCTGTGACGAACCAGCCGGCGACACCGACGAGCAGCAGCACTACGAGCGCCGAGGCCCCGTAGGTGAGCGTCGACAGGGTCACCAGCTCCATGCGCTGGTCGACGGAGATCACCTGCACAGCGACCCCGTTGCGCGTCTCGACGGCGGCGTACAGCACGGGCCCGTGAGCGCTGTCGATGCGCCCGCGGTCCTCGCCGAGGCGGATCCGATCGGCGAGGGAAGCCACCAGGGCCGCGTCGTCGGCGATTGACAGTCCCGGCGGAGAGGGGGTACTCGCGAGCACCCGCCCACCGTCGAGCGCCACCGTGCCATCGGTGCGACCGGGGGCGGCCGCGGCGACGAGGGCCGCGGCATCCTGAGTGCTCGTCGACAGGGTCGAGACGAATCCGTCGAGCTGGCGTTCGGCGTTCGCCACGACGCGCTCGCTCTGCACGAGGAACGTGATGCCGCCGGCGATGATCATGCCGAGCAGCACGACGCCGAGGATCGCGCCGAGGAAACGCACGCGCGTCGAGACGGGTCTCGTCGTGCGGCTCATCCTCTGATTATGGCGCGCCTCGGCGTCGTGGATGTGCGGGGCGGGCGTGCTCAGCCCGGGTGGGTCATCGACAGCAGGTCGAGCTTGGCGTCGAGGACCTCTTCGGTGATCTCGCCGCGCTCGACGTAGCCGAGGTCGATGACCGCCTCGCGGACCGTGATGCCCTTGGCGACCGAGTGCTTCGCGATCTTCGCCGCGGCCTCGTACCCGATGACCTTGTTCAGCGGGGTGACGATCGAGGGCGACATGCCGGCGAACGCCTCGGCACGCGCGACGTTGGCCTCGAGGCCGTCGATGGTCTTGTCGGCGAGGACGCGCATGGCATTAGAGAGCAGACGGATCGATTCGAGGAGCGCCGTTCCCATGACCGGGATCGCGACGTTGAGCTCGAACGAGCCCGAGGCGCCCGCCCACGCGACCGTCGCGTCGTTGCCGATGACCCGCGCACACACCATCAGGGTGGCCTCGGGCACGACCGGGTTGACCTTGCCGGGCATGATCGACGAACCCGGCTGCAGGTCGGGGATGTGCAGTTCGCCGAGGCCCGTGTTGGGGCCGGAGCCCATCCACCGGATGTCGTTGTTGATCTTGGTCAGCGAGACCGCGATCGTGCGGAGGGCCCCGGAAGCCTCGACGAGACCGTCGCGGTTGGCCTGCGCCTCGAAGTGGTCCTTCGCCTCGGTGATCGGCAGCTCGGTCTCGGCTGCGAGCAGCTCGATGACCTTCTGCGGGAAGCCGAGGGGGGTGTTGATGCCGGTGCCGACGGCCGTGCCGCCGAGGGGGACCTCGCCGACGCGGGGGAGGACGGCTTCGACCCGCTCGACGCCCAGACGCATCTGGCGGGCGTAGCCGCCGAACTCCTGACCCAGGGTCACGGGCGTGGCGTCCATGAGGTGGGTGCGGCCCGACTTGACGATGCCCGCCCACGCCTCGGCCTTGGTCTCGAGCGCGGCCGACAGATGCTGAAGCGCCGGGATGAGGTCGGTGATGAGCGCCTGGGTGACGGCGATGTGCACCGAGGTGGGGAACACGTCGTTCGAGGACTGCGAGGCGTTCACGTGGTCGTTGGGGTGGACCGTGTCGCCGAGGATGCGGGTGGCGAGGGTCGCGAGCACCTCGTTCATGTTCATGTTCGACGAGGTTCCGCTGCCGGTCTGATAGGTGTCCACCGGGAAGTGCGCGTCGTGCGCGCCGGTGATGACCTCGTCGGCCGCCTGGGCGATGGCATCCGCGATCCGCCCGTCGAGGGTGCCGAGCTCTTTGTTGGCGAGCGCGGCGGCCTTCTTGATGCGCGCGAGAGCGGCGATCTGCGTCGACTCGAGGCCCGAGCCCGAGATGGGGAAGTTCTCGACGGCGCGCTGGGTCTGCGCGGCGTAGAGGGCGTCCTTGGGTACCCGCACCTCACCCATGGTGTCGTGTTCGATGCGGTACTCGATGTCGGTCACGTCGTCGTTCCTCCAGGTCGTTCGTTCGGTTGTCAGATGCGGGCGTCTTCGACCCGGGGGTCGTCGACGCGGGGGTCGTCGACATCGCCCACGATGACGACGGGGAAGGCCTCGCCCTCGTCGAGGCGGTAGTTCGCGCCGACCACGGCGGTGCGGCCCTCGGCCACGGCCTCGCTGATGAGCTCGGAGGCGCGCAGCAGTTCGCCGACCGTGTGGCGGAGGTGCTCGCGGCCCACCAGCTCGGGGTCGACGGCGTCGGGCAGGTGGCCGTCGACGGCGGAAGCACGCTGCACGCGCCGAACGGCTGGGACGATCGGGGCGATCTGTCGCCAGATGTAGGCGGGAAGGGTCGGGGCGTCGACGCCGGTGCTCTCGATGGCCGCGCCCACCGCGCCGCACGCGTCGTGCGCGAGCACCACGATGAGGGGGACCTCCAGCACGCCCACGGCGTACTCGAGGCTGCCGATGACCGAGTCGGAGATGACCTGGCCGGCGTTGCGCACGACGAACAGGTCGCCGAGTCCCTCGTCGAAGATGATCTCGGCCGCGAGGCGCGAGTCGGAGCAGCCGAACAGGGCCGCGGTCGGGTGTTGCGAGTTCGCGAGCTCGGTGCGACGTTCGACGTCCTGACGCGGGTGCGCGGGGGCACCGGAGACGAAGCGCTCGTTGCCCTCCACCATCTGCTGCCAGACCTGACGGGGGGTCATGCGCTCGCTCACGGGACCTCTCTCAACTGCTCGATCTGCGATGTGACGGACGCGGCAGCCAGGGCCGCGGTCTCGGGGGCGGCATCGCCGTAGACGAGCACGTAGTCGGGCCCTGCCGGGGTGGCGAGGGCGTAGTCGATGTTGCCCGTTCCCGAGGGGTTCGAGGGGCGGTACACGTTCCACGTGATGCCGTCGATCTCGGTGGACTCGGTGCTGCGGGTGCCGTCGAGCACCTGGCCGACCCACGTCTCGTCGGCCTCGAAGCCCTGAGCGACGCGGAGGAAGCCGCTCTCGCCCGAGCGGACATAGACCATGGTCCACGCCTCGGTACCGCCGACGCCCTCGGTGCTGGCCTGGTTGACGCGCCAGCCCTCACCGAGCGAGGGCGAGAGCACCGGTCGACCCAGGTCGCTCTGCATCTCGGCCGCGAGGGCGGGGACGTCGATGTCGGGGCGGGGAGCTGGCTCACCGCGGGGGACGGCCGCGACGACGACGAGCACGACCCCGACCGTCACGATGAGCGCCGCGATGAGGTTGCGGAACGTCTTGCTGGACCGGTACCGACGCGAGGACTCGGCCTTGCGGTCGGCCGCTTCTTGCGGGGTCTCGGGGCGACCGAGATGAGCGACGACGCGAGCCATCAGTCGTCACCCTCGCCACGGGCGGCGTCCAGGCGACGCTTCGCACCGAGCAGCCACTCCTCGCAGCGGGCGTAGAGCTTCTCGCCGCGCTCCCAGAGTGCCAGCGACTCTTCGAGCGTCGGAGCGCCCTGCTCGAGCTCGGCGACCACGCGCACGAGTTCGTCACGGGCCTGCTCGAACGACAGGGTCGCGACGTCGACGGCGGGGCCGGGGGTCGTCGCGGTCATGGCATCCATTCTAGGCGCGCCCCGCCGACACCCCGTCGCCGGGTGCCTCGTCGTCGAGCAGCCGGGCGGCGGATGCCGGGGTGTCGGCGACGTCGGGCGTGCCCGGGCCGCGGGTCGTCGCTCCGTGCGGGACCGCGTCGGGGATGCCGCCCTCCGAGCGGGCGGCCACCGTGCCTTCTTCGACGGTGAGTCGGAGGGCGGTCCCGGCCGGGGCCTGAGCGGCGTCGCGCAGGACTGAGCCGTCGGGCAGCTGCGCGATCGCGTAGCCGCGGGCGAGGGTCGCCAGGGGGGAGAGCGCGCGAAGGCTCGCACCGAGTTCACTCGTGCGCCGTCGCTCGCCCTCGACGCGGCGGTCGACGATGTCGCGCCCCCGGTTCGAGAGCATCCACAGTTCCTGCGCCCGGGAGGTGAGCAGGGAGTGGGGCGTGCGCAGAGCCGGCCGCGAGCGGATCTGCTCGAGCTGCGCGATGTCGTGCAGCACGCGCTGGGTCAGGCGCCCGGTGAGCCGCGCCCGCAGCTGCGACACGAGCGCCCGCTGCTCGCTGATGTCGGGCACGACGCGCTTGGCCGCGTCGGTGGGGGTCGACGCGCGGACATCGGCGACCTCGTCCAGGAGCGGGCGGTCGTTCTCGTGCCCGATCGCGCTGACGATCGGAGTGGATGCCGCGGCCACCGCGCGCAGCAGTCGCTCGTCGCTGAAGCCGAGCAGCGTCTGCGGGTCGCCGCCGCCACGGGCGATGACGATCACGTCGACCTCGGGGTCGGCATCCAGGATCTTGAGTGCCGCGAGGGTCTCGGGAACGCACCGGTCGCCCTGCACCGCGGCGTGCTGGGTGCGGAAGCGCACGCGGGGCCAGCGGAGTTCGGCATTGCGATGGACGTCCTTCTCGGCGTCCGAGTTCTCGCCCGTGATGAGACCGATGCAGTGGGGGAGGAACGGCAGCTTCTTCTTGCGCACCGGGTCGAAGAGGCCCTCGGAGCGCAGCTGGACGCGCAGGCGCTCGAGACGCTCGAGCTGCTCGCCGAGACCCACGTGGCGCATCGCCGAGATGGCGAACGAGAAGTCGCCGGTGCGAGGAAAGTAGTCGGCCTTCACGCACGCGACGACGTGGTCGCCCACCTTGAGGTCTTTCGGCAGGCGGTTGAGCGTGCTCGACCAGATGCGGAAGGCCACCGTCGACTCGGTCCCGAGGTCTTTCAGGCGCCCGAACACGTTGCCGCCCCGGCGGTTGAACGAGGTGATCTCGCCCTCGACCCAGACCGAGCCCCAGCGCTCGATGAACCCGCGGATGGTGTCGTTCAGGCGCGAGACCGAGGTGGGGGCGTCGGTGCGGGAGTCGCGGGGGTGCACGCTGTCGGCGGGCGGGGCCTGGCCCGCGATGGTCTCGGGCTGGAACGAGGTCATGGTCTCCGAAGGGTAGAGGGCGCGATTCGGCCGGTGTTCAGGGGCGTCCCGGTAGAATCGAGGGGTGAGCTCACCTGCCGTCCACCTGCCCGTTCCCCGTATCCCGGGTCGACGCGGGCGGCTCCAGGATATCCCCGTCAAGGGCCAGAAGAAGGTCCTGCTGGCCGCGCCCCGCGGCTACTGCGCCGGCGTCGACCGCGCGGTCATCGCCGTCGAGAAGGCCCTCGAGCGCTACGGTGCGCCGGTGTACGTGCGCAAGCAGATCGTGCACAACATCCACGTCGTGACCGAGCTCGAGAAGAAGGGCGCCATCTTCGTGGAGGAGGTCGACGAGGTCCCGACGGGTGCCCACGTCGTCTTCAGCGCGCACGGTGTGTCTCCGGCCGTCGTATCGGCGGCATCCGACCGGGGTCTGCAGGCGATCGATGCGACCTGCCCGCTGGTCACGAAGGTGCACCGCGAGGCCGTGCGCTTCGCGCGCGACGACTTCGAGATCCTTCTGATCGGCCACGAGGGCCACGAAGAGGTCGAGGGCACCGCGGGCGAGGCCCCCGAGCACGTGACCGTGGTCAATTCCCCCGACCACGCCGACACCATCGAGGTGCGTGACCCCTCGAAGGTCGTCTGGCTCTCGCAGACCACGCTGTCGGTCGACGAGACGATGGAGACCGTGCGGCGCCTGCGTGAGCGCTTCCCCGAGCTGCAGGATCCGCCCTCTGACGACATCTGCTACGCCACGCAGAACCGCCAGGTCGCGATCAAGAAGGTCGCCGTCGGCGCCGACCTCGTCATCGTCGTGGGCTCGGCGAACAGCTCCAACAGCGTCCGCCTGGTCGAGGTCGCGCTCGAGCACGGCGCCAAGGCCGCGTACCGCGTCGACTATGTCGATGAGGTCAAACAGGAGTGGCTCGAGGGTGTCGAGACGGTCGGGGTCACCAGCGGTGCGTCCGTTCCCGAGGTCCTCGTGACCGAGGTGCTCGAAGAACTCGCCGGAGCCGGTTACCGCGACATCGAAGAGGTGCGCACGGCCGAAGAAGACCTCATCTTCTCGCTCCCCAAGGAGCTGCGACAGGATGCCAGCGGCAAGCGCGACGAGCGCGCGCTGGGTGGCCGGGGTCGCGCGTGAGCAACGTCGAACCGCGCACGCCCGCTGACGAGATCCGCCCCCGCCCGCAGTACGGCGAGTACGCCACTCCCGAGGAGCAGCGCGCGCGCATCCAGCGGCCGGAGGTGACCGAGGCCCTCGAGGCCGGGGTCGCTCCCCAGCCCGAGCCGGTCGTCGAGCAGCGCGCTTCGTCGAAGCCCGCGCCGATGCCGGTCCCCACGACCCGCGGCGGCAGGATCGACCGGATCGTGACGTTCGGCCTGCTCGTCTACGGTCTGTTCTCGGTCGTGACGACGATCATCCAGCTGTTGAACTTCCCCGAATACGCGAACAACTTCGCCCGGGTCTTCCGCGTCGACGCGACGTTCACGAACCTCACCGCCGGGTACCTCTGGGGGGCGGCCGCCGCCGCCGTCACCGGTATCGGATGGCTGTTCACCGCGCTCTTCACCTGGCGGTCGATGAAGCGCGGGCGCATCTCGTTCTGGATCCCCATCGTGGGCGCACTGATCAGCACGATCATCGCCGCCGTCCTCTCCCTCATCGGCATGTCGAGCGACCCGCAGTTCTTGTCGGCTGTGATGGGCAGCGTCTCGAACTGAACCGTTCCGCGCGGCATCCCGTGTTCTCAGGAGAAGAGGGAGAGGGGATGCCGCGGTGCGAGACGATCACGCGCAGCTGACCGCGCTGTACGACGCGCACGCGACCCCCGTCTGGCGCTACGTCGTGAGCCTGACCGGCGATCACGCGGGAGCCGACGACGTCGTCCAAGAGACGTTGCTGCGGGCCTGGCGGACGCCGCGGGTCATGAGCGACGACCCGGCGACGCTGCGCTCGTGGATGTACACGGTGGCCCGCAACCTCGTCATCGACGAAGCGCGCAGCGCCCGGCGTCGGCACGAGCATCCCGTCGAGGAACTGCCCGAGGTCGTCCGCGACGACGACACCGACGCGATGTTCGACGCCCTGCTCGTGGAGGAGGCGCTCGCGACCCTCACGCCCGACCATCGCGCCGTGATCGTCAGCGCCTACTACGGCGGGCGCAGCGTCGCCCAGGCCGCTGAGGAACTCGGCATCCCGGCCGGCACCGTCAAATCGCGACTGCATTACGCGGTGCGGGCATTGCGGCTCGCGCTGCAGGAAAGGGGGGTGACCCGATGAACGACGATCACGAGAGACTGTCCGTGTCGGACGGCGCCTACGTGCTCGGCGCGCTGTGCGCCTCCGATCGCGCCGAGTTCGAGGCGCACCTGATGACGTGCGCCGCGTGCCGGGCGTCGGTCGCCGAGCTCGCTCCCACCGCCGGACTCCTGTCTCGGTTGTCACCCGAGCGCGCTCGAGCCCTCGGCGGGGCAACCACCGGCCCGACTGCGCTCGCCTCGCCCGATCCGGCGCTGCGCAGACGCGTCGTCGAGGTAGCGCGCCGGCATCGGAAACGCCGTGTCGCCGTGTGGACGCTCGCCGCATCCATCGCCCTGATCGCCGTCGCGGTGCCGAGCGTGTTCGCCGTGAACAGCGCGGTGCAGCAGTCATCGGGAACCGTCTACGCCCTCGACGACGTCGCCGGCGCGCCGCTCGAAGCGTCGGTGAAGCTGACGTCGGCCCCGTGGGGGACCCGTATCGACCTCGTCTGCCAGTACACCGGACAGGTGCTCGACGCCCCTCCCGGTGGGTGGCCGTACGCCCTCGCCATCACCGACGACTCGGGGACCACGAGCGTGCTCTCGACCTGGCGTGCCGACCCCGGCTCGACGACCGAGCTCAGCGCGGGCACCGATCTGTCGGCTTCGAACATCGGCTCGGTCGAGATCCGCTCTCTCGACGGCGACACCGTCGTCATGCGGAGGGAGTTCGGCTGACCCTGCCGTCCGCGTGCTGTCGTCGGACGCTCTAGCATCGGTCGCATGCCTCGACTCGTCGCCGTCTGCGCCGTTGACCGTCTGCACCCGGATTCCGGATCCGTGGGGGTGACCGCGATCGACAAGCGTGCCCTCGAGGGGAGTGTTCGCGTGGGCAAGCTCGGTGTCCGCTCCGACGTGCAGGCGAGCCGTAAGCACCACGGCGGGCCCGACAAGGCCGTCTACGCCTACGCCGCGGAGGACGCGGCGTTCTGGGAGGGCGAGTTGTCTCGCGAGCTGCATCCCGGCTGGTTCGGCGAGAACCTGCGGGTCGAAGGTCTCGACGTCAACGGCGCGCGCATCGGCGAGATCTGGCGCATCGGCGACACCGTCGAGGTCGAGGTCACGATGCCCCGCACGCCGTGCGCGACCTTCGCGCGATGGGTCGGCGGATCGGCGGCGCGGGGCTGGGTCAAGCGTTTCTCGGACGAGGGCCGGCTCGGCGCGTACCTGAGCGTTCGCCGAGCCGGCGATATCCGAGCGGGGGATGCCATCGAGGTGCTGTCTTCTCCCGAGGGGGCGCCGACGGTGCTCGAGGTCTACCGGGGCTGAGACCTCGTCGTCGGGTACGTGCCCGGGGACGAGGTCACCGTTCGCGGCGGTCAGGGTGCCGACGTGTGCTGTCGCCGTGGTGCTCGGCAGGGTCCGGGACGCGGCATCCGGAAACGACGAACGCCCCGACCGCAGCCGGGGCGTTCGCGCAGAAGCGTTCGGTCAGCTCTTAGACTGGCCGTACGAGCCGAGCTGCTTCGTGGCCTCGACCACGCGCACGGCCATGGCCGACTCGGCGACCTTGCCCCAGGCGCGGGGGTCGTACAGCTTCTTGTTGCCGACCTCTCCGTCGAGCTTCAGGACGCCCTCGTAGTTCGAGAACATGTAGCCCGCGATCGAGCGCGTGAAGGCGTACTGCGTGTCGGTGTCGATGTTCATCTTCACGACACCGTTGGCGACGGCGAGGGCGATCTCGTCGTCGGTCGAGCCGCTGCCGCCGTGGAACACGAGGTCGAGGGGCTTGGGGCCGGTACCGAACTTCGCGGCGATGCCCTCCTGGATCTCACCGAGCAGCTCGGGACGGAGCTTGACGCCACCGGGCTTGTAGACGCCGTGGACGTTTCCGAAGGTGAGGGCCGAGATGTAGCGGCCGTTCTCGCCGAGACCGAGGCGCTCGACGGCCTTGGTCACGTCGGCGACGGTCGTGTAGAGAGCCTCGTTCGAGCCCTCATGCTGCACGCCGTCTTCTTCGCCGCCGACGACGCCGACCTCGATCTCGAGGATCGCGTTGATGTTCTTCATGCGGGGGAGGAGCTCCGCCGCGATGTCGATGTTCTCGTCCAGGGGAACGGCCGACCCGTCCCACATGTGCGACTGGAAGATCGGGTTGCGGCCGGCCTTGACCTCTTCTTCGGAGGCTTCGAGCAGCGGCAGGACGAAGCCGGGCAGGGCGTCCTTGGGGCAGTGGTCGGTGTGGAGGGCGACCGTGATGGGGTAGTTCTTCGCGACCTCGGTCACGTACTTGGCGAAGGCGAGGGCGCCGGTGGCGCGGGCCTTGACCGTGTGGCCGGCGAAGTAGTCGGCGCCACCGGTGGTGACCTGGAGGATGCCGTCGGAGCCGGCCTCGGTCAGGCCCTGAAGCACCGAGTTGATGGTCTGCGAGCTCGAGACGTTGATCGCGGGGTACGCGAAGCCGCCGGCCTTCGCGCGGTCCAGCATGTCGGCGTACTGCTCAGGGGAAGCGACGGGCATGGAGGTGCTCCTTGGTGTTGTCGGGACACCGTCACTCTAGCGAAGCCACCGGATCGTGACGCGGCGGGCGCGGCAGGAACGGGGCAGTTCTGCCGAACCGTTAAGAATGGCGATTCCTTCGTTGCACATCCGGTCAAAACCGGCAATTGTCCACGCTTCGCTGGATACAGTGGCCGCATGGTGAGCCTGACTGCCGACATGAGCCCTTTGCACCCCGACCGCAACCTGGCGCTCGAGCTGGTGAGAGCGACCGAGGCGGCATCCATCCGCGCCGTCCCCTTCATCGGCCGGGGCGACAAAGAGGCCGCCGACGGGGCGGCCGTCGATGCGATGAGGGCGTTCTTCAGCACCGTCAACTTCGACGGCACGATCGTGATCGGCGAGGGCGAGAAAGACAACGCGCCCATGCTCTACAACGGTGAGCGCGTCGGCAGCGGCCGCGGGCCGCAGTGCGACGTGGCCGTCGACCCGATCGACGGCACCTCGCTGACCGCCGCGGGCCGCCAGAACGCGCTCTCGGTCATCGCCGTGTCGGACCAGGGCACGATGCTCGACGCCTCGAGCGTTTTCTACATGGACAAGCTCGTCACGGGTCCCGCCGGAGTCGGCGTCGTCGACATCCGCCTCCCGATCGCCGAGAACATCCGCCTGCTTGCAAAGGCGCTCGGCAAGCCCGTCGATGAGATCGTCGTGTCGGTGCTGAACCGCCCGCGCCACGAGAAGCTGATCGCCGAGATCCGCGAGGCGGGAGCCGGCACCCGCCTCATGAGCGACGGTGACGTCGCCGGCGGGATCAACGCCGCTCGCCACAACGCCCGCACCGACATGTGCGTGGGTATCGGCGGGAGCCCCGAGGGCATCGTGACCGCGTGCGCCATCAAGGCGCTGGGCGGTCACATCCAGGGCGTCCTGGCTCCGCGCACCGACGACGAGAAGGAGAAGGGCCGGGATGCCGGCCTCCAGGTCGACGGCGAGGTCTACGAGGCCGACGGCCTGGTGAAGGGCAAGAACACGATCTTCGTCGCCACGGGCGTCACCGACGGCCAGCTCGTGCAGGGCGTGCGACGCGAGGGCGACTTCCTGTACACGGAGAGCGTCGTGCTGCGCGGCGCCTCGGGCACCCTCCGTCGCATCTCGTCGGAGCACCTGACGTCGAAGTGGCTCTGACGCTTCGGCGCTGACGCGCGTCACGCGGGAGGTCTCTCGGGGCGCTGTACGTGGCCCCGGGGCGTCAGATGTGGCCCCGGGGCCACGTGCGGGTGGGGGCGTACCGCCTCAGCGGGGGTCGCTTCTCGAAGGGCGGCCGTGCGGATGCACCGTCGACGTGGCGCATGCAGATACAGCCGGGCGTGTCGTGACGCAAGCGTGACCGGTACCGGAGTCCCTCTCTGGCAGAATCGAACGCAGTGTCAACGGCGACGCTGTGTTCTTCCGAGACCCGAAGGGGGATCGTCCATGGCAGCTCCGACGAACCAGACCGCACCTCAGACAGGTGCACAGGCGGTCATCGCCAGCGCGGTCGACCCCGCGCGACGGCCCGACGTGCTTCTGCGCGTGCGTCGCGACGAGGGTCACGAGGTCAGTGCGTGGTGGATGGTCGGCGCGTTCGTCGCCGTCTCCGCCGCCGTCGTCAGCCTGTTGAGCTGGGTCCCCGGCGGGGCGTGACCCTGATGTCCGCCATTCCGGCGGAACAGGCGCGCATGGCAACCGCCTGATTGCTCCCTCTACGACCCGTCGTCGAAGAGACCCGCTCGTTCACGGACGGCTCCGACGTCGGCGTGAGCCGTCACCTGGCCGTCCTCGGCGGTGTCCTGACTTGTGTCGCCGTCGAGTGACCCGATCATCTCGGGCGCTGTCCACCGGCGCGGTACCGCGTCGAGAGCGAGGGGGGCCGAGACCGCGTCGAGCTTCGTCTCGTCGATACCGGGGAATTTGCGCGCCGTCACGAGCACGCGCGATTCCAGTGACCCGGCGAACCGGTTGTAGCTGTCGACGGTCCGCTCGATCGCGCGGCGCAGGTCGTTGGCATGGTCGGCGAGTTTGCCGACACGTTCGTAGAGTTCCGTGCCCAGGGCGTAGAGCGTGCGTGCCTCGTCGGAGACGTCTTGCTGGGTCCAGGTGAACGCGACGGTCTTCAACACCGCCCAGAGATTGACGGGGGAGGCGAGTGCGACGCGGCGGGTGAAGGCGTAGTCGAGCAGGGTCGGGTCTTCGTCGAGCGCCGAGGCGAGCAGCGATTCGCTGGGCAGGAAGCACACGACGAACTCGGGGCTCGTCGTGAGCCCCGCCCAGTACGCCTTCTTCGCCAGGGCGTCGACGTGCGCGCGCACCGCTCTCGCGTGCTTGCTCAGGAGCGCTGCGCGACGCGCACCCTCGTCGCCGTGCGCCGTCACGGGGATGGCGCTGGCCTGGAGATAGGCGTCGAGGGGCACCTTGGCATCCACCGCCAGAGACTTGCCCCCGGGGAGGCGCACCACCATGTCGGGGCGACCGGCTCCGGCGTCGCTCGAGATCGCCGTCTGCAGGTCGAAGTCGACGTAGCGCGTGAGCCCGGCCGCCTCGACGACCCGACGCAGCTGGGTCTCGCCCCAGACACCGCGCGTGGCTCCGGAGCGCATGGCGGAGGCGAGGGACTCGGTGGTGGCGCGCAGAGCCTCGTCGGCCTCGCGGGACAGGCGCAGCTGCTCGCCGAGCGTCGAATACTGCTCGACGCGGTCGCGTTCGAGACCGTCGACCTTGCGCTGCATGGCGTCGAGCGTCTCGCGGACGGGGTCGAGGGCACGGAGCACGGTCTGCTCGCGGCGCTCGCGCTCTTCGCGGGCCGCCTGGTCGGCTCGTGACTGACCCACGAGTTCGCGGTACAGCGAGATCTGGTGGTCGAGCTGCGCCTGCACGCCGGCGCGTGCGGTCTCGGCGGCCGCCGCCCGTGCGCTCAGCGACTGCTGCTCGACGGCGTCGCGCGCCGCCGTGCGCGACGAGCCCACGAACCACCCGCCGGCGACGCCGACGGCGAGGGCGAGGATCACGAAGAGGAGGGCGATGGCATCCATGGGGTCAGCTTGCCCCAGACCTCCGACATCGGCGGAAAGACCGGCCGGTGGGGCTCAGGCGACCGCGCGTTCAACGGGCTCGACCGCGATCTGCGACACGCGCACGCCCAGGTACGCGGCCAGGGCGTGCACGTCGTCGACCCCCGCGCGGCGCGCGCAGTCGATCGTGATCTCGGCGCAGGCGACGGCGTCGGCGAGAGCGTCATGGTGCGCGAAGGGCGAGCACCCCGCTTCGGCGGCGACGAGCGGTAGGCGGTACGAGTCGAGCGTGTAGGTCTTGCGAGACATCTGCACGCTGCACATGTACCGGTAGGGCGGGCACTCGTCGCCGGTCGCGGCGCACGCGCGACGCAGCACCGACATGTCGAAGCCCGCGTTGTGGGCGACCAGGACGTCGGCTCCGGCGAAGGCGGTCAGACGTGCGAGCTGGGCCGACCAGTCGGGGGCGTCGACGACGTCGGAGGGCTGAATGCCGTGGATTCCCACGTTGATCGGAGCGAAGTGGTCGTGACCGGCCGGCGGTTTGATCAGCCAGGCCGCCGTGGCGACCACCCGACCGTCGCGGACGCGGGCCAGACCCACCGCGCACGCGGACGCGCCGCTGGAGTTCGCCGTTTCGAAGTCGATCGCGGTGAAGTCCAGAGCCACGACTCCACCCTGCGCCGGGGCTGCCGCGTTCCGGAGGAGGCGCGCCGGGGCGGCTCCGCACGGCCGCCGGTATCAGCCCACACCAACGGCGGCCCACCCGAGCCGAAGAGCGGAGATCGTCGACGGCACGCCGGAACACGGCATCCGAGGCGGGCCTGTCGAGCTCCGACTCCGCAGGACGGATCGCCGACGGAGCATCGTGAGCGGCCCGGCCGCCCGGTTCGACCATCGAGCGTGCCACGCCCGAGGGGCGGCGTAGGGTCGGGGGCATGACCGATCGCGAGAAGTCGACCTCGTTCGGGCAGGCGGCCTCCGCCTATGAGTCGGGTCGTCCGATGTATCCATCCGAGGCGGTGTCGTGGCTCCTCGAACCCGTGCGAGAGCCCGGCCGCGCGCTGCGTGTCGCCGACGTCGGGGCGGGGACCGGCAAGCTCACCCGCGCCGTCGTCGAGCTCGACGCCGACGTGGTGGCCGTGGATCCGGATGCCGACATGCTCGCGACCCTGCGACAGAACGCGCGAGGGGTACCGACGTTCGTCGGCACGGCCGAGAATCTACCGCTGCCCGACTCGGGCCTCGACGCCGTCGTCATGGGCCAGGCCTGGCACTGGGTCGACGTCGAACCCGCCTCGCTCGAGACCGCTCGCGTGCTGCGCAGCGGGGGAGTGCTCGGTCTCATCTGGAACATCCGCGACGAGCGGGTCGACTGGGTGCGGCAGCTCACCGCGGCCATGGGCGGCTCGAACGCCGAAGTGCTCCTCTCCACGACGGGACCGCGCGTGACAGCCCCGTACACAGAGCTGGAGCACCGCCAGTGGTCGTGGGAGCGTCGCATCACCTTGCCGCAGTTGCGCGACCTCGTCGTCTCCCGCAGCGACATCATTACGGCCAGCCCCGAGAAGCGCGCGGGCATCGAGGCCGCGGTCGACGGGGTCGTGGCATCCGTCCCCGATCTCGCCGACGGAGGGTCGGTCGCCCTGCCCTACGTGACCCACGCGTTCCGCACGCGGCGGCCGTGACGCGGGTGACGGGGCTCCGGGCCGGGTAACCTGGACTCCCGTGGCTCTTACCATCGGAATCGTCCGATGACGTGTTCTAACTCCGCGAGAACGGCGAGTCGATGACGACGCGCTCAGCGGAACCCTTCGGCTGAACGCGGATCCGTTCGATGAGCAGACGGACCGCCTGTCGCCGCTGTTCCACAGGAATGTTGCCCCACCGTGCGACCAGGTCGCCAGCGAAAGCAACGGGTCGCACCGTGGCCTGCGCGGAGGCTCGGGTGAGTTCGAGGTCGAGGTCGCGACGCTCGGCCTCGAGCTTGGCGCGCAGCCGATCGTACGCGTCGCGCGGGATGAGGTCGTCAACGAACTTCGCGGTAGCCGAGTCCAGCCTCTCGTTCACGGCGGCGATGCGTCGCGAGATTGCGCCGACCGGGTCTTCGACGGGGCGAAGCGCACGCGGTGCGGTGCGCGCCCGAGTGTTGAGCTCGTCGCGCACGTTGCGCATCCATTTGAGAACGGCCTGCTCCACCACGTCTTCCGCCAGCGAGGCGTCAGGGTGGACGCCGTAGTGCTTCGATTTGAGGCATGCGTATCGCCGCTGGCCGTGGTCGGTGCGACCGTGCATCTTGCCGCCGCAGTGGCATTGCATGAGGCCGGAGTACGTGTAGGGGGAGCGTTCGGCGCGGGGGCGGCGTCGGCGTTCGGCGCGCGCGTTCTCGAAGCGCGTCCAGTCGTCGGGTGTGATGACGGGTGGGTGGGTGCCGGGGTGCAGCTCACCGCGGAACAGCACGAGTCCGGCGCCGAAGCCGGAGTCGAGGAGGCGGAGGATTGCGGGCGTGTTCCAGCGGGCGTAGCGGGCGTAGACGCCGTTCTCGTCGGGTTGGGCGTTCGGGTCGGTGAGCCGGAGGGCGATGTTTTGCGCTGACTCGCCTGCGGCGTAGGAGCGGTACATGTCGGCGAGGATTGGGCCCTCGATCGGGTCGACTTCGTATCCGGCGTCGCGGGAGTAGACGTAGCCGTAGTGGCGCTGACCGTTTGGCGTCAGGCCGTGGCGGACGCGCCGCTCGAGTGTCTCTTTCCAGGTCGCGCCGATGGACTCTGCCATGAATGCGGCGTGCTCTGCCATCATGCCGCGACCGAATCGGCCGGCGGGAGATCGGTCGTTCGGTTCGGTGGCGGATTCGATGTAGCCGCCGGCCGTCTCGATGCGGTCGGTGGCGATGGCCCACCTGAGCCGGTTGCGGGCTGTGCGGTCGATGCGCCAGACGAGCAGGACGTCCGCCTGTTTCGTCTCGACGTACTGGATGCCAGCGTCAAGGCGCGCCCACCACGCGGACTTCTTGCGGGAACCGGATTCGTCGATGCCCTCGATCCACGCGACGACGTCGATGTTCTCCCTGGACGCGTACTGCTCGATCGACCACCGCTGGTTCTCAGGGCTGATCATGCCCTCGCGTTCCTTGGAGACACGGATCATGGCGACCGCTCGTCGGCGGCCTTTCTGTGCGTTCAGTGGCTGTGGGGAACTCATCGCTATCCAATGTCGGGGGTGTCGTATAGGTTCGAACATAGATTCGAAAGTGGGGTAAATCTAGTGTGCGACATGGATACGGTCGAGGAAGTCCGAGCGGCGGCGAAGCGGTTGGGCGTGCTCGTGTCAGACGTGTTTGTCGGCGTCGTTGAGGACGGTGGCTGCGTCAAGGTCGAGCGCGGCGCTCAGTGCGCGTAGGTAGCCGATGTTGATGTCTCGTTCGCCCGCGAGTAGGCGGACGACGGTGGCGCGTCCGAGGCCGGTGTCGGTTGCCAGAGCGGTGAAGCTCTTGCCCGACTTCTTCTTGGCGTCGGTCAATATTCGGGCTACGGCGCGGGTGTACGCGTCAGGAGTTTCGTTATCCACATAGATAACTTTAGGGGATTTGGCTCCGCCGCTTGTGCTCCGTATGGATAACGCTGTAGCGTGCTCCGTATGGATAACGGAAGCTTCGACCACAGAGTCGCCGAGCTCGTCGCCGCAGCGATCGACGAGACCGGACCGTCACGCAACGCGGTCGCCAAAGAGGCAGGCGTGCCGTACGCCACCCTCGACCGCAAGCTCAAGGGCATCGCCCCCTTCAACGTCTCCGAGCTGAACAGACTCGCGCAGGCAACAGGCAGAGACGCCGGGGACTTCATCCCCGCCAACGTCGAGGCGGCGCTCTGATGACCCTCGAAGAGCGGCTCACGGCAGCCGCCATCATCCTCCGCGACGCGGTCGAGAAGTTCGACGCCGAGCAGGCCGCGCGCGAGGCTCAGCACGCACCCCTGGCGGTGGCATCATGACCGCCGTCGTCCAGGTCATCGAACGCGATGGCGAGATGCGGGTATCGTCCGAGGCTGTCGCAGGCGGGTCAGGTGTGCAGCACAAGAACGTGCTCGAGCTGATCCTTGCGAACATCACGGATCTGGCGGAGTTCGGTGAGGTCGCGTTTGAAACGCGACCTGGCTACAACAACGCCCCCGTCCGGTTCGCGCTCCTGAACGAGCAGCAGGCGACTCTGCTGATGACGTTCCAGCGGAACACCCCCCAGGTGCGGGAGTTCAAGAAGGTGCTTGTCCGCACGTTCTTCGAGATGGGGCGCAAGCTCGCCGCGTTGGCGGTTCCGCAGACCCTACCGGAGGCGCTTCGCGCGTACGCCGCTGAGGTGGAGCAGCGTGAGGCGCTGCAGGCGAAGGTCGCACTGGACGCACCGAAGGTGTTGTTCGCTGACGCGGTCGCCACGGCCGACACGGACATCCTCGTCGGTGACCTCGCAAAGATCCTCCGAGGCAACGGCATCCCGGTCGGAGCGAACCGCCTGTTCGAGATGCTCCGCAATGACGGGTTCCTCATCCGTCGCCGCGGCACCGACTGGAACATGCCCACGCAACGGTCGATGGAGCTCGGCCTGTTCCGGGTGAAGGAAACCGCTGTCACCCACAGTGACGGGCACGTGACCATCTCGAAGACACCGAAGGTGACGGGCAAGGGTCAGGCGTACTTCGTCAACCGGTATGCCGGCCGGTTCATGGAGGTGGCGTCGTGAACGCCTTCACCGCATCCAACGGCATCAGCGTTACGCCAAGCGCCTCCATCGTCGGGGGAACTTCCGTGAACGACGTGGCGCTGCACAAACGCGAGGCAGACGCTCTGCGTGAGTTCTTCCAGGCGGAGGCTGACGAACGCCTTGGCCGGTGGCGTTGGCCCGAGAACCCCGCCTACGTCGTCGCCGCCTACTTCGATGCTCACCCGGAGCCGAAGCCGTGGCACGGCGCTGAGCCCGGCGACGTCTTCCTAGTCACGTGGCCCGGTTCGGAGCGTGAGGAAGCAGTGATAGTACCCGGCGCCTGGCCGAAGGCATGGGAGTGCGTCACCTCGGCTCGTCGTATCTGGCCGGAGGTGTCGTCGTGATCAACCCGGATCAGCTTCCCGCGTGGTTCGCGGCGCCTGTGGGTTTCGTCGTGTGGGTCGCGTTTTTGGCCCCTGTTGTCCGTGATGTTGTGCGGTCCCGCCGCCACCACTGACACCCCCCATTTCACTCCACCTTTTTCTCATCCACGAAGGGCACATTCGTGAACCTCTTTCAGCGACCCCCGAGACCTCCCCGGACAGACCGTCCTCAGCGTGTGCTGTGGATGCTGACCGGCAACCGCCAGCACACCTACCTCATTGAAAACCCTGACCGGGAGATCGCCGCCGAGGTGGCCGGTTTCGCGTCCTGCCCCGCCTGCGGTGTCGTGTACACGCCCCGCCTGGCCGAGCGGATCATGTCCCCGGCGTTCCTCCGGGCGCAACGGTGGGCGCACGCTCACAACGCGGAACGCCACCCCCGCCGGTGGCTTCGTTCCCAGCACTTCCAGGCACCCATTCCCGCTGAGATCCGTGAGCGGGTGGCGTCATGACCGAAAAGCCAAGCATCGACGAGGTCCGGGCCCTGGAGAAGTTCATCTCTTACGACGGTTCCGCCACCCTCTTGCGGACGTTCCAGGGCATCCTCCGCAGCCAGGAAAAAATGCGGGCTGCCCTGTCCACCCCGCCCGCCGACGACGTACGCGAAGCGCTGGCGGCGATCGTCAAGCGAACCTCACAGGCGTTCGGCGGACCCAGCCTTGCCGAGTTCGCGAACGATCCCCCCACGCGGAAGCACTACGCGACGGCCGATGCGATCCGCGCCGCGTTCGAGGTCCGCCCGCACGGGACGGTCACCGACGCCGCCGATGTGGACTCGCGCCTTCGGGCAGCGCTGGCGGTGTACCTCGATCTGCGCACCGTGGCCCGCGTCATGGCCGATCTCGAAGCCGCACGGGAGGTCCACCCGTGAGCGCCTGGATCGCGACGAGCGAGCACCTGCCGGGTGAAGGGGTCGCCGTCGAAACGAAGATCGACGACGAACGCGGCGCCCGAAACCACGCCATCTTGAAACGCACCGGCGGTCTCTGGTTCTTCGCCGACGGGTCGATGTACGTGTACTACCCGGCCCACCCATTGGCGGGAGGTCCGTCCGTGACTGTCGTTCCTATCCGTGAGGCGACGGATGCGGAGGTGGAGGCCCGGATGTTGTCCGCGTTGCGGGCATTGTCCGCCGGGTGCCCGCACCTGTTGTCGTTCATGGTCGACCGGGAGGAGCTGGACATGCTCCTCCGCATCGCTGACGAACGCGACACCCTCCGCCGTGAGGTGTGCAAGGAACCGTCACGCCCTGACCCGAAGTACGTGGTCCGCACCTGTTCGGACTGCCACCACGAACCGCACGGCATTCGCATGCTCTGCATCAACCGTTTCTGCGCGTGCCGCAACGAAGGGCCCACCCGATGACCAAGAACACGAAACCCCGGTGGGAGGTCGGTGACGCGTTTGTCGTCGGCTCCGTCCGCTGGGCCATCACCGCCCTCAACAACAAGACCAAGGCCGTTCATGCAAAGGCCCTGTCCACCACGAACCACGGCATGCGGTGGACCACCACCCTCGACAAGCTCCCGGAGAAGACAGCATGACCATCACTCAGCAGACCCCCCGTGTCGTCGTCCCCGGGGACGCCCCCCGCGTCCAGTGGATGGCCGAGCGCGGCGAGGGTGTCACCGCATCCGAGGTGTGGGAGATCGCCCGCGGCGGCATCAAGACGTGGCGCCGCATCCTCGAGCAGAAGATGAATGGGTCGACGTTCCGCGGCAACCGTGCCACGAACGCCGGCCACGCCCGCGAGGCCGCCCTCCTCGACGAGGCCGCCGACGCCCTGGACGCCGTCGAGCCGAATAGCGCCCTGTGGGCTGCCGCGAGCAACGATCTGTTCCGCGCCACCCCGGACGGCATCGGCTGGGAGGACCAGCACGCCGTCGTCGTCGAGGTGAAGTCGCACGAGCACGGCTGGGAGCACGACGGCATCCCCATGGATCACCTCGCGCAGATGCAGTGGCAGATGCTCGTGCTCGGCGCCGTCCGAGGCCTGTACGGCTTCGAGGTCCGCGACGAAGACGACCAACCCCCGCTCAACGGCGCGACGTGGATCCCGGTGGAGCGCGACGAGGAGATGATCGCGTGGCTCACCGACCGCGCGAACGCGTTCCTCGCATGGCGTGAGGCCGGATGCCCTGACGTCATGCCCCTCCCCGCAGACGTGGAGGCCGCTCGCGCGGCGTGGGTGCCACTGAAGCGCGCCGCGGACGCCGCCGCCGCCGCCGAGAAGACCGCGAACGCCGCGCTCAAGAAGGCCATCGAGGGCCAGCCCTACGCGCGCCGCTTCGGCCACGTCGGCATCGGCGAGGACGGCGGCTACCAGCTCACCGTGAGCGAGTCCCGCTCGATCGACGAGGCCGCGTTCAAGGCCGCCGACCCCGAGGGGCACGACGACATGGAGCAGCTGCGCGTCGCGCTCGCGTTCGCGGAGGCCGCTGCCGCCCGCACCTACCCGAAGACCACGCGCAGAACCGCACTGCGTTACCAGGAGGCATGAGTCATGGCCCGCAAAGAAGACGACCCGAGGTGCGAGCGACCGTCGCTCGACGTCATCGTCACCAACCAGCCCGGGGACTACGACCGAACGCGCTCGCACCGATCGGCGTGGGTCTGCTCTGACGTGGCGTGCGTCATCGACGCAATGGCCTGGGTGACGCGCGGAACCGGAGATCCCGCATGGTGGCGCGTCGGCACAGAGGGCGAGTGGTCCTCGCAGATGCCGACGCCCGAATTGATAGCAGCAGGAGGCGCACGATGACCGAACGCAGAACCATCAGTGTCGAGACAGCACGCGCCGCCGTCCTGGCCTCGGGCGAGCTCGAGATGCTCGACGGACCCTACTTCCTCGCGGAGGAGGACGGTGCCTGGCGTCGATTCCACTTCGGCGGTACGCCGCCGATTGCAGCCCGCGTCGTCATCACCCGCCGCGGCCACAGCCCCCGCGAGGTCATCATCGGCTGGGACGAGTACGAAGCGCAGGATCAGACGGACCCCGACTGGAACGCCACCCGAGCGCTCAAGCCCATGACGATCTTCGGGTCCGAGGTCGAGCGTCACGCGTACCGCGTCACCTTCGCGGACATCCTCGCGCCCCTGCTCGCCGCCGCCCCCGCGGCGCCCGACGACGGGCCCGCCCCGTGGGAGACGGCCGCGAGACCTACTCGTGACTGGTTCGCCGAGTTCGCGCTGGCGCGGAGCATCGAGGAGATCGACGCCCTGCATGTCGAGGCGCGCGCTGCACAGGCGTACTCGGTGAAGGACAGCGCCCGCCTGGACATGGCCCGCCGCAACCGCCGCCGCCAGATCGAAGACCCGAGCCGTGCATTCGAGGGCGCCGCCGCGGCGGTCGTCGCAGAGATGGACGAGATCCGACGCGCCGATGACGCGGACGTGTGGGCGCCTGGACCGTCTGAGAACCCGCAGGGCCCAGCCGCCGCCGAGCGCCTCGCCGAGCTCAACGAGATGGTCGCACGTCCGCGCCCGCAGGATCATCTGCCGTCGAACCGTGCTGGCCGCCGCGCCCAGAAGCGGAAGGGGTCGCGCCGTGGACGCTGAGCAGTATCTCTCCTTCCTCGAGGAGACGACGGGCTACATGGACGCCATCACGCACATCAAGAACGGTCTGCAGGGCCGCGGGTGGAGCGAGGAGCAGGCATCCGCCGCGGCGCGCGAACTGTTCGCCATCGCCGCGATGCAGCAGAACCAGAAGGGGGCGCGCCGTGGACGCTGACCCCACCACCGGCGGGATCTCCGACCAGGGCCCGTCCGTCGACCTCGTGCCGCTGAACCTCGCCAGTCTCGACGAGGACGAGCTGATCCACCTGTTCCCCACCCCGGTGCAGTGCGCCGGTGCGCTCCTCCAAGCCCGCCAGGCCATCGCCCGAGCACCTGAGATCCTCGCGGGCCGATCCAAGGCCGTGAAGGACGCGAAACGTCTCCTCGCCGCCGCCCGCGGCTACGCCCGCCAGAACGCGCAAGGCCGTGACGCGGAGACCCGCAAGCTCGTCGCTGAATCTGACGCGTCCGTCATCGAAGCGTGGGAACACCTCGACGTGTGCGAGCTCGCCCTCGAGTACGCCCGCGAACGCCGCAAGTCCCTCTCCGAAGACATCGACATCCTTCGCTCGCTGAACGCCAACTTCCGCGGGGAGCACTCGTGATCAGTGACCTCGAGATCCGCGACAGCGAGAAGTGCCTCGGCTGCGGACACCGCAACATCTCGCACGCCTACGCGCCGGTGCTCGTCGGCTCAGGCATCGGAATGGGGGAGTGCGGAAAAGACCCGTGCGGGTGTCACGCGTTCCAGCGCCCGCCCCGCACGCCAGCGTCCGAGTGGCTTCCGGGCGACGTGGTAGTGGGCTGCGGGTGGACCATCCACTCGGTCGCGCACCGCATCTCCGCCAACCCGCGGCTGCGCATCGTCATCGTCGAATGGGTCGAAGGGCTCGACGAGCACTGGGCGCCGTCCATGTTCCCCGTATCCGAAGGCCATCACATCGAGCGTGACGGGGTGCCGTCGCCGACCGCTCCCGAACCGACCATCCCGGAGGATGCTCCGATCACCGGAGGGCTGCTCGACCTGCTCGGGCTGATGGCATCATGACCCGTCCTGGTGAGTTCTCGCCTGCCACGGTGCAGCTGATCTGGGACCGCGACAAGGGCCGGTGCGCCATGCCCGGGTGTGAGCGCCCTCTCGTGCGTGAGCGTCGCGCTGAGCCGTTCGGCGGCTGGTCGGTGCAGCACCGTGAGGCCCGCGGGCCGGGTGGGGTGAAGCGCAACAGCGACCGCCCCCACCTCGTGCTCCCCTCGAACGGTGTGCTGCTGTGCGGCACCGGAACAACGGGATGCCATGGGGACGTCGAGCATCACCGCGACAACGTCGACCCCGCGTGGGGTTTCACCGTGTCCCGTCTCGGTATCGCACGACCCGCCGAGGTGCCCCTGTTTCACGCCACTTTCGGGTGGGTGCGTCTTGATGACTCCGGCGGATGGGAGACCGCAGCATGAGCGGCCTGAAGTCCGGCGAGCTTTTCGCTGGCGTCGGTGGTCTCGGGATGGCCGTCGACGACGTGTTCGGGTCGGATCCGGCGTGGTTCTGCGAGTTCGACGCCGCCCCGTCCCGGGTGCTCGCGCACCATTTCCCCGATGTGCCGAACTACGGCGACGTAACCAAGGTCGACTGGGCCACCGCGCCGCATGTTGACATCCTCGCCGGCGGGTTCCCCTGCCAGGACGTGTCCCTCGCGGGCGCGCGCCGCGGCATGAAGGACGGCACCCGCTCCGGTCTGTGGTCGGAGTACGTCAAAGCCATCGACACCCTCCGCCCGGACTGGGTCGTCATCGAGAACGTGAGAGGACTGATCAGTGCCCGAGCCGATAGCGAGGTGGAACCCTGCCCGTGGTGTGTGGGAGACGGAGACGATGAGTATCATCTGCGGGCACTCGATGCCGTACTCGCAGACCTTTCCCGTCTCGGGTTCGATGCGGAGTGGACTGGTCTTCGAGCAGCCGACGTCGGCGCCCCTCACGGACGATTCCGATTCTTCATCCTCGCCTGGCCCGCAGAACGCACTCTTGCCGACGCCGCAGGTGGCGGACGCGACGGGTGGGCACGCGGCGCGGTCCGGGGCGCGCTCGAGCGAGCTGCTACTGCCGGGTGTGGCAGTGAGTCTGGCGACCTGACGCTGCTGCCGACGCCGACTGTCGTCATGAACGACGGCGAGTCCGTCGAGTCATGGTCGGCACGCCGCGACCGGGTGAAGGCGACCGGGGTGAACGGCAACGGCATGGGAATGCCGCTCCCCATCGCTGTCCAGCTGCTGCCGACCCCCATGGTCGGATCTTCGTCGCCGGCCGCTCATGGTCAAATCAGCGGCGACTTCCGCGCCCGCATGGATCGCGTGATCGAGCAAGTCAAGGTACTGCCGACACCTACGGCTCGTCTGGGCGACAAGCACGGACGGGGAGCTTCTGACCCAACTCGCCGCAAGGAACTGAACCCGAAGCGCGGCGGAGAGTTGGACGAAGTTGCTGTGCACGTCGTGCCGGCGGACTGGGGCCCCTACACGGCGGCCATCGCGCGGTGGGAGGCGGTCATGGGCCGCCCCGCCCCGTCGCCTGTGCGGATGGACGGGAGGGGCGGGAAGGCCCGCCTGAACCCGGAGCTCACGGAGTGGATGATGGGCTGGCCAGCCGGGTGGGTGACCGCTTCGGCGCAGCTGTCCCGTGCGGAGCAGTTGAAGGCGTGCGGGAACGGTGTCGTGCCGCAGCAGGCCGCAGCGGCGCTGCGGATGCTGCTCGCTCGCCCCGGTGTGCCGGCTGTGCGATCGGCGGTGTCCGCATGAGTGCCATGCCTGAGTACGCGATGACCTACGTCGTCGTCTTCCAGGACGCAGCGGGTGTCGGCCGTCACATCGTGAAGGTCGGTCGGGCGTGGGTGTCGTCTCGCTTGGATGAGCTCGCCCGTCTCGGGGGTCAGGTCATCCTCGCGCCGCGGGGGACGGACGCGTCGTGGGAGCGGGAGGCGTTGCGGTCGCTGCGCACCCGGTTCCGTCGTGCGTTCACCAGCTGGGGTGAGGCGGAGACCGTCCTCGGGAAGGGCGGCAAGGGGTACACGGAGTGCGTCGTCGTCCGTGATGAGGAAGTGCAGTTGGCCCTCGATCTGATCATCGAGGGTTTCGCGAGAGGGAACAGACGGAGTGTCAACCAAGCAACGCATGATCAACCCGTCGGACTGGGCGCACCTCGCCGCCGCCCCACACGACGCCATCCCGCTCGCCGTGTGGCTGTGGCTGAAACTCGACCCGATGGGTCGGGGCCCGTTCGACGTCGACTGGATCGCACACGACCTGTACCCACCGGAAACTCCGGACTGGGAGGCCGCGAAGGACGAGGTGCTGGGGCATGTGCTCGCGTTGATGGACGCAGGGTTCCTGTCCACGTACAAGGCCGACGGGCGGGAGTGGCTGCTGTTGTTGCACCCGTTGCGGGTGGACATGCGTGGGGTGACGATCCGAACCCCGGAGCCGGAGTCTCCATGGACGTCCGTGGCTATGGGGCGAGGGGGCGCGAGGGAGCGGGCGCGGGAGAGGGTGCGGGCGGAGAACGGCGCGAGAGCTGCCGCTTGGGACGCGGTGCAGGCCGGCCGCGAGGAGACGCCGGAACGCCCCACGAGACCGCTGCGGATGGACGCCCCACCCCGGTACTGCTCCAAGCACATGCCCCACGGTCCCGGTCAAAAGAAGTGCGGGCCCTGTCGGGATACCCGCCTGGATCAGGACGAGTGGCTGGAATCGCGGGTGTACGAGCAGAAGCTCGCGGACTACTACGAGCAGACCGACGACTGGGAGGGGCGGGCTGATGGGCCAGGCGATGAGCCGTGGTGACCGGAACCGTCTGGCGCTGCTGGACACGTCACTGTCCAAGCTCGAGACCGCTGAAAAGCAGGCGCTGCTCGAGCTGAAGCGGGCCGGGTTCACCTTCAAGACCATCGGGCAGGCGAGGGCGTTCCAGGAGCGCGCGCGACTGCTGGTGAGGACGCAAGCCGAGGCGATCTCGGACATGACCAAGCACATGAGGAGCATCGAGAAATGACGACCGAACGAATCGACCACGCAGCGAAGGCCCGCGAAGTGCTCGCTGAGATCGAGCAGATGGACCCGCAGACGCAGTGGGTGGAGATGACGCAGAAGCAGCTCATCGCGACAGCCAACATCGGCCTGGCGTCCGTGGAGCAGCAGCGCATCGCCAACCTCGTCGCCTACTGGCAACTCCACACGCCGCGAACCATCGAAGAGACCGGGTGCATCGAGGTGTCGGAACTGTACATCGACGGTGACGGCCCGAGCGTCGACACCCAAGTGCGAGAGGGGCTGGGTCTCTAATGGTTGGGGAAACGGTTATCACCGTCGTCGGCAACCTGACGGCGGATCCGGAATTGAGGTACACGCAGAACGGTCTGCCGGTGGCGAACTTCACGATCGCGAGCACCCCTCGCACGTTCGATCGTCAGGCGAATGAGTGGAAGGACGGTGATGCCCTGTTCTTGCGTGCGTCGGTGTGGCGTGAGTTTGCGGAGCACGTCGCCGGGTCGCTGACGAAGGGATCCCGTGTCATCGCGACGGGCCGGTTGAAGCAGCGCACCTACCAAGACCGTGAGGGGAACAACCGCACGGCGATCGAGCTCGAGGTCGATGAGATCGGGCCTTCGCTTCGCTATGCGACGGCGACGGTGACGCGTGCAGCGTCGACCGGCCGACAGCAGCAGCCTGCACAGTCGACCGAGTGGGACTCGCGTCAGCCGGGTGACTCCGAAGCGTGGTCCACCCCGACATCGGGGGAGGGGAGCTATGGAGACGACACCCCGTTCTGAGATGCGCATCCTGACCGTGCGTCAGCCGTGGGCGTGGGCGATCATCCACGGCGGCAAGGACGTGGAGAACCGCATCCGCAACATCGCCGGGGGCTACCGCGGGCCCGTAGCCATCCACGTCGCGCTCAGCGAAGACGAAGACGGATGGGATGACCCGAAACTTCGAGCGGCCTGGTCCGAGTTGCCAGCCATCAAGGTGCTCGGCAAGTTCTACCGGCCGCTCAGCCCCATGTGGGCGGAGTTAGGTCACATCATCGGGATCGTCGACATCCTGGACGCGCACGAGGGGCACTCCGAATCGTTGCACGCGTTGAGCGGCGAGGTCATTGCCACATCCCCATGCTCGCCGTGGGCGCGACCCGACACGCATCACCTCGTGCTCGCCAACCCGCGCGCGCTGACCGAGCCGATCCCGTACCGAGGCGCGCTCGGCCTTCGCCGCCTCGACGACGACACGACCGCGCGCATCCTCGCGCAGATCGGCGGGGAAGCATGAGCGATCGGGTATGTATCCGTGGCTGCACTCAGCGTGATGTGCACTGGGCGACATGCGCGTGGTTCGGGATTGACGACGAGCAGGGCAACGCGGTGGCCCCCTGCAAGGGCTGTGCTCCTCGTGAGTGCCGTGATGGGTCGCTGGTCTGTGACCAGTGCTTCGGTCGCGCCCGTGCTCTCCTATCCGATGCCCCTGACCTGCTGGGTCGTCTGCGGTCTTTGGGGGATCCGTCGAAGTCGGGGTGGAACTGGGATCGGGGTGAGGTGATTCGCACGTCGTCGCCGCATCCGCCGGCGCCGATTGGTGATGACCTGATCGATGCAATTCACGCGGTGGAGACGGCGGTGCGGTTCTTCGGCCCGGACATCGCCGCTACGTCGAATGATGCGGACGCGATGGGGTGGCTGGGCCCGCTGGTGTTGGACCGTCACGCCCCGGATCATGACGGCGTCCGGGAGGGGTGGTCTGTTCGGGATGCTGTGGACCGGTGGGGCGTGGAACGTCAGGACACGTTCCGTTTCCCGCGTCGTCTGCCGTCTGCACCTCACGGGTCGTATGCCCGGTTCGATGAGGAGGAGGAGGCGGGGTCGGTGACCGAGTGGTACGACCCGCTCCTCACCTCATCTGAGGCTGCGTCGTTGCGTGGGGTGAACGAGCGCACGGCCCGCAAATGGTTGGACCGTGGCCTGCTCGGCCCGACCGTGCGGATGCGCGATGGTCGGCACACCGTCCGGAAGGCGTACGCGTCCCGGTGGTTCGCGGTGAACCCGTGCCCCATCGTCCACGAGGGGGAGTGGTGCACCCGGGTGGATGGTCATGAGGGGCCGTGCGGACTCCGACCCGGCACCAGACCGATACCCACCAACCACGAGAACAGGAGCACCAAATGAAGCTTTGGGGTATCGAGGACAGCGGCCCGCTCGTCCGCATCGACCACCACAACCTGCCCGACCTGGACGAACTAATGCTCGACGTGCTGATGCACCCGGATATGCGCGACCAGCTTGAGGATGACTGGTCGTGGGTTACCGAAGGCGAGGACGTGCCGACGCGATTCGCGGGCGCGTACAAGCCCGAGGCGATGGTCGGGTGGTACCGCACCAACCCGTGCACGTGTGGCGAGGAGCACAGCTTTGACATGGGAAGCGTCGATAGCGACGATGACGGGCTCCCGGTCGGCAAGGCCGCGCGTGGGGCGTTCATGGCGGTGCACTTCGGATGACCACTGGATCGAGTGGTTCGTAGCCCCGGCGTGTCGTGATGATGTTGATACCTGGGTGGGGCCGTCGTAACTGATAGGCTTACGCCTAGTACTAGAACCGTAGGAAGCCCCGAGTCGCGTTACGCGGCCAGGGGCTTTCTCCGTTCCTGGGTGTTCTTCCTGCCTGGTGCCCCGGGTGGGATCTCGTCTCATTCGCCGCACGCTGTCATCTGACGCACGAGCGGCGCGACGCCGGCCCCGACCTGTACCGCGGGCCCGCTGAGCGCACCACCTTCTGCATGTGGAGCTGTGCCGTGCGTGTGAGACGTAGACGTGAAAGGCGGGGTGCCCGGCTGCGATGACGCACCGGGCAACCTGCCGCTAAGCCGGCGAGGGAGCCGCACATGAGGGTCACCCTGCTCTGCACCGTGTGTGTGGCTGTGGGTGCTTCTGCTGTCCTGTTCGGGCGGCGTTCGTGGCATGGGTTCTTGTGGTGGCTGTTCGGAAACGGAGAGTGAAGATGCTCAACGGACGCGACGGCGCGAGAGCCAATGACGCTGACGCCACTGAGGTTCAGGTGACCGAGGGCGGATATCCGTGCAGCGCGGACGGCAAGCCGTGCCCGTGTGGGTTCGACTCGGAAGACTGCCGATGACAAGCCTGACGCCTCGCTGTGGTGTGTGTGGTGAACCGGCGTGGGGTGTCTGCTGTGACGTGCTGATGGCTGAGTTGGACGATGACGGTGACACCGTTCTGAGGGGAAGCGACTAATGGCCGCTGGTATACCGGGTCGCACTACTGCGGCGCACCGCAAGAACCGCGCGAACCTGAAGGCTGCGGTAGCTGAGCATGACCTGCCGTGCGCTGAGTGTGGCGAGAAGATCGACACCACTCTCCCTCGCGGTCACAAGGATGCCTTCGAGTACGGACACATCAAGTCCGTAAAGACCTACCCCGAACTCGCCGACGACCCGGCCAACGGTCAGCCTGAGCACCTCCGCTGCAACCGCGCGAAGGGATCAGGTTCGTCGCGGCCTGGTCTCGGTGACCCATCCGAAGTTTGGTGAGGAGCGTTCAGTCGTGACACTCGAAGCCACACCACGCGAGCCCCACATCCGGACCTACACACGCGACGGCGCATCAGCCTTCGTCGAGGTGAACACCCTTCGGGTGCGTTGTTATCACCGAAGAAGCGCTGCACGCCATCCTCACCGATGCCGGATGGGGAGAAACCACCAAAGGCCCCACCCTCCACTGAGGGGTAGGGGTCTCCGAATCTCTACTCGCAGGGGCTCCTCAGTCCGCCGGGTGTGATCTGTCCCCCTCCGCGGGCTCGTGTCCCGTGTCCCACCCCCCGGGAGGTGGTCAGAATGGCCATGACGCCCGATGAGAAGCGCCGGCGTGAGCGTGAGCGCAAGGCGAAGCAACGCCAGGCCGCCCGGGAAAAAGCTCAGCTCGAGGCGCTGCCGCGGATCGGCCCCGCGGGCCGGAACCCGGGTGGGACATCTGGTGGGACAGAGGATGGGACACCCGGCGGGACAGCACCGCGTCGCCTCTCGAATGAGGCGGCCGCGCTGGCATTCGTCGAATCGCTCGCGGTGCCTCTCTCGGCGCAGCCCCGTGTCGCGCTGCTGGTGACCCTGGCGCGGGACCTCGACTCGGATGCCATCGCGCAGCGGTCGGCGATCGCGCAGCGTTACGAGGAGACGATGGACCGGCTCATCGCGGACGCCAAGCCTATGGAGCGTGACGAGCTGGACGAGCTTCGCCGTTCGTTCTACACCGGGAGCGTGGATGGCATCGACGACGACCCGGAAGCGCCCCAGCGGCGCCCAGTCCGCAAGAAGGCGTAGCGCGCGGCCGCGGCGGGTATACGGGCACATGGCGCCCCGTGTGTTCACCCCGCCGCGGCGTGCGCTGAACCCGCAGACTTCCGCCGGCTACGCGGCGATCATCTTCGCGATGCAGCTGCACGAGGCGCTGAAAGACACGCGCCACCGCGAGCTCGCGCCGAAGTTGAACCCCTGGCAGCGGTGGTTCCTCATCCACGCGCTCGAGCTCAATCCCGACGGCTCGTACCGGTTCAAGACGGTGCTGCTGTGGGTGGCCCGCCAGAACGGTAAGACGTTCATCGCGGCGCTGCTGATCCTGTTCCGCATGTACGTCGACGCCGACGCGATCGTCATTGGCGTCGCTCAGAAGCTGGCGACGGCAAAGAAGACATACGAGCACGCGCAGAAGATTATCGACGCGATCCCGCGCCTGAAGCGCGAGCGCGGCAAGACGAACTCGATCAACGGCGAGCTGTGGTTCGAGCTCAAGGACGGGCAGCGTTACTGGGTTGACTCGGCCGAGAACGGCGGCCGCGGCCTCACCTTCGACCTCGTCTTCGTGGACGAGATCCTCAAGCACAAGAACTTCTCGGCATGGTCGGCGCTGTCCAAGACCACCGCCGCGCGCCGCCGGTCGCAGCTCATCGCTGCGGCCAACGCCGGCGACACCTCCGCGGTGGTGCAACGCTTCCTGCACAAGCAGGGCATGGACGCGATCGAGGCCGACGACAAAGACACCACGATCGGGCTGTTCTGGTGGTCACCGCCTCCGGGCATGCCCTTGGACACACCCGAGGCGTGGGCGTACTCCAACCCGTCGCTGAACTACAACCTCCCCGAGGAGAACCTCCGGGCCTACTGGATCAGCGATCCGCGCCCCGTGTTCGAGTCCGAGGTCGCGAATCTCTTCGTCGACTCCTCCGTCGGCGGACCGTTCCAGCCTGGCAAGTGGGCAGATGGCTTCGACCGGTTCTCGAAGCGCAAGGACGGCGGCGACGTCTACCTCTGCATTGAGGTGTCCCACGACCGCAGCTACGCGCACATCGCCTTCGCGACGTACCGCGAAGACGGCCTCGTGCACGTCGGCATCATGAAGTCCCGCCCCGGGACGGACTGGATCGTGGACTGGCTGCAGAGTCCCGAGCGCACCTTCACCCCGGCCGGAATCACCTTCCAGACCAAGGGCGCGCCGGTGTCCTCGCTCATCACCGAGTTCACTGACGCCGGCATCGAAGTAACCGACTGGGGTGGCGCCGACCTCGGCCGCGCCGCCGGACTCCTGCTCGACGGGGTCAACCTCGGCAAGATCAAGCACCGCAACCAGCCGCTCCTCGACATCGCCGCGAACACCGCCGTCATGAAGTCGCTCGGCGGCGGGTACGTCGTCGACGCGAAGAACTCGCCCGGCGATGCCTCGCCGCTCTGGGGCGTGGCCGGCGCGCACTGGCTGCTCAAGAACCCCGGCGACGGCCCCTCGATCTACGAGGAGCGGGGCCTGACCACCGTCTAGGAGGAACCCCGCATGGCCCACCCCGACCGCCTGATTCGCTCGCAGATCCGCAGCCGCTACATCGCCACCCTCGACACCGAGGAGACCTTCGAGGGCGTGCTCATCGACGTCGACGACCGTCACCTGGTGCTCGCCGACGCCGTGTCCCTCGCAAGCAACGGCGACCGCCTCGCGATCGACGGCCACCTGTGGCTGCCCCGACTGGGCGTCAAGTACCTGCAAACCCTGACCACCTAGGAGGTTCCCGCGTGCTCCTCTCCAATGGATCAGTGGTCGCCACCCCGCAGCAGGGCGACCTCGCCGACACCGGCGGATCGTTCGGCGGCACCTACTACGGCGCCGGCGACGTGCCCCTCATCGGCGCGTGGGCGGCCTACAGCGAGATCTACAAGAACCAGCTGTGGGTCGGCGTCGTCATCCGCAAGCTCGCGATGGCTACCGCCCGGAACCCCTTCGAGATCAAGGTCGCGACGAAGGGCGGCGGCCAGGACGACGAAGAGGGAAACCTCGCCGAGCTCATGGCCCGCCCGAACGAACGACTCTCCGGGTTCGACCTGTGGCTGTGGACGTCATCGACCTACGACCTGTATGGCGAGGCGTTCTGGCTGAAGCTGCGCGACCGGAACGGTCGGGTGCGCGAGCTGCACCCCATCCACCCCACGAACGTCGTCATCCGCCGGAACGACGCCGGCGAGACGGTGTTCGCATACCGGGGGCGCACCGACATCGAGTGGCCCGAGCGCGACGTCGTCGTGTTCAAGAACTACAACCCGGAGAACCTCCGCCGCGGCCTGTCGAACCTCGAGGGTCTGCGGATGACGCTGCTCAACGAGGACGCCTCCCGCCGCGCCACGGCGTCCTGGTGGAACCGCGGCGCGCGGCCCTCTCTGGTCGTGAAGCACCCGAAGACGCTCTCGCAGGGCGCCGTGGACAGGCTCGCCTCGCAGATCGACCGGCAGTACAGCGGCACCGACAACGCCGGCCGCCCCCTCATCCTCGAGGAGGCGATGGAGGCGGCCGTGGTGCAGCTATCCGCCGAGGAGATGCAGTACATCGAGTCGCGGAAGCTTAACCGCGAGGAAGTGTGTGGCGCGTACGACGTGCCTCCGCCGGTCGTGCACATCCTCGACAAGGCCACCTTCTCCAACATCACGGAGCAGCTGCGCTCGATGTACCGCGACACGATGGCGCCCCGGTTCGAGCTGTTCGAGTCGGTCGTCGACCACCAGCTCGTCCCGGACTTCTACGCCACCGGCGGCGTGTTCACGAAGTTCAACATGGACGAAGTGCTGCGCGGCGACTTCGAGACCCGCGCGACCGCTGTCGCCTCCCTCATCGAGCGCGGCGTGATGAAGCCGTCGGAGGCACGTCCGCTGTTCAACCTCCCGCCCGCCGGGCCGGAGTCCGAGGTGCTCTACGCCAACGCGGCGCTACTGCCTCTGGGGAGCACCACTCCGCAGAAGGTGGCGACTGACGGCACCCTCATCCCGCAGCCCATCGAGCAGGAGGGAACCTGATGGACATCATCCGCAAGGACGCGACGATCGCGGCCACCGGCACCGAGAACGACTTCCCCGGCACTTTCGAGGTGATACTGTCCGCGCCCACGCTGGACCGCGACGGCGACACCCTAAAGGCCGACGAGTGGGTGCGGCCGCTGCCCGAGCACATCACCTTCGACTCCGACCACGGCATGTCCGTGGCCACGACAGTCGGATCCGGTGTGCCGCGCATCGACGACGAGACGGGGAACCTCATCGTGGCCGGCACCTACAGCTCGCTGCCGCGGGCACAGGAAGTGCGCACGCTCGTCAACGAGGGTCACATCCGCACCACATCGGTGGCGTTCATGACCCTCACCGAGGGCAAGGGCGCCGGCGCGGTGACCAAGCGGGAACTGCTGAACGGGGCGTTCGTCGCGATCCCGTCGAACCGGGAAGCGGTGGTGCTCACCTCGAAGTCCGCCACCGCGAAGGTCGGGGCGCGCAACAGCGCGGCGGACGGGGAGCTGATCCAGAGCATTCTGGACGCCGCCGTCGCCCTGGGCGCGGCAATGCCGTCAGAGAAGGCGTTCCGCGCACGCGCGGGTGTGAAGACGCTTGCCGGGTCGCTCGAGGCCGTGCAGGAGCGCGCCCGCGCGGCGCTGCGCGACGCCAATCCGGGGGACTGGGTGTGGCTTCGCGGCACGATCCCGGATGCCGACGGCGGCGGCACCCTCGTGTTCGAGGTCGAAGACCGCGACACGTACGAGACCGAGCTCTACCGCCAGAGCTACACCGACGACGGCGCGGCGATCACCCTGCAGGGTGAGCGCTCGACCGTGGGAGTGACCGAAGTGCTCACTCCCGACCCTGACAGCAAGTCGCTGACGCCCCCGGCCGACGCCGGTGCCGACGGTACGCCCCCCGCGGGTGCCGTCGACGCGCCGACCGAGGACGAAGCGGACCAGGCCGAGCTTCAGGTCCGCATGGCGCGAATCCGCGTCATGAACACTCTCGCAGGAACCAACTCCCAGGAGGGGAAATGAGCACGAAGCTCAAGGAGGCTCAGGACAAGGTCCGCGAGCTCTCGCAGAAGGCACTCGACGTCGCGGAGAACCGCACCGGCGAGTACAAGTCGTTCGCGGACCAGAAGGCGGCCCTCGATCCGCTCGAGGCCGACATCAAGAAGTGGACGGAGGAGGTGCAGAACCTCGACTACATCGAGGAGAAGCGCAAGTCCTTCGCGCAGGCATCCGGCGGCACGCTGGACGACGCATCCGCCGACGAGCGGACGGAGGCCGTCGCGAAGTCGTTCGGCCAGCAGTTCGTCGAGTCGGCCGCGTACAAGTCGCTGGTCGAGAAGGGCCTCAAGGGCAACTGGGCCTCGGGAGACGTCGAGCTGAAGGCGCCCCTGCTGCAGGGCAACGCCGGAGCGCCCGGCGGTGGCTACCAGGTCACCAACCAGCCCGCCGTCCAGCCCGGCATCATCGATCAGCGCTTCCGCCAGCTGACGATCGCCGACCTGTTCCCCTCGGGCACGACCACCTCGCCGCTCATCCGCTACCTCGTGGAGTCTGTCGTCACCAACGGTGCCGCCGCGGTGGCCGAGGGTGGGCTGAAGCCCGAGTCGGCGCTGGCGTTCACCAAGGTCGACGAGGTGCTGCACAAGATCGCCACGTTCCTGCCCATCTCGGACGAGATGCTCGAGGACTGGGCGCAGGCGCGCTCGTACATCGACGCCCGCCTGGTGCTGTTCGTCAAGCTCGCCGAGGAGGCGCAGCTGCTCAACGGCGACGGGACCGGTGCCAACCTGGTCGGTCTGCTGAACCGACCCGGCCTGGCCACCCCAATCGCGCGCGGCACCGCGCCGTCCACCGCGGATGACAACGCGATGGACGCGATCTACCGCCAGATCACGCGCATCCGCACCACGCAGTTCCTCGAGCCCGACGCGGTCGTCATCGACCCGATCGGTTGGGAGGGCATCGTGCTGTCCAAGAACCTGCAGGGCGCCTACTACGCGCAGGGCCCGTTCGTGCAGGAGGCGACCCCGTCTCTGTGGGGCAAGCGCGTGGTCAGCACCCCGGCCATCGCCGAGTCCAGCGCGCTCGTCGGCGCGTTCGCGCAGGGCGGCCAGGTGTTCCGCAAGGGCGGCATCACCGTCGAGGCGAGCAACAGCCACGCCGACTATTTCCAGAAGAACCTCACGGCTCTTCGCGCGGAGGAGCGTCTGGCGCTGGCCATCTACCGTCCCGGCGCCTTCGGACGCGTCACCGACCTCAACGGCTGACCCGACAGGGCGCCCGGCGCACACCGCGCCGGGCGTCCTGCCCTCAGCGAAGGGAGCACTCATGTCCGTCCGAATCGATGAGGACGTCGTCACCCCCCAGAGCACCGGCGCCGTCACTTTCGACGACGCGCCTACGACCACCGAGGCTGTCGCCGATAACGCCAGCACGGACGCCGTGGCGTTCGTGCCGCCGGGCACCACCGAGATCACCTACCCCTCGGAGACGGTGGTCGCTACCGCGAGCATCGACGGGCCGGTCACGACCAGCGTGTCCTGGCTCTCCGAAGTGCAGACCAAGCCCGTGGAGGCACCGGAGACCCCGGAGCCGACCACGAAGCCCAAGCGCGCGCAGACCAAGCGCGTCACGGCGAAGAACACCGACGACTGAGGAGGGGCGGGGATGGACGCGTTCGCGACGAAGGAGCAGATGGCCGACAAGTCGCAGGGCGCCATCCCCGCCTCCACCCCATTCCTCGACGACGAGCTCACCGCCGCCACCGGCTTGATCCGCGACTACTGCCGCTGGCACATCGCTGGGGTCCGCACCGAGCTGAAGCGTCGCCACCGCACCCGGCTGCGGGAGACGGTGTGGCTCCCCGCCACGCGCATCGTCAGCATCGACAGCATCATCGCCGACGGCAAGACCATCGACCCGGCCGGCATCGACTTCGACCCCGAGACAGGCTGGACCGAAATTGACGGCAGTGCCGTGACCGTGGAGTACACCGCGGGATACGAGGAGGCGCCGCCCAGCGTGGTGTCCCTGACCCTGCACATCGCGGCGCGCGCCCTCGGCTCACCCCTGGGGCTCATCCGCGAGGCAGCTGGCGGCGTATCCGTCGCCCACACGCAGGTCGGCACAAACGCCGCCGGCGGGACCGTGCTGCTCCCGCACGAGATGGCGCAGCTCGACGCCTTCCGCATCGGGTGGATCACGTGATCGGCGGTATCGTCGCCCGCCACCGCATCACCGTCGTGCGCGCCCCCGTCACCGAGGACCGCCGCGGGCAGGACGTGCGCAACTGGGACGCTGCCACACGCACCGACCTCGACGGCTGGGCGATCGACGCGGGCGACACCGCGGACCTGAAAGACGGGCGGGCGGGAAGCAGCGCGAGCTGGACCATCCGCGGGCCGCTGGACGCCGACGTGCGCTCAGCCGACCGGATCGTCGTGCTCGGTGTCGAGTGCGACATCGACGGCGCCATCCTTCGTCAGCCGGGGCCGTCGCCGCTGACCTCTCACACGATCATTCGTCTGACACGCGTCGAAGGGTAGGTGCCGAGATGGCTGATCCCGTGAAGCTCAACCTCGCCGCGATCAACCAAATCATGACATCGCCCGCTGCGCAGCGCCTCGTCGACCAAGAGGGCAAACGCCTGGCGCGCGCCGCCGGCGCCGACTTCCGCTACCGCGCGTCCCCGCACCGGTGGACCGCGCGCGGCTACGTCGAGCCAGCGAACGCCCGCGGCCGACGCCAGGAGGCGCGCGAGAAACGCCTCGCCCGTGCGATCGGATCTACGCCGTGAGCTTCGGCGATGTCGAGCAGATGTTCCGCGACTTCCTCGACGAGGACACACAGCAAACGGTGAAGACCGCGGTCCCCAGCGACCGCCCGGACGTGTTCACGCACGTATGGCGCTCCGGAGGATCTGCGTCGAATCGTGTCGTCGAGCGCCCGATCCTCACGATCACCGCATGGGACACCAGCGCCACGCGCGCACACGACCGCCTGCAGGAGTGCCGGGACGCGGTGATGAACCGCTACGGCCGCATGCCGCTCGTGCGCCGCGTCGAGGAGATCACCGGCCCCTACTGGGATCCGGATCCCGACACGAATCTGCCGCGCTACTCAATGCTGATCCGCCCCACCGTGCGCGCTGCCCGCGCGCCCGTGACCACTCCCTGACGCGCCGTCTTGGAGCACACCGCCGGTCATGACCCGGCTCCACACGAAAGAGAGACACCATGACCGTGAATTCCGAACTGGCCCGTATCTACGGGTCCGACTCGGACTCCGTTCACCTCGCCCCCTTCGGCACCGTCCTTCCGACCACTCTGAACGGCGTGCTCGATGCCGCGTTCGAGGACGTCGGGTGGCTGAATGGCGATGGCATTACCGAGTCGCTCAGCGGCACCGTCGACAAGAAGCGCGGCTTCCAGGGCAAGCGCGTCATCCGTCAGAGCATGGGCGAGTCCGGTACCTCGATCGCGTTCGTCGCGCTCGAGTCGAAGGACATGACCAACTCGCTGCGCTACCACGAGAAGAGCGTCGACACCACGGTGACCGGCGTGCGCAAGGCCGTCCGCGGATCGGGCCAGCGCATCTCCGTCCGCTCCGCCGTCATCGACCTCTTCGACCAGGACGACGAAGACGTCAAGGAGCGCCTCATCATCCCGCGCTTCGAGATCTCCCCCAACGGAGACCGCGTCGCCGGATCGGACATCGTCGCCTACCCCTTCGTCGGGGAGATCATCGGCGACTACATCCACCTCTCGACCAACCTCGAGGACGCCTGATGGTCAACAAGAAGAAGGCCGAGGAGAACGCCGGCCAGATCCACCGCCTCGACCGCTTCGGCGTGAAGCACGAGGTCACCGAGAGCGATGTCGTCCCCGACCCGCAGCCCGCGCTGCCGGCCGCGCAGACCGACTGACGACCTCACAAGACCGGTGGGCGGGGTGTTCCTCCGACGGCCCCGCCCACCACCCTTCCATCCACACGTCGGAGACCACACAGTCGGAGGAGACTGCCATGCCCAACATCCCCGCAGGCGCGAAGACGCCGCAGGACCACCAGAGCAAGACCGAAGGCCCGAAGGTCGAAAAGGTTGACATCGAGCTGCCTGAGTTCGACGACGACGGCAAGCCCGTCCTCGGCGACGACAAGAAGCCGGTAACCCGCACCGTTCCCGGCCGTCGCGTGACCATGCCGACTGCGGCCGGAGCGGTCGACGTCGACGTGCCCGACGAGGCGCTCGACGACTTCGAGGTGCTCGACGACATCCGCGCCGTCCAGGACGACAACGACGCCTCTCGCCTGCCCTCGCTGCTGCGCCGCCTCGTCGGCGACCAGTACCGTGACGTGCTGAAAGCGCTGAAGGGCCCGAACGGTCGCGTGACGACCGAGGCCGGATCGACGTTTGTCATGGATCTGTTCGCGGCCCTGTCCCCAAACTCCTGACGCTCGCGGGCGCCCTCTCGGAGCACGAGGGCGCCCTGCGGGCATCGCTGCAAGCCGCCTACGGCATCCGCCTTCTGATCGGCGGTCGTACGGAGCCAGCGCGCACCCCGCGCGAGATCGGCGACTACGTCGCGTATCTTCCGCACGGGTGTGCGCTCTGGGTCGAGACGGGCGGATGGCTCGCGCTCTCGGACGAAGCGCACCTGCTACGGGAGTCCGTGTTCCGGCTCGAGGTGCTCGCCTGGCAGCAGACCGAGGGCAAGGGCCCGAAGCCCGAGCGCATACCCCTGCCGCCTGCCGCCGCTGAGCAACGCGCCCAGCGGCGCGAGCAAGAGAAACGCATGGCCGCGAAGGCGCGCCGGCACGCCGAACGCGACCGGAAGCGATCGCCTACGCCGTAGGGAGGCCCCGCATGCCCACTGGGGTCGAAATCGCCAACGCCTATGTGGCCCTGCAGATCAAGATGCCGGGCGCCGCGCGCGACATCGCGGTGGAGCTCGGCAAGGCCGCCCCGGCGACGGAATCCGCCGGCCGAAACATTGGCTCGAGCATCCTCTCCGGTGTCGGATCGGTGCTGAAGGCCGGTGCGATCGGCGTGGGCACCGTCGCCGGGGCGGCGCTCGGCACAGCCCTGTTCAAGGGCTTCCAGCGCCTCGACGCAATCGACACCGCCCGCGCCAAGCTCACCGGCCTCGGGAACGACGCCAACACCGTCAAAGACGTGATGGCCAACGCGCTCTCCGCCGTGAAAGGCACCGCTTTCGGTCTGGGTGACGCCTCCACCGTCGCCGCGCAGCTCGTCGCCGCGCAGATCAAGCCCGGTCAGCAACTCGAGGGCGTGCTGAAGTCCGTCGCGAACAGCGCCGCCGCCGCAGGTACCGGCATCGGCGAAATGGGCTCGATCTACGCCAAGGTCGCATCCCTCGGCAAGGCCCAGAACGACGTCCTGCAGCAGGTCGCTGACCGCGGCATCCCGATCTACCAGGAGCTGTCGAAGAAGTTCGGCGTCACCACCGACGAGATCTTCAAGATGGCGTCCGCAGGCAAGATCGGCTTCGCCGACTTCCAGGAGGCGATGACCTCCGCCGCCGGCACCGTCGCGTCCGAGATGGGCAACACCGTCAAGGGGTCATGGGCGAACTTCATTGCCTCCCTGGGCCGCATCGGTGCCGGGCTCATGTCGGGCCTGTTCCCGAAGGTCACGCCCGCCATCCAGGCCATGACTAAGGCGCTCGGCCCGCTCGAGGACATCGCCGCGCGAGCCGGCGAAGCGCTCGGCAAGTGGCTGGGTCCCTGGATCGACGACATGACGGCCTGGGTCGCCGCGATTGACTTCACCAAGGTGGAGGCCGGGGTCATCGGCATCTACAACCTGGTCGCCAAGGGTGACTTCACGTCGCAGTTCCGTGAGGCGTTCAACCTCGAAGAAGACTCCGTCACCGTCACCCGCATCCTCCGGATCCGGGACGCCGTTACGGGTCTGTTCGACTTATTCGTGAAGGGCGACTACAGCTCGGCCCTGCGCAACGCGTTCAACATGGAGGAGGACTCCAACTTCGTCTCGTTCGTGCTCGGCGCCCGCAACGCCGTCCAGGGTCTGTACGACATTCTCGTCAAGGGGCAGTTCTCCTCGACGCTGCGAGACGCGTTCAACGTCGAAGAAGACTCCGGCTTCGTCACCTTCCTGCTCGGGATCCGCGAGGGAATCGGGTCGCTGTTCTCGTCGCTGACGAGCGGTGACTTCTCGGGCGCCGCGAGCAGCATCGGCAACTCGCTGACCACCCTCGGCCCGGCGTTCGCGGAGTTCGGCGCGCAGATGCCGAAGATCGGCCAGGCGACCGCTGACCTCGCCGCCGGCGGACTCACCATCGTGACCCAGGTGCTGTCGTTCCTGGCCGACAACGTCGACACGATCGTGCAATTCATGCCGCTCATCGTCGCCGGGTTCATCGCCTGGCGGTTCGCGTCCGCGGCCGTCGCGAACGCGACGCTGGCGCTGCGCGCGGGAGAGCTCGCCGCGACCCCGGTCTACTTCGCGAACAACGTGATGCGCAACAACTCGGTGCGCATCGAGCGTGAGCTCGCCCTCGCGAAGGCCGCCTCCACCGGCGCGACGAACGTCTCCGCCGCGGCAACGACGCGGAGCACGTTCGCGACGCTTGCGGCCAGCACGGCATCCCGTGTCGCGGCTGCGGGGCAGTGGCTGCTCAACGCGGCCCTGTCGGCGAACCCGATCGGCATCATCATCCTTGCGATCACCGCGCTGGTGGGCGCTCTGGTGTGGTTCTTCACCCAGACCGAGCTCGGCCAGCAGATCTGGTCGAACGTGATGGGGGCCATCGGTACCGCGGCGACATGGCTGTGGGAGACGGTGCTGCAGCCGGTCTTCACCGCCATCGGCGCCGTCGTCACGTGGGTGTGGGAGAACGTCTTCAGCCCCATCGGCACGCTCATCGTGAACTACTTCCGCTTCTGGGGAGCAGTTGCCGTGTGGCTGTGGGAGAACGTCCTGGGACCGGTGTTCGGGAAGATCGGCGAGATCTTCACCTGGATCTACCAGAACGTGATCCTGCCGTACGTCAACAACATCGTCGCATCTATCCAGACGTGGGCGGCGATCTTCACATGGCTGTACCAGAACGTCGTGCAGCCCGTCTTCGCGGGCATCATGAGCGTGCTGAGCTCGGGGTACGTGTGGCTGCGCGACAACGTCTTCTCACCGCTCGGCTTCGCGATCGACGCGATCGCGAAGGCATTCGGCATCACCGCGGACTCGGTCGGGAAAGCGTGGGAGGGCATCAAGCAGGCCGCCGCCGCGCCGATCAACTTCGTGCTCGACACAATCTGGAACAAGGGTCTCCGCTCGTTCTGGAACGACCTCGTGCGCGAGCTGAAGCTCGACGACATGGCCCTGCCGATGGCGCCGCTGGTGAAGTTCGCATCCGGTGGTGTGATGCCCGGGTACACCCCGGGGCGGGACGTGCATCAGTTCTGGTCGCCGACGGCTGGTGGGCTCGCGCTCTCCGGCGGTGAGGCGATCATGCGGCCGGAGTTCACCCGCCTGGTGGGTGGTGCGGCCGGCGTCGACGCGCTGAACGCCGCGGCCCGTTCCGGGCAGTTGCCGGTCGGTGACGGGCCCGGGACCTTCGCGGGTGACGTGTGGGACACGATCACCCGGGCAGCGTCCATGGCGTGGGAGTTCCTCACCAACCCTGGCCAGGCTATCCAGAAGCACGTCATCGACGGGATCATCGGCCCGATGATGTCCGGGCAGAATCTGTTCGGGCGCACCGTCGGGGGTCTCGCCGGCAACACGCTCAAGGCGATGGCGGGACTGTTCCCGTCGGCATCGTCGGTCAGCGGTGGCGCGGGCATGGGCTGGGAAGCGATGTGGAAGATCGTGCAGGCCGGCGTCCCGGGCGCGGTGCTCACCAGCGCGGCACGTCCGGGTGCGGTCACCGCGAACGGTGGTCAGTCGTACCACGCCCTCGGGCGCGCGATCGACCTCATTCCGGCGTCCATGGCGACCTTCGACGCTGTCGCGAAGCTGTTCCCGAACGCGTCCGAGCTGATCTACAGCCCGGCCGGGAAGAAGCAGCTCCTCAACGGTCAGCCGTTCGACGGGTGGTCGGATGCCGTCCGGGCGCAGCACTACAACCACGTTCACCTGGCGATGGCGAACGGCGGCGTCGTGCCGAAGCTGTACGACGACGGCGGGTGGCTGCCTCACGGTGGCATCGCGATGAACCTCTCCGGTCGTCCCGAGCCCGTCTTCACCGATGAGCAGTGGGGCACGTTGCGCAAGGGCGGCGGCGGAGCCGCCGTCATCGTGCAGGGCGACGTCATCACGCAGGACGTGCCTGAGCTGTTCCGGGTGGCGGAGAAGGCCAAGCGTCGCAGCGCCGCCCGCACGGCCACAGCGAGGGAGGTCACATGAGCTACCCGATCATCCTGGCGTCTCCTCCCTCTGCCCCGCCCGTCGCGGTGGAGCAGAGGGAGGGGCTCACCCAGGAGTGGGTCGACTCAACCGGCGTGGTGTGGCCGCTCAGCGACTGGACGACCGGGGTAACCCTCGACGACCGGGGCGTGGAGGGGCTGGATAACCCCCAGCTCACCATGTACCGGTCTGAGTCTCGCGGGACACCCGGGCACCGCAGGCGCGGGTGGCGGGCGAAGACCCGCGAGGTGTTCTGGCCGATCTTCATCTACTCGGACACCTCTCTCGAGTGGCTGGCGCGGCAACGCGCGTTCCGCTCGACCATCCACCCCGACCGCGAGGGAATCTGGCGGGTCACCGCCAACGGGGAGACGCGTGAGCTGCCCGTGTCGGCGGTGTTCGACGCGGCGCACACGTACGACATCGACCCGATGCTCGAGGGGTGGGCGCAGTACGGCATCGAGATGGAAGCTGCTCAGCCGTACTGGCAGGGCAAGGCCATCCGCCGAGGCCCCTGGCGCGCACCGGACGCCGTCCCCTTCCTCCCACCTGGCGGCGGGCCTCCGGTTCGGATCTCGTCGTCGTCCGCGTTCGGGTCGGCGACCGTCCCCAACCCCGGTGATGTCGAGGCGTGGGGCACGTGGACCGTCGAGGGCCCGCTGTCGAGCATCGCGCTCGGCGTCGGCGCGGCGATCATCACGGTCCCGTTCGCGCTCAACGCAGGTCAGGTGCTCGTCATCGACACCGACCCGCAGCATCCGAGCGCCACGCGCGACGGTGACGACGTCACCGCGCTGCTCGGGCTTCAGGACTACGCGCCCGTCCCGTCCGGTGCGAGCGTGCCGCTGCACGTCGAGGCCACCGGGTCCGGGTGGGTCACGTTCGACCTGGTGCCCCTGTACTTCCGGGCGTTCTGAGAGGGGTCACCGTGCACGATGGTCTGCGGTTCGCGATCTACGACAAGACCGGGAGCTTCCGCTGCCAGCTCGAAGGCGTGGACGCGACCGCAGACCTCGCCCCCAACGCGGTGCCGACGGCGACGTTCACCCTCGACGACGACCGCAAGGAGCTCGCTGACATCACCGCGAACGGTGCGCGCTGCGGCGTCTGGTTCCGCGGGAAAGAACGCTTCCGCGGCATCATCCAAGAGACCCCCGGCGACGGCCCGTACGGCAAGGTCACCGCGCACGTCCGAGGTGATATCCGCAAGCTGTGGCACTGGCAGGGACGCCCCGTCCCCTCCGCCGGCCTCGGTGATCAGACCAGCGACTATCGCGTGCACAGCGGACCCTCCGAGACCGTGTTCAAGGACGCGGTGGCCGAGAACCTCCTGCGCCTCGGAGTCCCGTGGAGCGTGGCGCCCTCGCTCGGGCGCGGTACGGCGACCGTCGCCAGTCTGCGGTTCCACCCCCTCGCTGACAAGCTGCTTCCCGGTCTCGACGCCGACCATCTCATCGTGGCCCTGTCCTACGACGGCCCGAACGTTCTCGTCGACGTCCGCCAAGCTAAGACCGTGCCCGGCGTGCTCACGATCGCCTCCGGGATCCCCGAGGGGTACAAGTACGAGCGCAGCGGACCCACCGCCACCCGCGTCGTCGTCGGCGGCCGCGGGGAAGGCGTCGACCGAGAGTTCGTGGAGTTCCGCGACGAAGCGCTCGAGGCCGACTGGGGCGACATCATCGAGGGGTTCAAGGACGCTCGCAACACCGAAGAGGGCGCCGACCTCACCATCGACGCTCGCGAAGCCCTCGCCGAGGGGCGCCCGAAGTCGGGCATCAGCACGACGCTGAACGAGACCGACCGGTTCCAGTACGGCACGACGTACACCGAGGGTGACCTCGTCACCGTCCGCGTCGGCCCCATCCAGCGGGCGCAGCCGATCAGCGTCTCAATCACCGAGACCGCCGGGGAAGGCGTCGTCGTCACGCCCCGCATCGGCAACGTCGAGGACGACACCACCGACGCCCTCGCCCGCGACATCGCCCGTCTCGCGCGCGGCATCCGAGACACAGGGAGAAGGTAAACATGGCCGTCACCATCACCGACAGCGTCGGCTACGAAGGCACGATCGAAGAGCCCGACTGGGCCCGCCTGCAGACCTACGCCGCGGGCCGTCAGTACGGCGTCATCGGCGAGGGTGATTGGAAGGTCACCGCCGGCGCGGCAGACCGTGAGGTGCGCATCGCGCCCGGGTTCGGCTTCGGCGCCGGTGTGCTCGATCGCACCACCGCGGCGGCGTCGCTCGTGCTGCCCGCCCCGTCCAGCGACTCCGTGTGGCACCTGATCGTCGCGCACCGCGACTGGCAGGCCAACACCACCACTTTCGACGTCATCAACGGAACCTCCGGCGCCGCCGCCATCCCGACCCGGCAGGCCACCCCTGGCACGCTCGACGATCAGCCCATCGCGCTCGTGCGCGTGCAGGCCGGTCAGTCTCAGGTTGCCGAGATCCGCGACCTGCGGGTGTGGGGTGGGTACGGGGGTGCTGTCGCGTCCGACGACCTGGTGCGGCAGTACCTCACCCAGCTCGGCACGAACATCACCATCGCCGGCATCGCGTGGCGTCGCGACCTCAATTCCCTCGGTAACCCCGTGTGGGTGAAGGTCCGACCGATGCAGGGTGGGCAGCTCGAAGCGCTCACCAACAACGCGGCGCAGGCGTCGCCGGGGAGCGACCTTCCCATCATCGCGTTCGCTGTCGCCGAGGCTGTGCCGGCCGGGTCGATGCTGCACATCCACGCCGACATCGAGATATACATTCCCCCGGCCGACAAAGACATGGCCGGGTTCCTGCGGATCTACCGCGGCGACACGCTGCTCGCGCAGCGCCGTTGGCATTCGCAGGGCCGACGGGGGCGATTCACCTACCCGTCGGTCGAGGTGAACCTGCCCATTACGCAGGACATCCCCACCGGGACCACCTTCCGTTTCGCCGTCAGCACCGACCCGCTCAGCGGCGCCAACGTCGACCTGTGGCACGGGTTCCTGTCCTGGGGGGTGTCGTAACGATGGCCTGGCGCAACGGGTACATCCCGGAGGGTGACCTCATCATCTTCAAGCGGGGCTGGAACTCGACGGACGGCGACTGGTTCTGGGGTCTGACCCCGGCGACATACGTCCGGCACCTCGCCCTGATCGAGCGTGCACGCCGGCGCACCGGGCGGACGCTCGAGCCGTCGGATGGGTGGGGGACGTATCGCCCGTACGCGGCTCAGGTGATCGCCCGCCGCATCTACGGCAACGGTGCAGCCGTCCCTGGGACGTCGTCGCACGGTGGGTTCTGGGAGGGTCGCGAGACGCTCGCGATCGACTACAGCAACTGGTCGTGGGTGTACGGCGGGAGCCGTGCCGCGTTCTACGAAGACTGCCGTGCAGTCGGACTCACGCCCGGGATGATCGCCCCCGGCCGGGGTTACCCGGATGAGCCGTGGCACGTGATCGACCTCAACCCCCGCAGCGGGCCAGGCCCCGCTTCGAACGGCGCGCAGCCGTTCCCGCAGACGGTGGAGACCGTCGCCCCTATCCCTCCGGAGGAGGATGACATGCCCACTCACATTCGATCGACCATCGGTGAATCGCTCGCCATCGGAGGGGTCGTCGTGCGATTCCCCACCCCGGAGGATGTCGCCGCGACGAAGATCGCCGCCGGTGCTGCCATGCAGGTCATGGACACCTCGGCGGCGGTGCACACGAGCATCATCGCCGCCGACGAACGCCGCGACGCGAAGGCCGCAGCCCTGCCGATCGTCGTGTACGCCGACGGTGGCGACGGCACCGTGTACGTGTGGGAGAACGGGCGCCTCACGGCCCTCGCTGACCCCGGCACCCTGCACGACCTCCTCGACCGGGGTGCGACGGTCGTGCACTGGTCTGTGGGTGAGGTCAACAGCCTCATCGCGCAGCAGAAGAGCTGACCGCCGTGAGCATCGCCGCGCGCATCCGACGAGCGAGCATCTGGCACCCAGAAGCCATCCCGCCGCGGGAGCAGAAGTACCGGTCGCTCAAGCGCGTCTGGGTGCCCGCGTACGATGTGCTCGCGGTGTGCGCAGGTATCGCGGGAGTGGTCTACGGGTCCCGGCTGCTCGACCGTCTGTACGGCGACTTCACCGACGTGGTGGCGGGGTTCTTCGCGGTGGTCGCGCTGGTCTGCCTCTTCGGGGTGGCATTCCCCCGCCACTGGAAGATCGCGTTCGCTGGGACCAGTCTCGTCGTCGGGATGGTCGTCGCCTACGCGTTCGCCATTCTCGTGTCCCCGTCACCGGAGCAGCTGCTCGCGAAGGAAGCGCCATCGTGGTTCATCTTCACGATGCTGCTGCTGACGCTGCCGCTGCCGGTGTTCTATCTCGAGCTCCTCGCTACGGAATGGGCTGACCGGCGGGCGGTGGAACGGCGTCAGCGCCTGATCGGGGGCGTAGGTGAGTGAAAGCGGAGTCATCGTCGCCCTCATCGGACTCGCGTCCGCTGTCCTCGTCGCCCTGATTGCCGTGTGGCGGTTCTGGCGCAAGGATCGCGCCGATGCCGACGCCGTAGAAGAGGGCACCATCAGTGGCCGGTTCAAGGACGCCGACACCCTCATGCAGTACATCGATCAGCGCGTTGACGAGCGCACACGCAAGCTCGCTGAGGACCAGGCGGAAACGGCCGGCGAACTCGAGAAGGTCAAGCAGCAGTACAAGGACCTCGCCGAGGCCGTGCGCACCGTCATCTCGATGCAGTGGGTCTGGGACCAGCGGGGCCGCCACGGTGACCTTCCCATGCTGCCCGACCCGATCCTCTACCAGCTCGGCCTCGGCCACCTCACGGAGGGGTGGGCGACCGAACCCACCCCCGGGCGCGACGCCCAGTCTTGAAAGGACACCCCCGCATGGAAACTGCTCTCCCTCCCATCTGGTACGCCAGCAAGCGCGTGCTCCGCACCATCGTGCAGGCCCTGGTCGTGCTCGTCCCCGTCGTCAACGGTGTCGGGATCGCGGTCGTGTCGTACCTGCGTGAGCAGACCGACATCGTCATCCCCGGCACCGTATTCGTCGTGCTGAACGCGGTCGTCGCGGTGACGGCGCTGCTCATGGGTCTCGCGGCGAAGATCATGGCCGTCGCCGGTGTGAATGACCTGCTGGGTCGTATCGGGCTGGGTTCGGTGCCGCAGTCGCAGATCGTCGGCCGCGACCACGTCAACGGCACGGTGATCGTCGCTGCGGACCCGAAGGCGCCCACGACCCGCGCCGCGTACCGGGCGTCCCGTCGCGGCTGATGCTTCGTCTCCTGGTGGCGGTCCTCGTCGTGGGGGCCGCCACCGTCTACTTCTCGCCTCGGCGTCACGCCGGCATCTGAAAGGACCCGCCCATGGCCGTCGTCGGATACTTCCCCGCGACCCTCGCCGTCGACAGCAATACCGGCACCCGTCTCCGCAACGCTGAGGCGCAGGTGTTCGCCATGACGGACACGTCGTTCACGACGCCGTTGGCGATCACCGATGTGGCGGGGGTGCCGTTCACCGGGAACAAGCTCGTCTCGAACAGTGACGGGATATACCCCGAGTTCAAGCCCCCGGCGGGGGTGACGCAGGTCATCGTGAAGTCGGGGCAGGCGTTGACCCCGATGACGTCGATTGCGGTGGCGGCGGAGGCGGCAGAGGCCGCCGCAGTGCAGGCGGCGTCTGCTGCGACTGACGCGGGTAACGCGAAGACGGACGCCGTCCAGGCGAAGAACGACGCCGTGGTGGCGCGCCAGGCCGCGGAGGCGGTCGGTGCGACCACCGATGCGCAGATGACCGCGGTGCAGGCGTCGCCGACGTCGGCATTCTCGGTGGCGCAAAAGGCCACGTTTGTGTCACTCGCCGCCGCGGCGAAGAACCCCGATCTGCTCATCGTCGGCAACATCACCCGCGATGCGAACCAGGCCGTCACCTCTGCCGACGTCGTGTGGCCGGATGGCAAGCCCGGGACGTTCACCGCGCTCACGCTCTCGACGGCGTTCCCTGGCGCGGTCGACGGATACAAGATCACCTATGGCTCGCCCGTGACCAAGACCTACACGCAACCGGCCATCACGCGGAACGCGGCCGGCGCAGCGACGACCGTTCCGCAGATCGTGGTGAGCTGACATGGGAATCCTCGATGCTCCTGGTGTGAGCAAGGCCCAGGCTCGGTCCCTCGTGAACGCGGGCGGTTCAGGCGTCACACCTCCTGTCTTCGCACGCGCCAACAACGGGGCACCCATCTTCACGCAGGCAGCCCAGAACCCCGCCGCAGGAGCACTGACCCCCGCTACATCGGGGTCGATCTATTGGCCGTGGATCATCGACGCACGCAAGATTCTCGGCGCCTCGGCGCTCGACGAGTTCTACATGTACTACACGACTGATCACGAGGCGACACACGCGAATTCTGGCGTGTGGCTCGCCACAGGCCCTACCGAGCTCGGTCCTTGGACTGGCCGCGGGCGGGTCTACATTGACAACACCGTCGGCGAGCAGACGGAAACCGCCTCCGTCTTTGCGGACCCGATCGTGCCGGGCGGCCTCGTCATGCTGTACCAGCAGCAAGACGTGACCGGCGCCAACGGTGTGCAGTCCAGCAACTATGCCACCAGCGCTGACGGCGTCAACTGGGTCCGCGGCGGCCTCGCCATTGACGTGCCGCTCAACTGGCCCAACTCGGACGGCCACACCGGCTACGCCATCCCGCAGACCATCGGTGGCAACCTCACCGCGCACCACCTCGCAGGCGGTGGCAATTACCCCATGTTCGCGATGTCCACCTCCACCGACGGCCGAGTGTGGACCATCGACCGCCGACACCTGACCTGGCAGATGGACCTCGTCGGTGACGGACGCCGCGTCGAATGGAACTCCGGATATGTCATCCGTTGGAACGGACAGCTCTGGTGGATCGGTCTGGCGAGTAATTTCACATCCGGCGCGACGCCGAAGGATGCGCGCATCGTCGTAGCTCCCATCTCCGACGACTTGCACAACCTCACGGCGCCAACGCAGGTTGTGCTCTACCCGACACAGGGCGGGGAGTCGACGAACTACCGCGCGCTCTACGCGTTCATCGGCCGCGACGGGCGGCTGTACCTCTACTACCAGTGCGGCGGTTCCTTCTACGTCGCGATCGCGGGAGGCACCGCATGACGACCATCACACCCCTCCCGCGAAAGCGCGACGGGTCACTGCTCCTCCCCGGGCAATCTGTGACGCTGGTCGAGCAAGACTTCTCCATGCTCACCGCCATACCGTCTGGAATCACCGTCACCGGGTCGGGTTCAGGCGGGACCGGGGCAGGCGCGATGAACGGGACCGCGCCGACGGCGAAACTCCGCCTATCCGCATCAGCGTCCACCGACTCCGTTGCGATGAGTCTCGTCGCACTCGACCCCAGCCTCTTTCAGTGGATGTGGTTCGAGGTCGATGTCCTGACGCCGTCTGGCGGCTACCTCTCGCCCCTCACCCTAGGGCTCGAGGGGACGGGATCCCTCCGGGGCGCCAACTGGATGAATCTTGGCCCGACATTCAACTCTCGAAACTCGGACACCGCTCTGCTCGCGGAGCTGTGGGGAGGTAAGAGCGGCAAGCCACGCAAGAGCCGGACGGGACTGCTCATCATTCCGTCCCGCAAAATCATCGCCGCCACATACTACGGCGACGTCGTGAACGCGGGGTATTTCCCGAACCTGCTCACCGATGCTCCTCTTACGCCCAAGTTCACGGCGTCCGGCGCGGTGGGAACGGGCTATGTCGACGTCTGCTGGACGCGCCTTCGAGTCGGCACCTGAGACAGCGGCGCGCGTCGTCAGCCGGTGGACACTTCCATGGCCGGTCGGGGGCGCGCGCCACGCAGGCGCTTCTCGAGCGGGGCTTCCACGGCGTAGTAGAAGAACGCCGAGACGCCGACAGCGATGGCGACGAACACCAGGTCTGCGCCCACGCGCACGAGGATGGTCGCCTCATACACGCTCGGGAACAGATGAACCGCGACCGTCATCAGCAGCCAGTGGGTGAGGTAGAGCGCGAAGGACCACTCGCCTAGGCGGATGGCCATGCGTGACCGTAGCCACCCGGGCTTCCCCGAAAGGTCGGAATACCCCGCCGCGGCGATCAGCCACAGCACGAATGGCAGGAGGATTGCATCCTCGATCCCGTGGCCGGCGGGGCCGAAGGCGACTTGTGCGCCGGCCAGCCCGCAGTAGGCAACACCGAGCGCCAGCGTCGGAATCCACAGAGGGTGGCTGATGCGCACTCCTTCCTTCATCCACAGCGCGAGAGCGCACCCGGCCAGGAACCCGATGATGCGGAACGGCGGGAAGACGTAGAGCAGGAAGCTGCTGAGGTCGCCGACTCCGAGCGCGACGGTGACGGCGGCCGCGATCAGCAGGTCGGCGGCGACGAGTGCGATGACGGCGTTCCTCGCTGAACGTGCGGTTAGGCGGCGAAGAACCGGGATGACGAACGGGAACGCGAGATAGAAGAACGCCTCGCACGCGAGTGACCAGCTTGGCGCGTTCATCCCGAAGTAGACATCACGGTCGGGCACCCAGGACTGGACGAGCAGCGCGTTCGTGATGGCTTCGGGCGCGGTGATCCGACTGCCGGTCCACAGCAGCACGGGCACGGCGATCAGGAGGGTGACGAAGTGCATCGGGTAGACCCGTGCGAAGCGTCGCCGGTAGAACCTCCCCGGGGTGTCGTCGTTGCGTAGGTTCCACGTGAGGATGAAGCCGGATAGGGCGAAGAAGAACCCCACACCGGTCGTGCCGAGCACCGCCAACGTGGACACGCCAGGGATCGGCGCGAACTCTCGCGTGATGTGGTTCAGCACGACCACGAGCGCCGCGAAGAAACGCAGCGACGTCAGACGGTCGAGAAACACACGCTCCGGTATGGCCTGCCCCATGGTCATGGCGCTGAGCGTATCGCGGCGACACCCGGCTGCATCACTCGTGAGCGGATAGATCTACCCATGACGACGCCCCCGGTGTCCCTCTTCGGAGGTGACACCGGGGGCGTTTCGTGGTTTGTCAGGCGTGGATGACGAGCGCGCCCGCGTGGCAAAGCACGACGATCTGCCCCCCGGTTTCAATGACGTGCCAGCCGTTGTCCTTCGCTCGCTGAACGATCTCGTCGAATGCGCCCTGGTCAATGACGTCGTTTACGCTTCGACGGACCACTCCGCCCACAGCGACTTGTCCCGCGGCGAACATCTGATCTACCCATGCAGACATGGATCCCCCTCTGTATCTGGTGAGGAGACGCTATCGGGTCGCCACCAGAATGCGCGACGTTCAGACGTGGCGCACGTGCAGCAGGATCCACCCGTCGGGCACCTGCGCTCGCAGCGAAGCCATGTCGGCGGCTTCGATGTCGCGTGCCCCGTCGCGCCGTGAGTACGTGCCGGATGCGGTGAGCGTGTCCGTGCCCTTCCCCATCCGCACGGGCGCGTCGGTGAGGACGAACCCGGCCGGCGCTTGCTGCTCGAGCAGGGTGTGCGCTTCTTCGAGGGAGCGCGCCTCCACCTCGACGGTAGATGTCTCGCGGGGGCGGATGGTTCCGATGAGCACCAGGTCAGCCTATGGTGCGTACGGTGACGGCGTTGCGCCAGACCACCGGCTGCCAATGCCCACCGTCGCACGGTACTTCGAGCATGACGACTCGATCGTTAGCGCCCATCGCCCACGCCTCGACGCGCTCGGCGGCTCGGTTTGGGAACTGCACCCACGCCCACACTGGGCGACGCGTCTCGAACCACTCGACCGGCTGCGGCCCGTACGCCTGTAGTGGGAGCGTCATCGGCTTCACCGCAGCGAGCACCCGAGAGAGCTTCTCGTCACTGACCTTGTTCGAGCCCATGCAGACCGGTCCCCTTCCCCGGCCATGGGACAGGCTACGTCACCCCACCGACACCGGGATGACGTCGACGCGGCACGCGTGGCACCACGTCGCGGCGATGACGGTACCGCACAGGGGGCAGGAAATCGGGGGCGGGATGCTCATGCGGGGAGCGTAGCGGCGATGTCGGAGGCCCCGAGGAGACTATCCACATGCCCACCGTCCCCGAGCTCTTCGCGTTCGAGAACCGCCACCCCCGGCACACCAGCCGCAAGGAGGCGCTCATCTTCGACGAGCTCGGGCTGAGGCCGGCACGGTACTACCAGATGCTCCTGCATGCAGCGAGGTCGGCGGAGGGGTGGGCGCTGGACCCGATGCTCTGCCGTCGCACCCTCGCGAGGGAGGCGGCGTGATGGACCACGCGCTCGAGGAGCTCATCCCGGACGAGGACGTCGACGGCTTGTTCGTCGTGTGGGTGTGCGAGTGCGGGAAGCGTGGCCGCGCGGCGACGCAGCAGACCGCGCACACCGGGTGGCGAAGGCACGCTGAGCGGGGCGAGAACGTGTGGTGCGGGGGAGTGGTCTGAGCGCATGAAGAAAGCCCCCGCTCGGCGAGACGGGGGCTGTACTTCGGGGGGATAAGCGCTCGGCTTATAGTCCGGGGTTGATAAGTGGTGGGCTTATCCGGTGGCCGCGGTGTGCGGCGGTTGCTCTTCTGTGGTGGTTTCCCACGGGTGTATTCCTCACTGCTCGGGGCGGTGTTTATCGGCGGATCCGAGCAACGCGTCCTTGAATGCCAAGCCGACATCTCCGATTCGCCGCCCAAGGATGAAGACCGCCCAAGCCGTCGTCTTCTCCATCTCGGCCCAGTACGCATCAGCGTTGCCTCCGATGACGTACTGGATGTCATCCCGGTTCTGTGGCAACTCAAGCCAGGCGGATCTGTCGCCGGGGGTGGGATCGGTGATTTCGGGCATTTGGGTGCGTTCCTTCGTGCGTGGTGTGCGGGGGAATCGTGTTGCCGTTGGCGGGGACTCCGTCGTCCCCTGCTTATCTTCTGGCGTGCCGCGCTTCCGCGTTCACCGCCACCGACCTGGTGGTGTTGTTATCCATATGGGTAACGTACCGCAGTATCCGAACGGATAACAAGTCCGGCGCGGGGGAATCTGCCCGGTAGGCTCGAACCCTCATGTCACAGTTAGCAATCGGCATCGTCGGCCTTCCCAACGTCGGAAAGTCGACCCTCTTCAACGCCCTGACCAAGAACTCGGTGCTCGCCGCGAACTACCCGTTCGCCACCATCGAGCCGAACGTCGGGGTCGTGAACCTTCCCGATGTGCGCCTGCAGAAGCTCGCCGACGTCTTCGGCAGCGAGCGGCTCGTGCCGGCGGCGGTGTCGTTCGTCGACATCGCGGGCATCGTCCGCGGGGCCAGCGAGGGGGAGGGCCTCGGCAACCAGTTCCTCGCGAACATCCGTGAAGCGGATGCCATCGCCCAGGTCGTCCGCGGATTCGCCGACGACGACGTGGTTCACGTCGACGGCTCGGTCAACCCGGCCAACGACATGGAGACCATCAACGCCGAGCTGCAGCTCGCCGACCTCCAAACGCTCGAGAAGGCCATCACCCGTTACGAGAAAGAGGTCAAGGGCAAGAAGCTCGACCCCTCGGTGCTCGAAGCCGCGAAGGCCGCGCAAGACGCCCTTCAGCGCGGCGTGCTGCTGTCGGCATCCGGAATCGACCTCTCGCCGATCCGCGAGCTGGGACTGCTTACCGCGAAGCCGTTCATCTTCGTCTTCAACGTCGACGAGGCCGTCCTCACCGACCAGGCCCGTAAGGACGAGCTCGCCGCGCTGGTTGCGCCCGCCAAGGCCGTGTTCCTTGACGCGAAGATCGAGTCGGAACTCATCGACCTTGACCCTGAGGACGCGGCCGAGCTGCTCGCGTCGACCGGACAGGACGAGTCGGGCCTCGACCAGCTCGCCCGCATCGGGTTCGACACACTGGGCCTGCAGACCTACCTCACCGCCGGCCCCAAGGAAGCGCGCGCCTGGACGATCCCGCAGGGCGCGAAGGCGCCGCAGGCCGCCGGTGTCATCCACACCGACTTCGAAAAGGGCTTCATCAAGGCCGAGGTCATCTCGTTCGATGACCTGGTCGAGCTCGGCTCGGTGGCCGAGGCCCGCTCCAAGGGGAAGGCACGCCTCGAGGGCAAGGACTACGTCATGCAGGACGGCGACGTGGTGGAGTTCCGCATCGGAAATACATCTGGCGGGTCGAAGTGACCGCGCCAGTCTCGGCGTTGGAGGCCGCCACCAATCTTCTGGCCGACGTTGACTCGTTGCTCAATCACCATCCAGCCCAGAAGGACCCCAAGCCGGGCAAGCCCGCGGGGCCAGGTTACGCACCGCTGCTTCGGGCAGGCACGTCGCTTTGTTATACCGCTTGGGAGGTCTACGTAGAAGAGGCGCTCCTGGAGACGGTGAGTTGGCTGATCGAGAACAGATCGCCCAGCGAACTCCCGGACGCACTGAGGTCGTGGGTGTCGGATCAGAGTGGCGATCCGTGGGCGTTCGTGGGCGATTCGTGGCGTACCGCGGTCTTGGAACTGGTGCGGTCGCGGGTGGAAGGTGACGAGAAGGGACGCTTTGGGTTCAACACCGCAAGCGTTCCCGGTATCGAGGGTCTATACCTCCAGGTGCTCGGGTACAGCCCCCTACGGACAATCAGTTGGCAGAAGAAGGCGAACACCGCAGTGCGAAAGGATATCTCGCAGCTCGTGACGACGCGTGGCGAAATTGTGCACCGGGGCACGACCCCTGGATCACTGACCCTCGGGGGAGTGCGGGGTTGGGCAGATTTCGTGCGACGTTTGACCGAGAAGTTCGACGAGCGCATGGTCGAGTTCCGCACCGGTAGTGCCTCGGGCGGATCGAAGTAACCGTGACGCTCGATCCGGTCGCGATCACCGCCCTCATCGTGGCGGTGGTGGCGATACCGATCACCATCTGGGCCACGCGGCGATGGGGCAATCGACGCGCTGTCCTCACCTATGCGGTCGAAACTGTTCCTCTCCTACCTGGCGACGATCAGGCTCTGCTCCTAGAGGTTCGCTACCTCGGGGTGCCGATCCCCGACCCGCATCTGTTGACGGTCACCTTCCGTAACACGGGTCCGAAGGACATACCGTCCGACTCGTTCGACGCCGGTAAACCCATCGTCATCAAGTTCACTGCCAAGTCCTACGGGGTGACGGCGTCGGCGGGCGGGCCTGATTGGTACGCACCCGGCCCGGACGCGAGCAGCGGCGAGGCGAAGGTCGAACTCCGCCCGCGACTTCTAAAACGCGGTCAGAGTTGGTCGCTCTCCCTCATCGTGCAGGGTCCCGTCGAGCCGGTGATCGAGTCCCCGCTGGTCGAGACCGACTTGAAGATCGGCAGTAGCGATATCGGCACTCCTCTGGAGGTCGTCGTCCACGTGCTCGGGCAGGCCCTACCGCTACCAGGAATGGTCCTACCGTGGCGGATGTTCGGAGGAAAGTAGCCGCCGACCCTGTGCACAAGGTTGTGGATCCAGGATTTGCGAATCGAGACTGCCGCTAGCGCGTAACGCGCCTCAAAAGCCCAGGTTAGCGCGTACATCCATCAATGCCGTATGCTGAGGAAAGGCCCCGCTCCGACCCTGTGGCCTCGACTCGTCCTCGAACCCCTGGAGCGGGGCCTTCGCCATGCCACGATCTAGACGGTTAGCGCGTGACGCGCATTAAATAGCATGCTTGCATGCGGAACGCAAGACGAGTACGGTACTGCGTGACGAGTCCGAGGCCCCCACGGTGCACTCTCTCGTCGCTGTCGGCACTTAAACACCCTCAGCGGAAGTCGACACCGCGCCGTCGTCTAGAAGGCGGTCCCTCAGGGTCACACGTCGTTCGCCCCCATTCGGGTGGCGGGCTATTCGTCGTGGCCTCCCTCCGGACATGTTTAGCCGGTAACGGGCAGAAATCTGGCGCGCCCGTTCTGGAGTCCGAAGGGCTCCCACCGTGGCTTATGCCTTCCTGGAGGAACCATGTTCGACACCGAGGACGACTGGAACGCGATGTTCGCCGACTTGGCCGCACAGAAAGCCGAGGCCGACAAGGCCACCGCCGCCCTCATGGCCCGACGCCTCACTGTCGAGCGTGAGCACCGAGCCCGTGGGCACGCCATCGACGAGCGAGAACGGCTCCGCCAGCAGGCCCTGCGGCTGGCACGCCGAGCAGGCGTACGTGGGCTCGCACGAGATGCCTTCAGCGACCACACCACGAACCAACTCCGCAACATCATCAACGAGGCCCGCGGGGTCCTGGACTCCAAGATCCGGAACTAAGGGTTAGCGCGTGACGCGCACTCTCCCGCACCCCGACCATGGGTTAGCGCGTACGCACTGAAACCATGAGTTAGCGCGTAACGCGCACTCACCGAAGACCCGCGACCAGCACGTCGATAAGCCCATCGACACCCCTCCACCTGGGCCCGAATCAAGACGCGACGACGCTCTAGAACCTGTTGTGCCGATACTCCTCCCGAAGCATCACGGAGGACACCTTGGCCAAGCCCCAATCACTGCACACGCTCTACGGGCGTCAGTGCACGGTGTGCGCCCACGTCGACCTGGGGGACATCGACGGAGCCTTGGTCGCGAGCGTCCCCATTGCGCGACTGGTGCAACAGTTCGGGCTTAGTCGCGATTCGCTCTACCGTCACCTGCGCTGGCATCTTCGTCCCGCCATCCAGGCCGCGCTGACCTCGACGCCGAGCACCCGCCCCCTGGCCCTGGTGGAGCGACTGGCTGAGATCGCGGATGACGCGCGCGCGGCACGAGCGACCGCCTACGCCTCTGGGAACCCCGCCCTGGGTGCCCGCCTGGGCGACGCCGAGACCAGGGCTCTAGAAGCGCTCGCCGGTCGATTCAAGATCACCCACGACGACGTGGCCGCAGACCGCACCAAGGTCGCGCGCATTGCCCGCGCCCTGGATGCCGCCCTTCGCGCATCCCCCGATCTTGCCCGCGGCGTGGCCGACGCCCTGGCCGCCGAGGGCCTGGGCGACATGGCCGACGACGTGCGCAACTCGATTCCCGATTCCATCCCGACGCTGGAGGCATAAGCCATGAGCACCGACACCATTCCCGACGACGAGACTGTGGGCCAGCGCCGCCTGCGCGAAGCACGCGAGCGTGCAGCAGAGCGCGCCGATGACCCCGGTCCCACGATCCGCCTTCCCCAGCCCGGCGAAGAGGTGCATTGCCTCGTTCCCGGGACGGTGCTCTACAACGGCGACGTGTTCGGCGGTGGCGAGCCCCTGCGCGCGGGTCAGGTCTTCATCGTCACCGCCGCGATGATCGAGGCCAGTCGCGACCGTCACGGCCAGTACCGCGGCGTCAGCCTCGTGCACGAGCCCGAGATGCAGCAGGCCCTCTACAAGGGGAAGATCCTCTTCGCCCCCGGACGCCCCGCCGACGACTTCGTGCCCTGGACGTACGGGGATGCCGTCTGGGCCGAGGCCCGAGAGATCGCCCGACGCGAAGCGCATGCCAAGCCCACCGACGCCGAGCGCCGCCAGGCCCTGGCCGAGGTGCACCGCAAGTACGGGCCCGCGGCCAACACGTCTTGGTCGTCGAACACCGCCATGACGACCAGCGAGCGCCAGGCCATCGCCGAGGATCAGGCGCGACGCACCGCGGCGTCGATGGGCATCCCCTACGTCGGCGGCTCCAGCCTCGGGAACGGTGGCCAGTGATGGGCGCTCCCGTGGGGAATCGCAACCGCGCGCGGCACACCGCCGCCACCGCGCTCGTGGCGAACTACCTGGACGCGCAAGGCATCGCGACGACCACGCACGCTCGCCCGTCGAAGATCTCGGAAGGCATCGGAGACGTGCTGCCCGACATCGACGCCGAAGGCCTCGCCGTCACGGTCACGTCCCGCGTCGACCAGCGCCTGTCGCCTGACCTCGACTCCGCCACGGCCACCGCCCGACTGTCTGGTGCAGGCGCTGGGGCTCTCGTCATGTGGCGCTCGCAGCGCGACATCAGCGAGGCGTACGCGGTGCTCACCCTCGCCGACCTCGCGACGCTGATCCGCCTCGCGCGCCCGTCCTGATCCACGAACTCCACAGACACCGCGCCGCTGGAGGTCACGGGCCAGCAGGCGCGGCCCCGCTCGGGAAGGCGACCCCTTCTCCCGCCTATCCGAGCACCCCGGCCCACCTCGCCATCGTCGCCGTCATCGTCAGCGGCGAGGTGGGCCCCCTCGACTCCCCGAGCTCGGATCACACACCCTCAACGCCGACGATGGTCGGCAGAACAAACCTTTCGGCTGGCGAGTTCGGGCCGAGTCCGGGGCCCCCTTCACCTCACGAAAGCGAGCACGTAATGCCTAGACATGCAGCATCCAAGATCGGCCCATTCAGGTACTCGGGAGTTAACCCGCGCCCTCAGCCCCGCCAGCAGGTTCCTGCGGCTCCTCAGAGCCCCGTCGATGAGTACCCCGACGAGCGCATCGACATGGGCAAGCTCGCACGAGACCGCTACGTCGCCATGCGCGCCGCCGAAGCGAAAGACGCCCGTCTCGTGGCGGTCGCTCCCGTGCCCGCCACCGCCCCCGGCGTAATCGTGTACCTCGGCGAACGAGCGCACCGCATCCCGGCGTCGTGGCAGGTACGCACGAACACGGCGAGCAACGGCATGAGCATGATGTTCTGCCTCGACGCCGCCGACCGCCTGCGCGTATTCACGAACGCGAGCGCCGGGAATCTCGTCGAGCTAGTCGACCTTCCTCGCGACGTGATCGCTGAGTTTCACGCGGCCATGTTCCCGGTGCGCCCCTCGTGAACGGCGTGCGCGTCGTCGGCGTGGGTCCGGCTCTCACCATGGCTGTTCCGGGCGACGCCCTCGTGCGCGTCTTCCCCGCCGTCACCTTCTGGCATGTCGGCGGCGATCTGCACCGACTCACCGTCCAGGGCGACGCCGTGGTCGACGCCCTCGTGCCGAAGGGCTCGCCCGCCTACCTCGTGGGCATGAGCGCGTTCGCGACGGACGGTGACTGATGACGAGCCCGACCGCCGCATGGACGGCCCTGCGGACGGCCATGCTCGACGCCACGCCCGCGTGCTCGGGAGACGCGCGGTTTATCGCGGACGACAGCGACCCCGAGCCCTTGACCGAGATCTGCCGCGGGTGCCCTCTACTCGCGCCGTGCAGCGCCTTGGCCGAGACCGGCAACGTGCTCCCCGTGTTCGGCATCGTGGCCGGTCAGGTGCGCCGCGGGAACCGATCCAGCGGGTTGATGAACGCCAAAGCCATGGGGCGACTCGTGGGTGCCTGAGCCGTTTTCGGAGCACCTCTATACATAAAAGGAACCTTTAATGTATGCTTCAGTCATGAGTACCGGCATCGACCGCGCCACGAAGGCCCTCCTCTACGTCAGGGTCTCGACCGAGGAGCAGGCCGACAAGGGCGCGTCATTGGAGGCCCAGGAGCAGGCCCTCGCCGCCGAGGCTCTGCGCCGCGGTTATGAGTTCGAGGTCGTGCGCGAAGAGGGCAAGAGCGCCAAAAGCCTCCAGGGTCGCGACGAACTCGCTCGCGCTCTGGATCTGCTCGACAAGCACAAGGCTCAGGTGCTGATGGCGGTGCGTATGGACCGCCTATCTCGCAATGTCGGCGACGTGGACGCAATCATGCGCCGCAGCAAGCGCAAGGGCTGGGGAATCATCCTGAGCGGTGAGCAGATCGACACGACGCCGGACGGCGAGTTCCGCACCTACCTGGATGCAGCCCTCGCGCAGCGTGAGCGTGGCATCATCGGTCTGCGTACCCGGGAGGGCATGGCGCAGCGCAAGGCCGAGGGCTGGCCGAACGGTCGCGCCGGTCGCTCTGTGAGCGCCGAGTTCCTGCCCACCTACCGGCGCGTCATCGCGATGAGCGGTGACGGCCTGTCGATGAACGCCATCGCCCGCACGCTGAACAACGAGGCCGTCCCCACAGCCAAGGGTGGGAAGTGGTACGCCTCGACGGTGCGCGCCATTGTCACCAGCGAGACCGCCAAGGGACTGGCCGGGTAGGCCCGTGCAAGCATGCTCGTCCGCCACCCGTATTATTTGGACAACCGCACCCGGTGGGGGTGCTGGGCCATGATCGTTTCGGGGAAGAGCTGATGGACGGTCCTGAAGGCTTCGACTACGTCCTGCTCGCGCAGGCGCAGCTTGGCGCGCCCATCGACTTGGTCTCCTCCATCGTGCGCACGAAGGGTGACACAAACTCCGCGCACGTCGCGGTCGAAACCGTCTTCACGGATGGAGAGCACCCGTTTGACGAACTGAAGCTCGCCGGTGTCGCGGTTCGCCGCCACCACGGGCCGAACTATGTCGTCCTCGAACTCTCCGACGCAGACGGACAGTGGGCGGCAGCGGCATTCACGACGGGGCACGAAGGTGTCTTTCACATAGCATCAGGGCAGCCCCGGACGGACAAGCGTTGGGACAAGCTGGAGCGCGCCTTGTCTGCGCGTCAGTCAGTCTCGCGGTGCTTCCTAAACCACGCCGATTTCCTCACAATAGCGACGGATCTGGGGCGCTACAGTCCGATCCTCGTATCGCGACTGACGGCGCGAAAGACAGAGGACCACTCGTCCATCACGCGTGGCTTTTCTCAGTCTCGTCCCACGCCGCAGCAGGCGGTGGACGACATCGAGGATCAGGGCGGCGTCGTGCGCACCATGAGCATGGTGTCCGACGAGGTCTCCCTACAGATCCGCCGCATCGCGGGCGCAACCTTCTACGGCGGACAGCCGCGCTACTTCGTTGACAACGTCCTATGTCCCCTGGCTGCTGCTGCTGCTGTCAGACGGCAACTGGTGTCCAACAGGGCGCGGCAGGGCGTGGACGACGAACTCCACGCGCTCAGCATCGACCTGTCTGCAAACCTGTTCAATACGAGGGAGGAGACGGGCCTACTCCTGGATGTCGTATCCCAGATGCCGCACACCGAAGTAGCTGTCTTCCATCGCAACCCATATTTGCACTTCGCGCTCTTCGACTCACGCGACGGGTCCAACTTCGACATCGTGGTGACCGAGGCCAACTCGATTCAGATCTACCCGGGGTACCGCGCGTCGCAGGATGCCGTCGCTCGTGTGGCTCAGGCGCTTGGTGAGCGGTTTGGCGCGTCGTCAATCGCCGACCCACCAGAGCGTGAGCGCGTGTCTATCGAAGAGCTGATCGGCTGAGCAGCAGATGGCAGACGCGCCCAAGCCGCAGCCCGACTCCGCGACGCTGCGTGAGTACGAGTTGTACGACCGCAGCGTGGACGTCGTCTCTGCGTTCCACTGGCTCTACACCGACACGAAAGAACTCCCCGACCTTGTCGCTCACTTCGAGCGCTACCCCACCGTCAAGATTCGGGTGGGCGACACCGAGACGAAGATCACTCCTGACTTCACCGTGCTCTTCAAGGATGGCACCGGTCTCGTCGCCGAGATCGCGAACATCGCGCGACACGAGAACTCCGTCGAAAAGCTTTGCCGTCAGCTCCTGAACTACTCGGAGATCACAGAGCTACCAGACGGTACCGGGGGCATGGTCCCCGTGAAGGGTGTGGACGTCCTCTTTCTCACTCCAATGAAAACGGCGGGAGACGCGGTTCAGCGCGTCTTCTCCGAGCGACTCGACAACACCGATCACTGGTACTCGCCCGATGGACGACCCGCACTCATGCAGTTTGCCCAGCAGACCGACGAGTACGTCTTCCAGCTCTGGCCCGATAAATCGATCAACGGCACTCTCCGCCCGCACGGAGACCTGAAGCTGGCGTCGCTCGACGTGCCGCAACTTGTCGTCAAGCCCGGGCACTTTGCGCAGAACAAAGTGCAATACGCGTTCTGCAACGATCCGGTGCCCGCTCTGTATCTCGCGACGCGTCTCATCGTCAGCGTCTTCCCAGTGATGCACGCAGAACCGAGGGAGGTATTTACCACCACCGTGGAGGACATTACAGCGGTCCTCCGGATGCAGTATGGGCAGGGACGCACCGCAGATGTCCAGAGAGCGCTGGACCTTTTGAAGACCGCGGGCTTGGTCACCCGGGCAGCAGATGGTTCGTGGCGAATCCTTCGAGGTCGCGCAGGTCTTGGACGAGAGAACGTCCACATCTCAATAGCGACGAGGGCCGCGAAAGCCGCGATGCCCAAGCCCAAGGCCAAGGCCGCCCAGCCGATGGTCGCTGGATCGGTTCCCCTATTCGACAACGCGGAGCAGTTGGCAGCGCTCCTCGACGGACGCACCGCGGGCGAGCCGGAGGAGACAACCGGCGATCTGAGGGGCTGAGCAGCACCTCAGGGGCCACGGGACCTCTCCGCTGAGATACGTGCAGCTCGTGGTGCAGCCATGTATTGCCCTTGCGTCCTCAGCAGCTGCCTCCGCTTCACCTCCAGCGCCCTCGGATTCAGCGGGCCGATGGCTTCCGGATCTTGGACTCGTCGATTATGGTCACTCTCTCTTCGCTCACACCAGGGATTCGACGACGGTCGCAGGTACAACGGGGGAGATCGTCTCGCCTACCTGGGTGCGACGCCAGGCGCACACCACGTCGGTGGGGTCAAAACCTCGTGCTCCCTGCCTTCCTGGCTTGATCAGCACGAACATGCAGGCGTCGACAATGGATCGGCGCAGATCCAGATCGGCGTCGAGGAACGCCTGGCCGGGGTCAGGGGCTGTCGCCAGCCGTCCGAGGGCATCGCCCCCGGCGAGCGCGGCACGGGCCTCTAGCGCGGCCTGGAGCTTCGCGGAGGTGCGCTCATGCGCAGCGGCATATCGTTTGCCGTCGATGTTGCCCTCGTCGTAGTCGTTCTCGATGTTGGAGAGGAGCGCGCGTGCGTCTGCGATGACGCTAGCGAGGCGGGCATCTTCGGCCTCGTCTAGGGGAGTGGCCATCCGGGCGAGCATGTCGGGCTTGCGTAGCCGGTCCACGATGGCCGAGACGACCACGTCGTTGATGGGGCCCATGGTTCGCACGCGCCCACACTCCGGGCAGGCGTAACGCTGTCCGTTCGTGCGAACGGGAACGCGGCACAGGATGCACTGGAAGAGACCCGCGCCCAGGTACTTCCTCGCGGTGCCCACGCGGTTCGTCTTGCGGTTCGGGTCGGACAGGATGCCTTGGGCCCGGTCGTAGACGGTCTCGGTGACGATGGGTGTCCACTTGGCCTTGTCGGGACCGGCGACGACCTTGCCGAGGTGCATCCGCCGACCGGCGTAGCGAGGGTTCGTCAGGACCGTGCGCACGCTGGATACAGTCCACGCGCCTCCGCCACGGCTCAGAACCCCGTCAGCCTCTAGCCCCTTCGCGATGTTCACGAGTTTCTTGCCACGGGTGAACTCCCGGAAGATGCGCTCGACCACGTGAGCCTCACTCTGGATGACCCTGCCATCCGTGTCGTAGCCAGTGAGCCGGGTTCCCTTCGGGACCCCGCCACGTGCAGCCCGCTGAAGGTTCGCGTCCTTCTGACGGCGACTCTTCCGGTCCATCTCCGCCTTGGCCACCGTGACCTTGATGCGGGCGTACATTCGCCCGCCATCTGTCGTCAGGTCGGCCTCGCCGTTCAAGGTGATGATGGCGAGCCCGCGGCGTTCCGCAGCGTCGATCCAGTCCTCGAGCTCCCTGGGCTGACGCGTGAGGCGGTCCAGGTCATAGCAGAAGATGGCGTCGATCTTCCCGGCCTCATAGTCGGCTTTCAGGCGTTGGTAGTCCGGACGCACCACGTTGATCTTGGACGCGCTCACCGAGTTGTCGACGTACTCGTCGTGCCTTGTGAGGGTGTAGCCGCGCTCCTTCGCGAGGGCCGTCGCTAGGTCGCGCTGGCGGTCGACCGCAGCGCCGTCGCCCGTGGCATCCTTCGAGATGCGGAGGTACAGCACAGCCCTCTTCGTCATGGTTCAAGCATAGGTGTTTTGAGAGCGTATCTCGGTGGAGTTCCGCTTCAACAACTGAGTCGCTCGCGAAGGCGAGGCGGAGAGCCAGTTCGGGCCGCCCCGCACGCGGCGATCGGTCCGTTCCGAGCCGTGCACACACCCCGCCGCTGTGACAGCCGCGGGATCGTGACTTCCCGGCGGACGACGGCGGCGGGGCGGAATGCTCAGTCGGCCCGCGCGATAACGTTGCGCCCATGATCCGGAACAACCGAGCATCCCTGAGCGTGCACAGCGACACGTACACGGTGGCGCAGATCAGCCACATGCTGGGGATCGAACCGGAAAGCGCCGGAGATGTCGGCGATCTCACTCCGTCCGGGCGCGCCGGCCGAAACATGAAGCCGCAGTACCTGACGTATCAACGTACGTTCTGGAGTCTTCACGAGGAATCGCCGGAAGCGAACGGGGAGGACGAGACAGGGTTCTCAGCACTGAGGAAGCTGGTGGAACGCCTGCTGCCCGTCAAGGACCGACTCGCCGAGCTTCGCGCAGGCGGAGAAACCGTCATCTGGTGGTCGGGAGACTCCGACAGCACACAGGGGGGATTCGTTCTCGAGCCCGACCTGCTCGACGCACTGAGTGTCCTCGGGTGTCACGTCTATGGCACGGCCTTCCTCAGCGAGGACGTGGAGAGGGACGCAGAATGAGTCCGCGCACCGCGGGTATGTTCTCGTCGCCGTGATGAGTACCCCATCTGCTCGTCGTGTCATCCGTCTCTTCCCCGATTACTCGCGCGACTGGCCGCTGTGGGAGAACTCGACGTCCACCTGGGATGTCGGGTACACGACGACCCCCGCCATGTACGGGCTCTCCGATGCGCTGACGGGCGCGATCGGCGAGTGGAACACGCTGTGGGAGTCCCAGTTCGACCCGTTCGACGGGTGGAAGAGCGACTCTGCTCGCGAAGCGTGGCGAGAAGCCGGTGTGGAGATCGCGAAGCGTCCGCAAGCGGAAGTCGCTGAGTTCGCCGACGTGCAGTACGAGCCGTGGCCGCTCGGGGGCGACGGTGATTGACTTTCGGCCCGCCTAGGGCGGTCCGTGAGGGTGCGGACCCGGCGAGCAGCCCTCGCGCAGCCCTTCGTGGCCGTGATGGAGGGGCGGGGTGCTGGCTGACCATCGCAACGCGCCGCGAAGGCGTCCTGGTCGGAAGAGTGACCGCTAGGGTCAGGCACGTGACCACCCCTGAGCACGCCCGCATCGAAGACATTGCCTCCTACGCTGCGGTGAACGGCTGGACCTACCAGCCGACCGCCGAGCCGCCCGCGCTCTCGGGCGATATGTGGGAGTACGCCACGGCGGGAAATGTCCAGGACCGCGTCGCCGGACCGGACTGGGAGGTCGGGCGCATAGTCGGCGGGGCGAGGAAGGCCGAGAACGTTCGACAGAACGGCATTTTCACGATCCGGACGAGCGTGTCGGTGAACGTGCCCGTCAGGAGCATCAACCTGGGATATCTCGCGATCCGGCTGCCGCGGCAGCTGCCGCACTTTCTGCTCGATGCGCGGAGCAACAACGGCATCCTGTCGTCTCTTCAGCATCAACCGCAGCGGAAACAGCGACTCTCGCTCGAAGGGGACTTCGACACGCACTTCCATCTCTTCGCGCCGAAGGGCTACGAGCGCGACGCTCTTTACGTCTTCACGCCCGATCTCATGGCCCTGCTGATCGATGAGACGGGCGATCTCGATGTCGAGGTGCGCGACGACATGCTCATCGTCTACCGCCCGGGCGGCTTCGACCTGCACAACCCCGCTGTATGGGAGCGCTTTGCCCGCATCCGGGCCACGGTGGGCCGGAAGGCGTGGACGCAGACCGACGGATACAGCGACGATCGCGCGACGCCTGGGCTGTCGGCATCCGTGGGTCCGCAGGGGCGCCGGTTGAAGCGCAGCCTGCCGCGCTGGGTGTGGATAGGCATCGGGATCGCTGCGGCCGCCGTGCTCGTTCCAGCGGGGATTCTGATCACCGTATTCAGCGTGGCGACATCGCTCTGACGTCAGGCCCCCACGGCCGCCCGCGCCCGGCGCGAGAGCTCGGCGCCGTCGATGCCCGGCCAGCCGTGCAGTCCCTCCGCGTGAGAGGGCGGCAGCGCCGCGGCACCCCAGACCGCTCCCGCCAGAGAACCGGCGATCGCGGCGACCGTGTCGGTGTCGTTTCCTCCACGGACGGCTCGCTCGATCGCATCGAGCGGTGAGCCCGCCCCGGCGACCGCCGCCAGCGCGCCCTGGAACGCCCGGACGATCCAGCCGTTCGCCTCCCGGAAGTCCCGCGGGTGGGTCCCCTCGGTCGCATCGATGAGGTCGGCCCAGCGCTCGCGCCGCTCCGCGGGAACGAGATCGAGCTGCGCGCGCACGTCGAGTTCACCGTTCAGGATGCCGTGGCGGATGGCCCCGCACCACAGGGCGCACGCGTCGAGATTGTCGTCTTCCCAGTGGGTCAGGCGGGCGACGGCACCGGCCGCCGCGGCCATCTCCTCGCGGGGACGATCGAGGTAGCCGAGAGCAAGGGGCCCGGTGCGCATAAGGGAGCCGTTGCCGCCGCTGCGACCCGACGCGTCGTGCACGGCGCGGGAGGCCGCGGTGATGGCATCCATTCGTCCGCCGGCGGGGATGCGGGACAGGACCTGGCGCGTCTGGGCTCCCACGTCGAGGGCATCGCGGGCCCACTCCTGCCAGCGACGGACGATGGTCTCGAGCGACGAGGGGTCCTCGAGTCGGTGCCCGGCGGCGAGCTCGTCGAGGACCGGGACGGCCATGCTCGTGTCGTCGGTCCACTCGCGCTCGCCGTGGCCGAAGTGGCCTCGGCCGAAGGCGGGGACGACGTCGTCGGCGAGCGCGGGACCGAACTCGTACGCCGAGCCGAGGGCGTCGCCCGCGGCGGAGACGAGCACGGCGCCGACAGCGCGATCGACCTGGGCGGGGGAGAGGGCGGTCATGGGGTCAGCCTAGGAGGGCGCCGTTTCAGATGTCGCCGAAGTCGTTCGCCGGCAGGATGATCTGCACCACGGAGTCTCCTTCGAGGACGAGCTTCACGTACTCGCGGCCGACCTCGCCGGGGCGTTGGGACGATTGCGTTCCGGGCGCGTCGCGCGTGTCCATCCGCAGTTCGGAGGAGTCGAAGCCCTCCGTGGCGCCCACCGCGACGGCCTCGGCACGGGTGGAGCCGACACCGACGCCTCCGCTGGTGACCACCGGGTGTCCGGCGACCGTGGGTGTGGAGACGCGGACGGAGGCGCCGCGTGTCGACCCGTCGTCCGGCACGGTCAGGGTGAACCCGGACCAGCCGAGCGCGGTGAAGGTCCCGGTCTCGCCATACGGGCCCTGCACCGCCGACCGGCTCGGCGCGACACCCAGAGCGACCGACCACGCATCGACCGCGGTGATCGAATACTCGAGCGTCGAACCCGCCGCGATCGAGGCGCCGTCGAGGTCGAGGATCAGCACGGCGTCGCTCGCGGGGACCTCCTGCCCCGTGGAGGACTCGGCGGGAGTGGGCTTCACCGTCGGCGTGAACGTCGGTGGGGCCGCCTCGGTCGTCGTCGGTTCCGGGGCCGGCTGCGAAGCGCAGGCGCTGAGGACGAGAACGGACGCCACCGTCGCCGCCAGGAAGGGAATCGTCCACCGCATCCTCGAACGCTACCTGCGGGGTGGTTCGCCATCAACGGGCCGAGGACGCACTCGTTCGACGAGACCGCCGCCTTTCGGCATCCACGTCATGCGTTCTCGACGAACGGGTGCGCCCTCGGACGATCAGCCCAGCTCGCTCGGGTGCGTGAGGCGCCACCAGAGGGTGGGTTCCTCGATCGCGCCCGAGATCTTGACGGCGGACGAGGTCGTCTTCGGCCCCGCGGTCCACGTCACCGATCCGACCACCTCGCCGTCGGCGTAGTTCTGGGGCGTCGTCGTGTCGAGGGTCACCGCCACCGGGGTGTCCGACCAGGTGCGCACTTTCGTGGTCTGAGCGAGCACGAGCGACGCGCTCGATCCCCACGGTGTGGAGATCGTTCCGAGGGTGTCGCCGACGGTGCCTAGCGGGATGTCGTGAAACCCGTCGCTGATGCTCTGAAGCAGCCCCCGCACATCGGCGTCGGTGCTGTCATGGGTCTCGCCGCCGAGTCGGACACCCGTGATCTTCAAGGGAGCACCGATGCCCACGTCGAGCGTCGAGGTGAAGAGCAGGTTGAAGGTGCCGTCGCCGAGATTGCCGGTCTTGAGGCCGGTGACCCCGAGCGTCCCCAGCAGGTCGTTGGTGTTCGTGACGGTTCCCGCGCCCGTGATCTGCGCTGACCGGGTCCCGGCGATCTGTGCGATGACGGGGTTCGCTTCCGCGATCTTCGCGAGCGCGAGAAGGTCGCTGGGGGTGCTGGCATTTCGGGAGTCGATGCCCGTGGCATCCACGATCCGGGTGTCGTTCAGACCGTTCTTGCCGAGCCACGAGCGTGCCGCCGACACGTAGGCCCCCTCGGAGCCGAAGCCCCACCGGGCGATGGCGACGGCGTAGTTTGCGGCCGAGGGGAGGAGCATCGTCGTGAGCGAGTCGTGCAGCGACAGCTTCAAGCCATCGGGCATCGGTGCGATGACCGCACCCTGAACGTAGAACTGGTCGTACAGGTCGGTGTCGGCCTCGGTGTACGAGATGGTCGGCCCAGGGTCCGTGGGGCCGTTCAGTGGGTGGGCGTCGAGCACGACGAGTGCGGTGATGAGCTTCGAGATGCTCGCGAGTGAGCGCGCGTCGTTGCCGCCCGCTGCGGCGAAGGACTGCGCGGCGTCGGCACCCAGGTAGTCGGCGCCCCCGTCTACTCGCAGCAGCGTCTCGCCACCGGAGGGAATGGCGAGGTATGCCGGCGCCCCGGCGCTCGCGGTCGGCGTCTGCGAGACGACGGTCGGTGCGGGAAGAGCCGCGGCGGACGCCCACCAGACGTATCCGCCGCCCCCGCCGAGCACGAGGAGCGTGACGACGAGGAAGACGATCAGGACGACGCGACCCGCTCGACCGTTGCGCACGGGCCCGTCGGGCGCCTCCTCGAGAAGATCGTCGAAATCGGCAAGCGTGCTCACGAGATGTCCCCACAGTTCCCCACATCACGAACCTATTCGCATCCGTGCCTCACGGCGACGTGGATTTCAAGCCCCCTGCCCGCTCCGGACCCGCCGCTTAGCGTGTAGGCACATCGGGAGATACCCGAAGACCACACGGGAGGAGCCGACTATGGGACTCGACGACAAGATCAAGAACGCTGCGGAGAACATTGCTGGCAAGGCGAAGGAAGCCACCGGCAAGGCGACCGACAACGAGCGCCTCGAAGCCGAGGGCCAGGCCGACCAGACCAAGGCTCACGTCAAGAAGGCCGGCGAAGACGTCAAGGACGCCTTCAAGTAAGTCGCCCTCCCCGAAATGCCCCCGACCCGCGCGGTCGGGGGCATTTCGTCTGTCCGGATGAAAACCGGCGGACGGTGTGCAGCCGCCCCGGCCGCGATAATGGCGATATGACCGCTGCCGTTCCCACCGAGACTCCCACCGTGATCTCGGGCACCCCCGTCGTCCTGCGCGCCCACGGCTACGAAGCCGCGATCGCGAGCGTCGGTGCCTCCCTCCGTTCTCTCACTCACGAGGGCCGCGACCTCGTCGTCCCCTTCGACGCCGACGAGCTGCGCCCCGCTTACCGCGGCACGACCCTCGCGCCCTGGCCGAACCGGGTGGTCGACGGCATCCACCACTTCGACGGTCTCGAGCATCAGCTGCCGTTGACCGAGCCGAACCGCGGCCACGCGCTGCACGGACTGCTGTCGTGGGTGGACTGGAACGTGCTCGAGGCATCGGATGACGCGGTCACCCTCACGGCGACCATCACCGCGCAGGCCGGGTACCCCTGGTGGCTGGTGGTCTCGACCACCTACCGTCTGGATACCGACGGCCTCACGCAGACCGTTCGTGCCACGAACCTGTCGGACACACCGGCGCCGTGGGGCACCGGCCCGCACCCGTATCTCGTCGCCGGTCCCGCGGCGCTCGACGAGTGGACGCTCGGGCTTCCGGCCGACACCGTGCTCGAGGTCACGCCGGACCGCCTCTCGCCCGTGGCCCTGGCATCCGTCACCTCGGACGCGGAGCGTTTCGACTTCCGGCAGGAGCGCGTGCTCGGCCCCGTCGAGATCGACCACGCGTACACGGAACTGATACGGGATGCCGACGGCCGCGCGACCGTGACGGTCACCGACCCGTCGGGCACGGGGGTGGCGATGAGCTGGGCCGGGGAATGCGCCTGGGTGCAGATCCACACCGCCGATCTGCCCGACGGCCCCGGAACCCCCGGTCATCGCGCCGGCCTGGCCGTCGAGCCGATGACGTGCGCGCCCGACGCCTTCAACGACGACGCCTACGACTTCGACACGGGCGTCGTATCTCTCGACCCCGGCGCCTCGCACGAGGCGGGGTGGACCATCTCGGCCCGCTGAGATCCCCGAGACGACGAACCGCCCCGGAGTCTTCCGGGGCGGTTCGTCGTCTCAGCGGTCAGAGGACCTGGGCGCCGCACATCCCGCAGTCGCCACCGGCCGAGACCTCGACGAAGCAGTCGGGGCACATCGCCCGCGTGGGGCGATCGGTGATCGGGGTGGGCTTGAGGCTGGGAGCGCGGCGTTCTTTCGGAGCCGACGCGGCGCGGGCGCGGCGGGCCTCGATCGTCGGGGCGGGCGGCGGCGGGGGAGCGGCCGGCTTGTGCGCCTCGCAGTAGAAGCGGACGAAGCCGCCGTGGTGCTTCGGGTGGCGGTGCTTGACCGCCCACAGCTCGGTGCGCTCGTACAGCGGACCGTCGGTGCCGCAGGCGACGCAGCGGGTGGCTTCACCGGGGACGACCTCCGCGACGAGCACGGGAGCATCGAAGCGGATGGCATCTCGCCAGTCCTGCGACGAAACGATCTTCATGGGGGACCCTTCTGGGGCGGTTCGGGCCGCCCACTCTCAACGGTACGCTCCTCCCCACCCCGCCGGGGACGAGAATCATGCGCAGAAGGGGTGGACAGCGCCCGAAGGCGCCCGGATAGGTTGGAGGGAATTCCCCCGCGCCGCGGTTCGCGGCGCCTGTCGAAGGAGAACCATGGAATTTGCTGCTCTGGGGGCGATCGGCATCGTCGTGGTCATCGCACTCGTCGTTGTCGTCGTCGTCCTCTTGATCATCGCGGGCTTGATACGCGGGTGGTACCGCGTTGCCAAGGCCGACGAAGCGCTGGTCATCGTCGGAAAGCGGCAGAGGGGTGCCGACGGGGAGTCCTCGCGCATCACCGTCATCACCGGTGGCGGCGCCATCGTGAATCCGCTGACGCAGCGCGGCGAGATGATCTCGCTGCGCGCACGTCAGATCAAGATGGAGCCCACGGCTCAGTCGTCGAACGGCGTCACTGTCAACGTCAGCGGCGTGGCCCTGGTGAAGATCGGTTCCGACCCCGAACAGGTGCGTCGAGCGGCCGAGCGTTTCGCCTCCCAGGACAAAGCGATCGAGCAGTTCACGACCGAGCAGCTCGAAGGTGCCTTGCGCGGCGTCGTCGCGACACTGACCGTCGAAGAACTGATGCGCGATCGTCAGCGACTCTCGGACCAGATCGCCGAGGGCATCAAGGGCGACCTGTCGTCGCAGGGACTGATTCTGGACTCCTTCCAGATTCAAGGCGTCACCGACAGCAACGGCTACATCTCGGCCCTCGGTGCGACCGAGGTCGAGCGCGTCAAGCGTGAGGCCGAGGTCGCCCGCATCAACGCCGTCCGCGAGATCCGCGCCCGCCAGATCGCCACCGATGAGGCGAACCTGATCGAGCAGACCAAGCTCGACAAGAATAGCGCCGCGGCCAAGGCCGAGGTCGGTCGGGCCAACGCCGAGGCAGAGCAGGCCGAGGCTCTGACCCGCGCCGAGCGTCGCCAGGCCGTCCTGCAGCAGGAGGCGCAGAACACGCAGGCCCGCCTGGAGTCCGAGGTTTCGCGCGTCGCCGACGCCGACCTGTACCAGCGCCAGAAGGACGCCGATGCCGAGGCGTACGCGCAGATCAAGGCGGCCCAGGCCCGTGCCGAGATCGCCGAGCAGGAAGCAGCTGCTGTCCGCGTGCGCGCCGAAGCCGACGCCCAGGCCGTCCGCCTCGCCGGTGAGGCCCGTGCCGAAGCGATCCGCGCCGAGGCCGAGGCTCTTTCGCACAACCAGGAGGCCCTGCTCGCGCAGCGCGCGCTCGAGGCGCTCGTGCCGATGATGGCCGAGTTCGCGAAGGGCTACGACCGCGTCGGCAACATCACCGTGCTCGGCGGAGAGGGCGCGAGCGGTCACCTGGCGGCCGAGTCGGCGACGGGCCTGCGCTCATCGTTCGAGGCCGTGCGCGCGGCGACCGGTATCGACCTCACCCAGATCATCCAGGGCCGTGTCGTGGCGGACTCTTTCGCGCAGGCGCAGCAGGCGGGCGAGCCCGCCTCGACCCGCTCGTACCCGGCGCCGACCACGCCTCCGGCGTCGTCGGAGTCCTGATCGCGATGACCCGTGCCTGAGGCTCCCGAGGTCGACGCGCTCGCGCACTTCCTGAGCGAGCGCCTGAGCGGCCGGGCGGTCACGGGTGTCGAACTCGTCGAGGGGCGCGCGTGGAAGACCCGCGCGCGTCCGCTCGACGAGATCGTCGGTCGTACGGTGACAGCGGTCACGCGTCACGGGAAACACATCGACCTCGATTTCGACGGCGTACATCTGGGGATCGGCTTCGGTCGGGCTGGCTGGGCGACGTGGAGCGCCGCTGGCGAGCCAGAGGAGGACGCGGCGCCGGGCGCGGCCGTGATCGCGCGCATCGCCTTCGACAACGGCATCCTGGGCATCACCGATGCGGGCGAGTGGCTCTCGGTCCAGCTGCACGTCGTCGATGCAGCCGACGAGGTGCCCTCGGTCGCGAAGCTCGGACCGGATGCCGCGGATCCGCGCTACTCGAGAGACATGCTCGCCGCCGCATTGGGGCGTCGGCGCAAGCAGCTCAAGGCACTGCTGCAGGAGCAGGAGACGCTCGCCGGGGTCGGGAACGCGTACTCGGACGAGATCCTGTTCGCGGCTCGGCTGGCACCGACGGCGCACGCCTCGGCGCTGAGTGAGGACGACATCACGCGGCTCCACCACGCGCTGCACGACACCCTGGCGGCCGCGGTCCTCGCCCGACGCGGGGTGCCGATCGCGGAGCAGAAGGCGGCGAAGGTCGCGTCGATGCGCGTACACGGACGCACGGGCGAACCGTGCCCGGACTGCGGCGGCGTGATCGAGGACATCCCCGGAACGAAGGGCGGGGGCCAGTGGTGTCCCTCGTGTCAGACACTGCCGGCGAGCGACTGATCCGGGTAACGGTGCGCTCGTAGCGCATGAGAGTCGGGTACTGCCACCCAAGTCGTCGCCGTGCCGTCCGCTGCGGCCCCGCGTGCGGGGACACGCACGCCGGAGCGGACGACGAAGGCCCCGAACCGTGGTCCGGGGCCTTCGTCGGAAGCGGGCTCAGGCGGTCTGGCCGGAGTGCTTCCCCTCCGCGACCTCTTCGACGAGCTTCGCGTTGAACGCGGGAAGGTCGTCGGGGTTGCGGCTCGAGACGAGACCCTGGTCGACGTGCACCTCTTCGTCGACCCACGTCGCCCCCGCGTTGCGCAGGTCGGTCTGCAGAGTCGGGTAGCTCGTGAGGGTGCGGCCCTTCAGCACATCGGCCTCGGTGAGGATCCACCCGCCGTGGCAGATGACCGCGACCGGCTTGTGCTGGTCGAAGAAGTCACGGGTGAATGACACCGCGTCCTTCACGATGCGGATGTCGTCGGCGTTCTGCACGCCGCCGGGGAGGACGAGGGCGTCGAAGTCGCCCGCGGAGGCGCTCGAGACAGAGAGGTCGACCTTCTGCTTGTGGCCCTTCTCGCCGGTGATGCTGCCCTCGCTCGGCGAGACGAGGACGGCCTCGGCGCCGGCGGAGGTCACGGCATCCCACGGGCTGGTGAGTTCGCTGTCCTCGAAACCGTCGGTGAGCAGGAACGCGATGCGCTTGCCGTTGAGATCAGTCATGGAAAGCCCTTCTTTCTCGGTCGGGATCTCCACGCTAGGAAGCGGCTCGCGGGGAGGGGCGGGGGTTGCGGATGCCGCGATGCAGCGTTAGCGGGGACGCCCGGCCCGGGCCCTCACGCGCAGGCGTAGCATGGAGCGCATGTCCGCTGACACCACGTCCGACACGGCCGCCTCGTCCAAGCCGCTGATCGCACTGCTGAACGCCCCCGCTGTCGAGACCGAGAACGACGAGAAGCCGTCCGCGTCGCAGTGCTGCGGCGGCGGTTCCTGCTCTCTCTGAGTCCGCGTCGGCAGGCGAGCATGTCCCGACGCCGTTCAGCGTCACCGGACCCGCAATGAGGTAAGACTCCCCGCGGAGTCCAGCTGCGTACGGTCCGGGCGAGCGCGACCGTAGGGCCGCGCCCGCCTTGACGAGAATCAGTGGACGCTGACGGGGGCGTCCGTCTCCTCGCCCTCCGCGGGCTTGCGGACGAAGCACGCGAGAACGACGGCTGCGGTGGCGATCACCGCGCCGACGAGGAACGATGCGTGCACGCCGGACGCGACGGCACCGGCCTGGTCGGCGCCACCGGCGAGGGCGGTGCTCGAGAAGACCGTCATGATGGCCACGAAACCGGCCGTGCCCGCGGCTCCGGCGACCTGCTGCGCCGTACCCACCACGGCGCTGCCGTGAGAGTAGAGACGGCGGGGGAGTGAGCCGAGCGCGGACGTCATGAGCGGCGTGAAGACGAGGCCCAGCCCCAGGTTTAGGGCGAGGTACACCGTGACGATCCACCAGATGGGGGTGCCCTGGCCGAAGGTCAGCGCCATCGTCCAGAGCACAGCGGCCGCGATCACCATGCCCGGGATGACGAGCGGCGTCGGTCCGAAGCGGTCGAAGAGGCGGCCGACGATCGGCGCCATGACGCCCATGAGCACGCCGCCCGGGAGCAGCATGAGACCGACCGTGAGGCTGCTGAGGCCGAGCGCCTGCTGCAGGAAGATCGGCAGGAGGATGAGCGAGCCGAACAGCGCGGCCATCACGATCGCCACCAGGGGCACGGCGAGTCGGAACGACGGGCTCTGGAAGACGCGCAGGTCGAGCAGAGCGGAGTCGGAGCGCTGCAGACGGAGCTGACGGACGACGAACACGGCGACGAAGACCACGCCGACGACGAGCGGGATCCACACGGGCACGGACGCGTGCCCGGATGCCGACTCTCCGATGGCGCTGAGACCGTAGACGAGGCCGCCGAAGCCGACCGCCGACAGGACGACCGAGAGCACGTCGAAGCGCGCGTCAGGGCGTGTCTGGGTGACGTTGCGGACCCAGCGTGCTCCGAGAGCGATGGACACCAGGGCGATGGGGAGGATGAGCCAGAAGATCGCGTGCCAGGTGAGCGCCGACAAGATGAGCCCGGATACCGTCGGCCCCACGGCGGGTGCGACGGCGATGACGATGGTGACGACGCCCATCACGCGGCCGCGCTTGTTCGCCGGAACGAGGTTGAGGACCGTCGTGAACAGCAACGGCATCATCACGCCCGTACCCATCGCCTGGACGATGCGGCCCGCGAGCAGGACCCCGAACGCGGGCGCGAGCGCGGCGACGAGGGTGCCGAGCGCGAAGACGCCCATCGCGCTGAAGAAGACGACGCGGATGGGGAAGCGTTCGAGGAGGAAGCCGGTCAGGGGGATGACGACGGCCATCGTCAACAGGAACGCCGAGGTGAGCCATTGGCCGGTCGCGGCGCTCACTCCGAAGTCCGCCATGATCGCCGGCAGGGCGACGGACATGGTGGTCTCGTTGAGGATGACGACGAATGCCGCGACGACGAGCAGAGCGATGACGGGGCCGGAGCGTTGCGGCGACGAGGAAGCGGTGCTCTTCGGGGAGACGGGGATGGTGCCGGTGGCGGCCATGACGAGGTCCTTTACGTGCGGGGGGCTTCGTGGCGCCACGGTGGGCGACTGCGACGAACACAACGGGTGCGCGGACTCGGATATTCCGATATCGAGACAACCGATCAAAGGTCGTTCGTTAGCGACCCTATCGAGGGCATCCGACATCGCCGGCCCGGCGCTCGGTGTCGGCGGTCGGACGTAGGCTGACGAGCATGAGCATGGGGATGGGCGGGAGCATGTTCCGCGGCGTGGACGCGGACGTGCAGCGTCGTCGCAACGCCCAGGCTCCGCGCGTGCAGAACCTCGGGCGCCGCGTCATCGACCTGTTCCGGCCCTACCGCGGTCGCATCGCCTTCACGGCGCTCCTCGTGGTGGTGGGTGCGGCGGTGGCCGTGATCCCGCCCCTGCTGGTGCAGCGCATCTTCGACGACGCGCTCTTCCCCGTCGACGGGTCGCCGCCCGACCTGCGGCTCCTCGCGTTCCTCGTGAGCGTCATGATCGGCCTCTTCCTCGTCTCTGCGGCGCTCAACGTCGGCCAGACCTGGCTCACCGCGACCGTGGGGAACCGGGTCACGGGCGACCTGCGGACGCGTCTGTTCGACCACCTTCAGAACATGGAGCTCGGCTTCTTCACGCGCACGAAGACGGGCGTCATCCAGTCGCGCCTGCAGAACGACGTGGGGGGCGTCTCGGGGGTCTTGACCAATACGGTGACGAGCATCCTCGGCAACGCCGTCACGGTCATCGCCTCTCTTGTGGCGATGATCCTCATCGACTGGCGTCTGACCCTCATCGCCGTCGCGCTCATGCCGTTCCTGCTGTTCGTCCAGCGGCGCGTGGGTCAGGTGCGTGCGCGCATCGCCGGTGAGACGCAGGAGTCGCTGTCGGAGCTGTCGGCGATCACGCAAGAGACGCTCAGCGTCTCGGGCATCCTGCTGTCGAAGTCCTTCAACCGTCAGCGCACGGAGTCCGCGCGCTTCGACGCCGAGAACGACAACCAGGTGCGCCTGCAGGTGCGGCGTGCCATGAGCGGTCAGGGCTTCTTCGCGGTGGTCCAGGTAATCATGTCGAGCGTCCCGGCGGTCATCTACCTCGTCGCCGGGTACCTCATCGGCGGCGGCGCGGGAGCGATCACGGCCGGCACGATCGTCGCCTTCACCACCGTGCAGGCGCGGTTGCTCATGCCGCTGATGGGGCTCATGCGCGTCGCCCTCGACGTACAGACGTCATCGGCGCTGTTCGCGCGCATCTTCGAGTACCTCGACCTGCGCCCGGCGATCGTGGACGTGCCCGCCGCGCTACCCGTCGCGGCGGCGCCCGGTCCGGTGGGCCTCATCGAGTTCCGCGACGTCGAGTTCCGCTACCCCGATGCGCCCGAGCAGGCGCGGCCGACCCTCGACGGCGTCTCGTTCACCGTCGATCCGGGTCAGCACGTCGCCTTCGTCGGCCCCTCGGGCGCGGGGAAGACGACGATCCTCTACCTCACGCCCCGGATGTACGAGGCGACGGGAGGAACCGTCCTGTTCTCGGGTGCCGACGTGCGCTCCCTCGAGCGGGCGTCGATCATCGACGAGATCGGCATCGTCTCGCAAGAGACGTATCTCTTCCACGCGAGCGTCCGTGAGAATCTGCGCTACGCCCGGCCCGATGCCACCGACGACGAGATCGAGGCGGCCTGTCGCGCGGCCAACATCCACCACGTGATCGCCTCGTTCGAGGCGGGGTACGACACCATCGTCGGCGAACGCGGCTACCGGCTCTCGGGGGGAGAGAAACAGCGCATCGCCATCGCCCGCGTCCTGCTGAAAGACCCCCCGGTTCTGCTGCTCGATGAGGCCACGAGCGCACTCGACACCGTGTCGGAGCGCATCGTCCAAGAGGCTCTCGAGACCGCGTCGCACGGACGCACCACCCTGTCGATCGCGCATCGCCTGTCGACCGTCATCGGCGCCGACCAGATCCACGTGGTGGATGCCGGCCGCATCGTCGAATCGGGCACCCACTCCGAACTGCTGGCCGCGGGCGGCCTGTACGCCAGCCTCGCCGCCGAGCAGCTGGCCGCGTCGTTCGTCCTGGCCGAAGAGGAGCACGACTCCGCCGGTCTCGCCCGCGCAGCGCTCCCCGCCCGCCGCGCCGACGAGGCGCCCGCCTGAGCGGGAACATCCGGGTGCGTGAGACTGCATACCGCTGACAGTCCGGCGTCAGCCTGCAGCCGAGATGTCAGCGCGTTGCCGTTTCGCGAACCGGAGGCGCGTGATGCCCGAGGGGCGCGTCAGCCGGGGAGCGTCTCGAGAAATGCCTCGAGTGCGATCCGGTACGCCGGGTCGGGGTGGGTCTCGGCGATGCGGAGCAGCGGCGGCAAGTCGAGCGTGCGGATCAGGGCCCCGCGCTCCTGGACAGCCGCGTCGGCTCGGGCCTCTCGGAGCACCGTGATCCCCTCGCCGAGGGCGTCGAGGTAGTCGCGCAGCACGGCGAGCTCGCCGAGCCGCTGGGTGATCGATCCGCCGTCACGGCGCTGACGCCAGTCGACGATGACGTCGGGGATGACGTCGAACGCGGCGGCTGACGTGTACATGCGCTGCGTCAGCACCTGGTCTTCGTAGTACCGCCCCTCGGGGAAGCGCAGGTCGTGCGCGTGCCAGAACTCCGTGCGGCTCATCTTCGACCACGCCACGATGTTCCCCGACGCCGCGGGGTGCTCCGTGATCGTCGTGCGCTCCCGGGCGGGGGAGGTGGATGCCGTGACCCACGGCTGCACCTCGCCCGCGGTGTACCCGGGGGTGTCGGCATCCGGTCGCAGACGCACGTACGCGCCGACGGCGAAGTCGCTGCCGGTGCGGTCGAGGGTGTCGGCCAGGCGCGTGAGGGCGTCGGGGCGGAAGCGGTCGTCGGCGTCGAGGAAGGCGATGTACGGGGTGTCGACGCGTGACAGGCCGGTGTTGCGGGCGGCGCCCAGGCCGCGCTGCTCGGCATGCCGCTCGAGTCGGAAGCGGGGGTCGGCAGACGCGGCGTCGGCGAAGATCCGGGCGGTGTCGTCGGTCGAGGCGTCGTCGACGAGGACAGCGGTCCAGTGCGCATGCGTCTGTGCGCGGAGGGAGCCGAGGGCTTCCTCCGCGAAAGCGGCGACGTCGAATCCGGGGACGATGACGGTGACGGGGGTGGAGCTCACCCGCGCGAGCCTACGGCGCTGACGGCCTCGGCCACGGCATCTGCGACGGCGTCGAGAGAACCGGTGAGGCCGTGCGGGAGCGTGAAGCGCACGGCCGTGCGGGCGTCGTCGTGCGCGAGACCGACGGCGAGGAGCACGTGCGAGGCCTCGTCGCTGCCCGCCGCGCACGCCGAGCCGCTGGACGAGACGACTCCGCGACGCTCGAGCTCGAGCAGGACGGTCTCGCCGTTCGTGCCGGGGAAGACGAAGCTGGCCGTTCCCGGAAGCCGTCGCTCGGGGTGGCCGGTGAGCCGCGCGCCGGGCACCGTCGCGAGCACGCGGGCGGTGAAGGCCTCGCGCAGAGCCCCGACCCGCGCCGCATCGGCCACCCGCTCCTCCTCGGCGAGGGTGAGCGCTGCGGCGATCGCCACCGCGCCGGCGACGTCGGGGGTGCCCGAACGTCGGCCGCGCTCTTGGCCGCCCCCGTGCAGCAGCGGCTCGAACGGCAGGCGTCCGCGCACGGCCAGGATCCCGGTGCCCTTCGGGGCGCCGATCTTGTGGCCGGCGATCGTCATGGCATCCGCTCCGATTCCCGCCAGGGGAAGCCACCCCGCGGCCTGGACGGCGTCGAGATGGAGCGGCACTCCGCGCTCGTGGGCGACGGCCGCGAGAGCGGCGGCATCCTGGACCGTTCCGAGCTCGTTGTTGGCATACCCGACGCTGACGAGCGCGGTGTCTTCGCGCAGGGTCCCGGCAAGGACCTCGGGCGTCAGCATGCCGGTCCCATCGACCGGAGCGTGGGTCACATCGACCCCGTGCAGGCGCGTGAGGTAGTCCGCGGACGCCAGCACCGACTCGTGTTCGATCGCCGTCGTGACGAGATGGCGGCGACCCGACCCCAGCACGATTCCCTTGATCGCCGCGTTGTTCGACTCGGTGCCGCCCGAGGTGAACATCACATCTCCCGCGCGGAAGCCGAGGACGGCGGCGACCCGCGCGCGCGCTTCCCGAAGGGCGGACGCCGCGGCCTCGCCGACCTCGTGATGACTCGACGGATTGCCGTAGACCCGGGTGAGGTACGGGGCCATGGCCTCGAGCACCTCCGGGCGCACGGGGGTCGTGGCGGCGTTGTCGAGGTAGAGACTCACGTCGTCTCGATCTGGATGTCCAGGCCCAGATCGAGCGCGGATGCCGAGTGCGTGAGCGCACCGACCGAGATGACGTCGACGCCGGTCTCGGCGATGGCGCGCACGGTCTCGAGCGTCACGCCCCCGGAAGCCTCGACCTGCGCGGCCCCGGCGATACGGGCGACACCCGTGCGCAGGTCGTCGAGGGAGAAGTTGTCGAGCATGATCGTGCCCACCCCCGCGGCGAGCACCGCGTCGATCTGGTCGAGCCGGTCGACCTCTACCTCGACGTGCGTGGTGTGCGGCAGTCGGGCGATCGCGCTCTCGAGCGCCTGGGTCACCGACAGGCCACTCGCGGTCAGCACCGCGAGGTGGTTGTCCTTGGCCATGACGGCGTCCGACAGCGAGAAGCGGTGGTTGTGGCCGCCGCCGTCGCGGACGGCCTGGCGTTCGATCGCCCGCAGCCCGGGTGTGGTCTTGCGCGTGTCGACGATGCGGGCACCGGTGTGGGCGACCTCGGCGACGTAGCGGCTCGTGAGGGTCGCGATCCCCGACATGCGCTGCACGAAGTTGAGGCCGATGCGCTCGGCGGTGAGCACACCGCGCGCGGGTCCCGTGACGACGGCGAGCGTGTCGCCGGGGGCGAACCGCGCCCCGTCATCGATCTGCAGCTCGACGGTGATCGAGGGGTCGGTGAGAGTGAACGCGGCGACGAAGACCGCCGACCCGCTGAACACCCCCTCGACGCGGGCGACGAGCTCGGCGCGCGCGGTGGCGTGCTCGGGGATGAGCGTCTCGCTGGTCAGATCGCCCCAGGGAGCGTCCTCGTCGAGCGCGGCCGAGACGATCCGGTCGATCGTGGTGCGGGTCAGCATGCGAGGACCTCCTGGGGTTCGCGACGGGATGCCGAGGACTCGGCGTCGGAGCGGAAGTGCGCGCCCACCGAGGTCGTGCGCGCACGGGCGGCGGCCACGACGTGCGCGGCGAGGAGGAGGAGGTTCGCGTCTTCGACGGTGCGCGGTGCGGAGTCGTCGTCCCACGCGGCGAGCACGGCGGCGGCGCGTTCCAGACCCGCGGCTTCCCGTTCGAGACCCGCCTCGGCCCACATGAGCTCCTGCAGGGCGCGACGCGAGAACGGGCCAGCGTCCGTCGCGGGGATGACGTCGAGACGCGGAACGTCGTGCGCCGGGAACGCCGGCCAGACGCCGCCGTGGGCCACGGCATCCCCCGCGCGCGCTCCGAACACCGCCCCTTCGAGAAGCGAGTTGGACGCCAGACGGTTCGCCCCGTGCACGCCGGTGCGGGCGGTCTCGCCCACCGCGTACAGCCCCGGCACCGTGGTGCGTCCGTCGAAGTCGGTGACGATGCCGCCCATGAGGTAGTGCGCCGCGGGGGTCACGGGGATCGGATCGCGGCCCCAATCGAGCCCGCGCTCCCGCACGGCGGCGTCGATCGTGGGAAAACGCTGCGCGAGCCGCTCGGGGCCCAGGGCCGTGGCATCCAGCCGCACGGGCCGACCGCCCTGTGCGGTCATCGCGCGGGCGTTCGCTCTCGCAACGACATCGCGCGGAGCGAGCTCGCCGTCGGGGTGGGAGTCGAAGGCGAACCGTCGACCGGTGTCGTCGATCAGCACGGCACCCTCTCCGCGGACCGCCTCCGAGACGAGGAACGGGATGCCATCAGCCAGGGCCGTGGGGTGGAACTGCACGAACTCAAGATCGGCAACCGCCGCCCCCGCGCGCAGGGCCGCGGCGATGCCGTCGCCGGTCGCTCCGAGGGGGTTGGTGGTGTGGGCGTAGAGCTGTCCCGCGCCCCCGGTGGCCAGGATCACCGCGTCGGCGTCGAGGCGCTCGCCGCCGTCGAGGACGATGCCCCGGACGCGGTCGTCCGTGACGATCAGGTCGCGCAGGAGGGCGTGCTCTCGGACCTCGATCCCCGCGGCGCGCACCGACGCCCCGAGAGCCGCCTGGATCGCCGCGCCGGTCGCGTCGCCACCGGCGTGCAGGACCCGGGGGACCGCATGAGCGGCCTCGAGACCGCGCGAGAAGTCGCCGTCGACCGCGCGGTCGAACACGACCCCGCGTGCCACGAGTTCGGCAATGCGCTCCGGGCCTTCATTGACCAGCACGTCGACGGCGGCGGGATCGTTCAGCCCCGCGCCGGCGGTCATCGTGTCGGCCGCGTGCGAAGCCACCGTGTCATCCGCGCTGGTCACGGCGGCGACCCCGCCCTGCGCCCAGCGCGTGTTCGTGTCGGGCAGAGCGCCCTTCGTCACGACCGTGACCCGGCATCCGTTCTCGGACGCGTGCAACGCCGCCGTGAGACCGGCGATGCCGCTGCCCACCACGACGACGGCGGTCACTTCACCGCGCCGTTCGGCTTCGCGGCGAGCATGCGCTCGAGCGCGACGGTGGCGGGCTCGGCGACATCGGCCGGCACGGTGATGCGGTTGACGACGGTGCCGTCCACGAGCGACTCGAGCACCCACGCGAGGTAGCCCGGGTGGATGCGGTACATGGTCGAGCAGGGGCAGACGACCGGGTCGAGGCAGAAGATCTCGTGCTGCGGATACTGAGCGGCGAGGCGCTGCACGAGGTTGATCTCGGTGCCGATCGCGAAGGTCGTCGGCTCGGTGGCGGCTGCGATCGCCTTGCGGATGATGTCGGTCGAGCCGGCCTCGTCGGCGGCGTCGACCACGTCCATCGGGCACTCGGGGTGCACTACCACGCGGGCGCCGGGGTACTCGGCGCGGGCCCTGTCGATCTGGTCGACCGTGAAGCGACGGTGCACCGAGCAGAAGCCGTGCCACAGGATGACGCGGCTGTCTTCGAGCTGTTCCGCCGTCGATCCGCCGAGTGCCTTGCGCGGGTTCCACATCGGCATCTGGTCGAGGGGCACGCCCATCGCCTTCGCGGTGTTCCGGCCCAGGTGCTGGTCGGGGAAGAAGAGCACCCGGCGTCCCCGCGCGAACGCCCACTCGAGTACCGTGCGGGCGTTGGACGAGGTGCAGACGATCCCGCCGTGGCGTCCCACGAAGCCCTTTATGGCGGCGCTGGAATTCATGTACGTCACCGGGATCACGGGCAGCAGGCCCTCGGCATCCGGGGTCTCGAGATCACCCAGCACGTCCTCGAGCTGCTCCCAGCACTCCTCGACCTGGTCGATGTCGGCCATGTCGGCCATGGAGCAGCCCGCGGCGAGGTTCGGCAGGATCACGGCCTGCTCGGGGCGCGAGAGCAGATCGGCGGTCTCGGCCATGAAGTGCACGCCGCAGAAGACGATGGCCTCGGCCTCGGGGCGGTCCTTCGCGGCGTTCGCGAGCTGGAAGGAGTCGCCCACGTAGTCGGCGTGGCGGACGACCTCTTCGCGCTGGTAGAAGTGCCCGAGCACGACGACCCGGCCGCCGAGAGTCTCTTTCGCCGCACGGATGCGGGCGTCGAGTTCGTCGTCGGAGGCGTCGCGGTACTGCTGCGGCAGCTCGCCCTGGCGCGGGGCGCCGGTGGGGATGACGTCGCCCATCGACGAGCCGGGGCCGTAGCCGGGGCGCGTGTCGAAGTCCCAGGGGCCGACCGCGAGGTCGGTGGTGCAGGTCGCGTCGGTGGAGGCGCCGGCGACGATCGCCTGGATCGCGTGGTCGACGCTGGGGTCGATCGCGGGACGGGGCTGCAGGGTGAGGGGTGTGGCGGACATGGGCGTTCCGATCAGTGACGGGAGGGGAGCGGGCCGCGATCGGCGAGCTCCACATCGCGGTTGTAGCGGTACAGGCGGGCGGGGCGGTGGCTTCCGGTGCGGAAGCGCTCGGTCGGGATAAGCGTGTCGGAGGTGTCGACCTGGCGGCGGAAGTTCGCCGGATCCAGGCGCTTGCCCAGGATCGTCTCGTTCACCTCGCGCAGGTCGGCGAGGGTGAACTCGTCGGGGAGCAGTCCGTGCGCGATGCGGCTGTAGCCGACCTTGTTGCGCAGACGCCAGAGCGTGTACTCGACGATGTCGTTGTGGTCGAACGCCAGCGGCGGCAGATCGTTCGCGTCGAACCACTCGACGTTCTCGGGGGCGTCGCCCTGACGCGCGTGGGCGGCGACCTGAGCGTCGACCTCGTCAGAGCGCAGCAACGCCCAGTACACGATCGACACCACCCGTGTGGGGGAGCGGTCGACGGCCCCGAATGCGTACAGCTGCTCGAGATAGCTCGGGGTGAGGCCGGTCGTCTCGGCGAGGGTGCGGGATGCCGCGACGTCGAGCTCCTCGGTCGCGTCGAGCCAGCCGCCGGGCAGGGCCCACCGTCCATCGAACGGGTCGCGCGTGCGACGCACCAGGGGGAGCGACAGCACCGGCTCGTCGTGCTCGTTCCGCCGGACGCTGAAGATCACGGTCGATACCGCGACGCGCACGTCGGCGTCGCGGGACTCGGGGCGAGGGGTTCGTGTCATGGTGACCATATCTCCGGGACCGATCTTAGTGTCATTCCGACTCGAAGGGCGAATTCCGGGGCGGTTGCGAGGCGGGGCGCCGGCGCGTGGTGGCCCCGGGGCCATTTCTGGCGCCCCGGGGCCACGACGCCCCGGGGTTCGGGCGTGGAGCCGGAGTTCGGGCTGAGTCGCGCAACCGGCCTCACCTCGCGGGGTGGCCCCGGGGCCACTTCTGGCGCCCCGGGGCCACGGACGCCCCGCCCGGCCGGCCCCGCGCGTCGAAAGGGTTCTCTCAGACGGGCGTCTTAGCCTCGATGCGAACACAGGAGGTCGGATGCCGATCGTCGACATCGCCCTGATCGCCCTTCTGGCGGTCGCACTCGCCGTGGGGCTCTCACGGGGCTTTCTCGCCACCGTCGGCTTCTTCGCGGGCCTCGCGCTCGGTGCCGTCGCCGCGTACTGGGCGCTGCCGTTCGTCGGTCAGTGGGTCACCGACCTCGCGTGGCGCGGACCCGCCATGATCGGCGCCGGGATCGCGCTCCTCGTGATCGGTTCGGGTCTCGGCAGTGCCGTGGGTAACTTCTTCCGTCGTGGCGCCGACCGCATCAAGCTGCGCGGTATCGAGCGCCTTCTCGGCGGAGTCGTGAACGTCGCGGCCGCCGCCCTGACGATCTCGTTCGTAGCCGGCTCTCTTACCCCGGTGGGCGTGCCCGTCGTCTCCGCGGCGCTCGGCTCGTCGACCGTAGTGCGCACGATCGACGACCTCACGCCCGCTCCCGTGCGCGGTGCGCTCGCCGAACTGCGAGGAACGATCTTTGCCGACGGCATCCCTCGTCTGGGCGAGCTCATCCAGATCGGCCCGGTCCCCACCACTCCGAGCATCGCCCTCGACGACCCCGCTCTCACCCAGGCCGCGCAGTCGGTCGCCCGGATCTCGGGCACCGCGTACGCGTGCGGCATCACTTCGAGCGGCTCGGGCTTCGTCGTGGCCGAGAACCGCGTCGTCACCAACGCGCACGTCGTCGCGGGGGTCGATACTCCGCTCGTGGAGCTCCCCGGTCGTCCGGCCCGCGAAGGCCGCGTCGTCTACTTCGACCCGATCGACGACATCGCCGTCATCTCGGTCGATCAATTGGATGCCGCGGCCCTGTCGATCGCGCAGACCCTCGCCGTGGGCGCGCCAGCCGTCGTCCAGGGCTACCCGGGTGGAGGGCCGTTCACCTCGGGAAGCGCGCAGATCCTCTCGGAGGGCACGGTTCCGGTTCCCGACATCTACGACGATTCGCGGGCTCCGCGCGACATCTACGCTCTGGCCGGCATCGTGCGCCCGGGCAACTCGGGCGGTCCGCTGCTGACCACCTCGGGGCAGGTCGCGGGCATCGTGTTCGCCCGCTCCGACACCGACGACAATGTCGGCTACGCCATGACCCCGACTGAGCTCGAACCGGTGATGGCCCAGATGGGGTCGTTGTCGGCGCCCGTGGCGTCCGGGAGCTGCACGCGCGGCTGAGCCGCCTCCGCGCCTCGGGCGGTGGGGAGGCCAATGCGCCGCCCGCTTCGGCGAGCGCTCTCGGCCCCGCCGGCGACGAGGGCCGTCGGCCGTGGGGCGGGTGAAATTTCCCTCTGGCGCCCCGTGTCGCTGCGTCATCTGTCTATGCTCCTGCGCATGGGGGACATCTCGATATCCGTCGATGAGGTGCGGCGGGTGGCGGCGAAGATGGTCGATGTCGTGCCCGACGAGCCCGACATCCGGGGCTTCTCCGTCGCAGACCAGCCCGACCTGAGCCTCGCCCTGGCGGAGTTCGTCGGGTGCATGAACGACTGCACCGCCGAACGTCGACGTGGTGTCCAGGCGCTCGCGGCGGGGCTGCGCGAGGTCGCGGACATGTTCGAGAGCCTGGATGCCAGCACCCAGGCCGACATTCGAGCGCTGGGCGCCGTCGAGGGGTGGGTCATCGAGTGACTGCCGAACTCGGTGATACCCGAGACCCATCCGCCCTCATCGCCGGCGATGTCGTCGCTCTGTATCGGGCGGCCTCCGCGTGGAGGCGGCGTGAGCAGAACGCCGACGAGGTCGGGGCAACGCTTCGGGCGATGCAGGCGGTCGCGGACTGGACCGGTGAAGCGGCCTACGCCTACGGGACGCGTGTCGGGGAAGTGGCGTCCGGCTGGTCCGCCATGGCGACCGCCTTCCGGCACGGTGGATCGGCACTCGAAGACGTCGCCGCCGCGATCGACGCGGCACGGGCACGGGCGGGAGACGCCGTCGATCTGTGGGACCGAGCCGACGCGCTCGACGCTGCGGCTTTCGAGGAGCCGCCCGCCACGCCCACCGGTTGGCTCGGGCCGGACCGACGAGCGTTCCTCGGCTCCGGACCGCGAGCAGAGGCGAGAGCGGTCCTCGCGGATGCGCGTGCGGCACTCCGCGATGCCGCGCAGAAGGCGGCTGCCGGGCTTCGCGCCGCGATCGCCGTTCCCGGCCTCGGCGCTGACGAGTGGGCGGCTCTCCTGACGGGTTGCGCGAACCCCGGCCAAGTGCTTGACGCTCTCGCCGGCGCGGATGCCGGGAGCGTGGCCGCTCTTCTGCGGGCCCGTCCGAACCTCGCCGGGATTCTCGCCCAGGCAGAGCCTGCGGCCGTCGCACCCTGGTGGTCGCACCTAGACGCGGCGCAGAAAGACGCGCTCATCCACGCCGCGCCGTCGATCATCGGCAACCTCGGAGGAGTCGCCTACGCGGCTCGCGACGAGGCAAACCGCATCTGGCTGGAGGACCAACTCGCAGACGCGCGGGCGGCGCTGGCCGAGGCGGAGAAGCCGCCGACATACGACGAGATCGTCGGGGGACAGGCCGCCGCCGAGGCGTATGCCGAGCGGCTCGATCGTGCGCGTTCTCGGGTGGAAGGCCTTGAGAACATCGAGTCGTCGCTGACGCCACCTGCCGGCGGCGCCCCTCGACACCTCATCACTCTCACGGGGGACTCGCCCCCTCTCGCCGCGATATCCATCGGCGATCTCGACACCGCAGACAACATCACATACGCGGTGCCCGGCATGGGAACCACGACGGAGGGAATGGGGAACTGGACGCGCGCCTCCCAAAACCTCGCCGATCTCCAGGACCAGATGGATCCGGGGAGAACACACGCAGTGGTGGCGTGGGTGGGATATCAGACGCCTCCCGTGCCCATCATCGAGGGCGGTTTCGACGTCATGGGCACCGCCTTCGCAGAGAGAGGCGCGGACAACCTCGCCCGTGACCTCTCTGCCCTCGAGGTTCTGCATCCGGGGGCGCAAGTGAACGTGGTAGCCCACTCCTATGGGACGACCACTTCATCTATCGCGCTGACCCGTGACGACGTGCATGTGGACTCTTACGTCACTCTGGGTTCAGCCGGGCTCCCGCCAGAGATCGACTCGGCGACCGACCTGCACGCGGAGGCTGTCTTCTCGGGGCAGGCGCAAGATGTGTGGGCCGTCGACCCCGCGGGCGGCGATCAGTGGGCGTGGACGGGACGTCTATCCCCACTGCACCCTGTGGACCCGGTGAGCCCTGGTTTCGGCTCTCATGATTTCAGCGTTGCGGGAGGCGCAGGCCTCGAACCGGTAACGGATCACGGCGTGCTCACATCCAGCGGCAACGGTTACCTTGATACGCGCACCGAGTCGCTGAGAAACGTGGTGCTCGCGACGACGGGACAAGGCGACGGGGTTTCGCCATACGTTGCGCCCGGCCCAACGCCCTTCCAGAAAGCACTCATCGAAGGATTGACACATGGCAGAGGGTTATAGCTCGCGCGCGCAGCGAGTATCGCTAGCACTCCTGCTGTCGAGTGTGCTGCTCGTTGTCTCGGCATGCGGCACGTCAAAGGAGGCGGAGATGAGTCCAGACGAAGCGCGAAACGCACTCGTCAGCACGATAGAGGCCAGTGCGGCCCAGCTCGATGTCGCGGGGTGGTCTCGGAGTCACGCGCCAGAGGTTGGAGACTGCGGGGCGCGGGCCGGGATGCGAGCGAACTACTCGTTCACATACGGTGCTCCGGCCCCTGAGGGCCATCACGAAGCGGATGCACGGGCGGTGGCCGACTACTGGCGGTCTTTAGGTATGGACGTGCGTCTCGTGGAAAGTCCCGCATACGTGGTTTACGGAAGCGGCGGACCCGTCGAGGGGCTTACCTTCTCCACAGGACCTGGCAACTACTTCATAGCCGGCGAATCGCTTTGCGCATCCGGCGATGCCGATGAGCTCCGCAAGCAGGACAACGGCTGAACATCTCACGACCCGCGCCCGAGCTCCGCTAGGCTGACCCCACAAGTCCACACCGGCCCCATGATCGATGCGGGAGAGCTCCGGCGAACGCAGCCGGACACCGAAGGAGCAAGCCTCCCCGCCAATCTCTCAGGTACGCGTACCGCGTCGATCGGGCCACTCTGGAAAGAGACCCGGATGCACCGTCCCGGGTCCGCCGACGGTGAAAGCCCGCGCTCGATTCGACCGCGCGGGTGAAACTCTCAGGTCCATGACAGAGGGGGAGTTCTCCAGGCGTCGTCCGACGTCTGTCCGTCATCGCGAACGGCAGAACTCATGACCGAAACCCCCGCTCCACCGCGCACGTCGCCGCTGAACGATCGACACGAGGCCCTCGGTGCCTCGTTCACCGACTTCGGCGGCTGGAACATGCCCGTGCGTTACACCTCCGACCTCGCCGAGCACCACGCGGTGCGCACGGCCGCGGGGCTGTTCGACATCTCGCACATGGCCGAGTTCCGCGTCGAGGGCGAGGCCGCGCCCGCGTTCCTCGACTTCGTGCTCGCCGGGCGCCTGTCGACCATGAAGATCGGCAAGGCGAAGTACTCGCTGGTGCTCGCCGAGAGCGGCGGCATCGTCGACGACGTCATCGTCTACCGCACGGGGGAGCAGAGCTTCCTCGTCATCTCCAATGCCGGTAATCGGGATGCCGTGGCCTCGGCCTTCGATCTGGCGCGGCGCACGTTCCCCGAAGCGCCGCTCGTCGATGACGTCACCGACGACTACGCCCTCATCGCCCTCCAGGGGCCCGAGGCGCGCGGCATCCTGAGCTCCACCCCGGGGGTGCAGATCACCGGCACCGCTCTCGACGAGCTCGGCTACTACGCCTGGACCGAGGGGACGTTCGAGGACGCACCGTTGTTCGTCGCCCGCACCGGGTACACCGGCGAAGACGGATACGAACTCATGATCCCCACCGCGCAGGCCGCCGCGCTGTGGGACGCCGCGCTCGCCGCGGGTGCTGCTCACGGTCTCGTACCATGTGGCCTCGCTGCGCGTGACACCCTCCGCCTCGAGGCGGGCATGCCGCTGTACGGTCACGAGCTCTCGCGCGACATCGTCCCCGCCCAGGCGGGACTCGGCCGCGTCGTCGCCACCGACAAAGAGGCGTTCGTCGGAAAGGACGGCCTGTCGTCCGGATCTGCCGAGGCGCCCGTGCTCGTCGGCCTCGTCTCTGCGGGTCGTCGCGCGGGTCGCGCCGGCTACGCCGTGCTGCACGGGGACGACACCGTCGGAGAGATCACCAGCGGAGCCCTCAGCCCCACGCTCGGCCACCCCGTCGCGATGGCGTTCGTCGACCCCGCGGCATCCGAACTCGGAACCGAACTGACCATCGACGTGCGCGGGACCCGCATCCCCGCGACCGTCACCGCCCTTCCCTTCTATCGGAGAAACGCATGACCGACCTCACCGCCCTCAGCTACACGTCCGAGCACGAGTGGATCGCCCTGGAGGGCGACATCGCCACCGTCGGCATCACCGACTTCGCCGCCGACAAGCTCGGCGACGTCGTCTTCGTCGAGCTCCCCGGCGCCGACTCCGCGGTCTCGACGGGCGACGTGTGCGGCGAGATCGAATCGACCAAGTCGGTCGGTGAGCTCTACGCCCCGATCACCGGCACGGTCGTCGAGGTCAACGACGCCGTCGTCGACGACCCCTCCCTGGTCAACGCCGAGCCCTTCGCCGGCGGATGGCTCATCAAGATCCGCGTCGACGGCGAGCTCCCCGCCGACCTGCTCGACCGTGCCGCCTACGAGGAGCTCACCGCGTGAGCACTCTTCTTCCTCCGCGCACCGACGCGGGAACGCCCGCGGTGTTCGTCGACCGCCACATCGGCGTCGACGCGGCGGCCCAGGCCCGCATGCTCGAGACCGTCGGCTACGACAGCGTCGAGGCGCTCGTCGAGACCGCAGTCCCGGCATCCATCCACGTCCAGCCCCGCGCGACCAGCTCGATCCCGCCCGCCGCGACCGAGGCCGAGGCGCTCGCAGAGCTCCGCGAGCTCGCCACCGCGAACCGCTCGGCCCGCCCCCTGATCGGCCTCGGCTACTACGACACGGTCACCCCGTCGGTGATCGCGCGGAACGTGCTCGAGAACCCCTCCTGGTACACCGCGTACACGCCCTACCAGCCCGAGATCTCCCAGGGCCGGCTCGAGGCGCTCATCAACTTCCAGACGATGGTCACCGACCTCACGGGCCTCGCCACGGCGAACGCCTCGATGCTCGATGAGTCCACCGCGGTCGTCGAGGGCATGCTCGTGGCCCGCCGCGCGTCGAAGGCGAAGACCGACGTCTTCCTCGTCGACGTCGACGCCCTGCCGCAGACCAAGGCACTGCTGCACCACCGTGCCGCGGCGGTCGGCATCCGCATTGAAGAGACTTCATTCGCGGGCGAGCTGCCCGAGTCGTTCGGCGCCTTCGTGCAGTACCCCGGTGCGACCGGCCGCGTGTGGGACTTCTCGGCCGTCGCCGAGTCGGTCCACGCGAACGGCGGACTCGTGGTGGCGGCGGCAGACCTGCTCGCGCTCACCCTGCTGCGTTCGCCCGGCGCCCTCGGCGCCGACGTCGCGGTCGGCACGACCCAGCGCTTCGGTGTGCCGCTCGGCTTCGGCGGACCCCACGCCGGTTACATGGCCGTGCGGGCGGGCCTCGAGCGTCAGCTGCCGGGCCGTCTCGTCGGAGTGTCCCAGGATGCCGTCGGCGCCCCCGCCTACCGCCTCTCACTGCAGACGCGCGAGCAGCACATCCGCCGCGAGAAGGCGACCTCCAACATCTGCACCGCCCAGGTGCTCCTCGCCGTCATGGCCGCGATGTACGCCGTTTACCACGGGCCCGACGGCCTCCGAGCGATCGCGACGCGGGTCGCGCAGAAGGCCGATGCCCTGGCATCCGCTCTCCGCTCGTACGACCTGACCCTCGACAGCGACGCGTTCTTCGACACCGTGCGCGTGCACGTTCCCGGGCGCGCGCAAGACGTGGTCGACCGCGCCCGCGAGGGGGGATACCAACTGCTCTGGGTCGACGATGCGACCGTGGGCATCTCGGTGGATGAGACGACGACGGATGCCGACATCTCGGCCGTCCTGCACGCGTTCGGGCTCCCGATGGGCGATCTGCCCGAGGGGGAGGCGCTGCGCGGCATCGACGGGACCCTGCACCGAGACGACGAATACCTCACCCACCCCGTCTTCCACACGCACCGCAGCGAGACGGCGATGATGCGCTACCTCAAGTCGCTCGCCGATCGCGACTACGCGCTCGACCGCGGCATGATCCCGCTGGGCTCGTGCACGATGAAGCTCAACGCGGCCACCGAGATGGCGGCCGTGTCGTGGCCGGAGTTCTCGCGCGTGCACCCGTTCGCGCCCGAGGCCGACGTGCACGGCTACCTCGAGATGATCGACCAGCTCGAACGCTGGCTCGCCGAGGTCACCGGCTACGACGCGGTGTCGCTGCAGCCGAACGCCGGATCACAGGGTGAGCTCGCGGGACTCCTCGCCATCCGCGGTTATCACCTCGCGAACGGTGACTCCGAGCGCACGGTGTGCCTCATCCCATCGTCGGCGCACGGCACCAACGCCGCGTCCGCGATCCTCGCGGGCATGAAGGTCGTCGTCGTCGCGTGCGACGAGGCGGGCAACGTCGACCTCGACGATCTGCGCGCCAAGATCGCTCAGCACGCCGAGGCGCTGTCGGCGCTGATGATCACGTATCCCTCGACCCACGGGGTGTACGAGCACGACGTGCTCGAGATCACGCAGGCCGTGCACGACGCCGGCGGCCAGGTCTACGTCGACGGCGCGAATCTCAACGCGTTGCTCGGCTTCGCCCGCTTCGGCGACCTCGGTGGCGACGTCTCGCACCTCAACCTGCACAAGACGTTCGCCATCCCGCACGGCGGGGGCGGTCCGGGTGTCGGTCCCGTCGCGGCGAAGGCGCACCTCGCGCCGTTCCTGCCGTCGCACCCGTTCTCGCAGCGCGCGGATCACGCCGGCGGCGTGTTCGACGGCGGGCCGGTGTCGGCCGCTCCGCACGGCTCCGCCGGAATCCTTCCCATCTCGTGGGCGTACGTGCGGATGATGGGCGCCGAGGGGCTGCGTCAGGCGACGGCCGCCGCGGTGCTCTCGGCCAATTACATCGCCACGCGCCTGCGCGAGCACTACCCGGTGCTGTACGCGGGTGAGGGGGGCCTGGTCGCGCACGAGTGCATCCTCGACCTGCGTCCGCTCAAGGAGCAGACGGGTGTCACGGTCGACGACGTGGCCAAGCGCCTCATCGACTACGGCTTCCACGCGCCCACGATGTCGTTCCCGGTCGCCGGCACCCTGATGGTCGAGCCCACCGAGAGCGAGGACCTCGCCGAGCTGGATCGCTTCGTGGATGCCATGATCGCCATCAAGCACGAGGCTCTGGCCGTCGCCGCGGGAGAGTGGCCCGCCGACGACAATCCGCTGGTGAACGCGCCGCACACGGCGGAGACCGTCGTGATGGGGGAGTGGGAGCACCCGTATTCGCGCGCGACGGCCGTGTACCCGGTGCGTTCGCTCATCCGCGGCAAGTACTGGCCGCCCGTGCGGCGCATCGACCAGGCCTACGGCGACCGCAACCTGGTGTGCTCCTGCCCGCCGCCGGAGGCGTTCGCCTGAGCCGGTGACCGTGGACCGTCGCTGAGCGGCATCTGGCCGGCATCCTTCCCTCGTCCGCGGGGGAGCGCCGGTGAGGTGCCGCTCAGCGCTCGCCGAGCCGGACGGCGCGCACCGGCAGATCCTCAGGGGGCGTTTAGTAAAGTGCCCCCTGTGCACCACGGGCTCAACGATGTTTCTCGACCGACTCGACGCCGTGGCGGCCCGGGGCGGATGATCGCCCTCGTCGTCGCTGCAGGGCTCGCGCTCGCCGGTTGCTCGGCCGCCGAACCCGCGCCCGAGCCGGCGAAGGAGCAGCGCACGAGCCTGACCGTCGGGATCGTCGGCTCGCCCACCAGCTACAACGCCGCCAGCGCCGCGGGTGACACGGCCGCCAACCGCGCCGTGGCCGCCCTCCTCGACGAGAAGCTCGGCTCGCTCGACGGCAACCTGCAGGTCGTGCCCAACAACGGGCTCGGACGCATCACGCGCGTCGAGGGCGACCCGTTGACCGTCAGCTACGAGCTGTTCTCCGACCGTGTGTGGTCGGACGGCACACCGGTCACCCTCGACGACCTGCTGTTCGGCTGGGCCGTCACCTCGCACTTCTTCGACGACGCCACCTACGACGCCAATGGCCAGGTCGTGTCGGGCACCCGCTACTTCGACACCGCGGAGCCCGCCGACCCCAACGCCCGGACGACGCGGCCGCGGCTCGACCGCGCGAATGACACGCTCATGCTCACTTACGACCAGCCGTTCGCGGACTGGAACCGGCAGTGGCTGCTCGACCGGCCCGTGCACGTCGTCGCGCAGCGCGCGGGTGTGAGCGTCAAGGATCTGCTCACGGCGATCCTCACCGCGCCCGAGGGCGACCCGCAGGCGCCCGTGACGCCGAATCCCGTGCTGGCCGCCGCCGCCCAGGCCTGGAACACGGGCTTCGACCTCGCGCCGGGCACCGACCCCGCCGGTGTGGTGTCGTCCGGCCCGTGGACGGTGTCGGAGATCACGGCTGACACCCTTCAGCTCGCGCGCCGCGACAGCTATCGGGGCGACCACTTCCCGGGTCTCGAGGGGCTCACGGTGAAGTTCTTCCCGGATCGGGCCGCCCAGCTGTCGGCGCTCGAAGCCGGCACGGTGGACGTGGCCAACGTCGGCGACCTCGACGTCGCCGAGCGCAAGACCCTGACCGACGCGGGCTTCACCGTCCAGGTGGGCCCCACCTCCGAGACGCTGCAACTACGGTTCGCCGCGACGACGGCATCCGATCTCCGCCAGGCGACGACACTGTCGCTCGACCGTTCCTCGCTCGTCCAGGACGTCCTCGGCGCCGTCCGTCCCGATGCTCAGCCCCTGCAGTCCTTCCTCTCGTCGCCGGCGACCGGCCAGCTCTACAACGACCTGGTCTCGGGGAACGGCGCTCCCGGCACGGGGGCCGACGTGAACGGCGCGCGCTCCGCGCTGAACGACCGGGCGGCCGTGCTCCGCGTCGCCTACGACACGACCGATCCGACGGCGTCGCTGGTGTTCCCGCGCCTCGTTTCGATGGCCGCCAAGGCGGGGATCGCCGTCCGCGCGGCGACGGCGACCGAGGTCCCGGATGCCACGCTCTCGTGGGTCGGTGAGGACGAGAGCCTCTACCGGTCGGCGCGTGACCGTATCGCCGAAGGGATCGACGGGGGAGACACCCAGGAGCTCTTCGACGACCTCACCACGCGCACTGACCCCGTCGACGTCCTGTCGGAGGCCAAACTCATCGACCGGTCGCTGTTCGCGGCGTACGCGGGAGTGCCGCTGCTCGAGCGCACGGGCGCGGTCGTCAGCGCCGCGGGCGTCGGGGGAGTGACCTACACCTCCGAGCCCAACGGTCTGCCGCCGGCGTTCTGGACCTGGTCGCCGCCGCAGTCCTGAGCCTCAGGAGGTCGGGGACGGCGCGGGAGTGGGGGCGAAGATCCCCGGCCACCACGCTGCGGCGAGGGGATACCCGACGAAGGCGACGATGTCGATGATCGTGTGTGCGACCACCAGGGGCATCACGCGACCCCATCGCTTGTAGCACCAGCCGAAGACCAGCCCCATCACGACGTTGCCGAGCGCCGAGGGCCATCCCTGGTAGAGGTGGTAGCTGCCCCGCAGGAGGGCCGTCGAGACGATGATCCCCGTCCACGACCAGCCGAGACGCCGTAGGCGGTCGAAGAGGAACCCGAGGAAGATGACCTCCTCGGTGAGGCCGGCGCGCAGTGCCGCGAGGATGAGTAGCGCGATGACCCACCACGACGAGTCCAGGGGAGCAGGGATGACCGCGATGCTCTGCCCGAGTGCCCGGCCGATCGCGTACACGCCGATCCCGGGTGCGCCGATCAGAACCACCAGCAGCAGACCGCGCGCGGCGTCGCCGCCGAAGCGTCGGAAATCGAGGCCGATGCGGCGGAGGGCGTTGTTCGCCGGTTCCCACAGCAGATAGATGGCCAGGGCCACCAGGGCGAGCGAGAAGAAGATGTCGAGGAACTGGTAGATCGCGTCCCACAGCGGTTCGGCGCTGCGCGACGGGTTCAGCTGCGTCTGCTGCTGAGAGATCGGTGCGCGCGTGGCCGCCCGCACGAACGAGACGACCGAGTAGATCGCCGACTGACCGACGCTGACCAGCAGCACGATGGCGATCTCCCAGCCGAGTCGTCGTCGCCGATAGGTGTCGCCGCGGTCGATGGCCGGAGGATACGTCCAATCCGCGGGGCCCCGCGATCGCCGCCGCTTGTCATATTGCTCCATGGAGAGCCTCTCGAGTAAATGCTGTGTAACGTTTTTCAGAGGAGTTTGGGGCACCTGGGTAAACGTGCCTAGTGTGTTCTCATCCTGCCCGACGGATCTTTCGCGCGCCTTGTGCTGCGCGAAGGCCCTGCGTGGGCGACGATCATCCCTTCCCTGGAGGAACTGTGAAGCGCAACAAGATTGCCCTCTCCGGTCTCGCCCTGCTGGGAGCTGTCGGGCTTATGCTCGCCGGCTGCTCGGGCGGCGGAGACAACGGCGGCGGCTCGTCATCGGGCGGCGACGCCACGGCGATCATTCGGACGAACGGCTCGGAGCCGCAGAACCCGCTGATCCCCACCAACACCAACGAGGTCGGTGGAGGAAAGATCCTCGACTCGATCTTCGCGGGTCTGGTCTACTACGACGGAACCGGCGCCCCGGTCAACGACATGGCCGAGTCCATCGTCACCAACGACCCCCAGAACCTCACGGTCACCCTGAAGAAGGGTCAGAAGTTCACGGACGGCACCGAGGTCAAGGCCGACAACTTCATCAAGGCGTGGAACTACGGCGCCAAGCTGTCGAACAACCAGCTGAACAGCTACTTCTTCGAGGACATCGTCGGTTTCAGCTACGACGCCGACTCCGAGCTGACCGGTCTGCAGAAGGTCGACGACTACACCTTCACGATCGCGCTGTCGAAGCCGGCCGCCGACTTCGCGCTGCGCCTGGGCTACTCGGCCTTCTTCCCGCTGCCCGACGCCGCGTTCACCGACATGGCGGCCTTCGGCGAGAACCCGATCGGAAACGGCCCCTACAAGCTGGCCAGCACCGGCGCATGGCAGCACAACGTGCAGATCGACCTCGTCAAGAACGACGACTACCAGGGCGGTCGCACGGTCGAGAACGGTGGTCTGTCGATCATCTTCTACGCCACCCAGGATGCCGCGTACGCCGACCTGCTCGGCGGCAACGTCGACGTGATCGACGGCGTTCCCTCGTCGTCGCTGGCCACCTTCGAGTCCGACCTGGGCGACCGTGCGGTCAATCAGCCGGCCGCGGTGTTCCAGTCCTTCACCATCCCCTCGCGCCTCGCGCACTTCAGCGGTGAAGAGGGCAAGCTGCGTCGTCAGGCGCTGTCGATGGCCATCAACCGCCCCGAGATCACCGACACGATCTTCCAGGGCACCCGTACCCCGGCCAGCGACTTCACCTCGCCGGTCATCGCGGGTTGGTCGGACTCGCTCACGGGCGCCGACGTGCTGAAGTTCGACGCCGACAAGGCGAAGGAGCTGTGGGCCCAGGCCGACGCCATCTCGCCCTGGACCGGTACCTTCCAGATCGCCTACAACGCCGACGGTGGACACCAGTCCTGGGTCGACGCCGTGACGAACTCGGTCAAGAACACCCTCGGCATCGACGCGTCCGGCGCGCCGTACCCGACGTTCAAGGAACTGCGCTCGGCGGTCACCAACCGCAGCATCGAGACCACGTTCCGTTCGGGATGGCAGGCCGACTACCCCGGTCTGTACAACTTCCTCGGCCCGCTCTACGCGACCGACGCCTCGTCGAACGACGGTGACTACTCGAACCCCGAGTTCGACCAGCTGCTCACCGCCGGCATCGCCGAGACCGACCAGGAGACGCAGAACGCCGACTTCCAGAAGGCTCAGGAAGTCCTCCTGCGGGACCTGCCCGCCATCCCGCTCTGGTACTCGAACGTCACCGGCGGCTACGCCGAGGGCGTGAACAACGTCCAGTTCGGGTGGAACTCGGTTCCGCTGTACTACGAGATCACGAAGTAACCCTTCCGATCTCACCCGCGAGGCGGTGACGGATTCGTCACCGCCTCGCGGTCTGCCAGCCAGGCCTCATCACGACGTGTGATAAAACGGCACGGGTCCTTTCGCGGCCCACGCCCCCCTAAAAACGTCGGATGAGGCGTTTCCCACGTTCGAAAAGAGAGCGGATGCTCGGCTACATCCTCAGACGTCTGCTGCAGGTCCTCCCCGTGTTCTTCGGGGCCACCCTGCTGATCTACTTCATGGTCTTCGCCATGCCGGGGGACCCGATCCTCGGCCTCTTCGGCGACAAGACCCCCGCGCCCCAGGTCGTCGAAGCCCTGCGCGCGCAGTACCACCTCGACCAGCCCTTCATCGTCCAGTACATCCTGTACATCGGCGGGATCTTCCAGGGCGACCTCGGCACCACCTTCTCGGGGCAGTCCGTCAACGAGGTGCTCGCACGTACGCTCCCCGTGACCGGCCGCCTCGCGGTGATGGCCCTGGCCATCGAGCTCGTCCTGGCCGTCGTGGTCGGCACCATCTCGGCGATCCGCAAGGGCAAGCTGTTCGACAACGTCGCGCTCATCGTGGCCCTGTTGTTCGTCGCCCTGCCGATCTTCGTGGCGTGCTTCCTCGCCCAGTACTTCCTGGCGATCCAGCTCGGCTGGTTCAAGCCCACGGTGGGTGCCCAGAACAACTGGGGCGATCTGTGGCTCCCCGCCATCGTGCTCGGATTCAGCCTCTTCGCCACGAGCATGCGCCTGATGCGCGGCTCGGTCATCGACACGTTGAACCAGGACTGGGTGCGCACCGCCTACAGCAAGGGTCTGTCGCGTCGCCGCGTCATCCCCGTGCACGTGCTGCGCAACTCGCTCATCCCGGTCATCACGAACTCCGCGACGAACTTCGGTGTGCTCCTCGTCGGCGCCACCGTCACCGAGGGCATCTTCAACATCCCCGGTGTCGGTAACACGCTCTACCAGGCCACCATTCGCGGCGAGGGGCCCACGGTCGTCTCGTTCGTGACCGTCTTCGTCATCATCTACGTGCTGGTCAACCTCGTCGTCGACCTCCTGTACGGCCTCCTGGACCCGAGGATCCGCTATGTCAAGTAGTCAGTTCCCGGCGCCGCACTACGTCGCGCCGATCAAGACCGAGACCATCTCGGTCGACGCCGTTCGCGTCGCCGCCCGCAAGAGCAACCTGTGGCTCGACGCGTGGCGCGACCTGCGTCGTCGCCCCACGTTCTGGATCGCGCTGGCCGTCATGGCCGTCGTCATCCTCATGGCCGTGTGGCCGACCTTGTTCACCCAGGTGCCGCCCAACAACGACTGCCAGCTGTCCAACAGCAACGCCGGTCCCACCTCGGGCCACATCCTGGGCTTCACCTTCCAGGGCTGCGACACCTTCTCGCGCATCGTGTGGGGAGCGCGCACCTCGCTGTCGGTCGGTCTGCTCGCCACCGCGATCGGAACGATCATCGGCCTGATCATGGGCGCGCTGTCGGGCTTCTACGGCGGATGGCTCGACGCGGTGATCTCGCGCATCGGCGACATCTTCTTCTCAATCCCCTACATCCTCGCGGCCATCGTCGTGATGAGCGTGTTCTCGCAGTACCGCAACGTCGTCACCCTGGCGTTCGCGATCGGCGGGTTCGCGTGGGCGTCCACGGCGCGCGTGGTGCGCGCCGAGGTGCTGCGCGTGCGCCAGGCCGATTACGTCGCAGCGTCGCAGGCGCTCGGTCAGACGCGTTTCCGGACGCTGCTGACCCACGTCATCCCGAACGCCATCGCCCCGTTGCTCGTGGTGACCACGATCAGTCTCGCGGCGGCCATCGTCGCGGAGGCGACCCTGTCGTTCCTCGGCGTCGGCCTGGGCGGCGACACCATGTCGTGGGGTAACGACATCAGCCAGGCGCAGCAGTCGCTGCGCATCGCGCCGCTGGCGCTGATTTGGCCGTCCGTCGCCCTGACCGTCACGGTGCTGGCCTTCATCCTGCTGGGCGAGCTCATCCGAGACGCCATCGACCCGAGAGCGAGGGCCCGCCGATGAGCGACGCCACCATGACGCCGCTGCTGTCCGTGCGCGACCTGAAGGTCGCATTCCAGGGAGAAGGCGGCACGCGCGAGGTCCTCCACGGAGTCAGCCTCGACGTGTACCCCGGTCAGACCGTCGCGATCGTCGGCGAGTCGGGGTCCGGCAAGTCGACCACCGCCTCGGCGGTCATCGGCCTGCTCCCCGGCACCGGTCACGTCACCGGCGGCAGCATCACCCTCGACGGGCGCGAGCTCACCGATCTCAGCCAGTCGCAGTTCGAATCGGTACGCGGCAAGGACATCGGATACGTTCCCCAGGACCCGATGTCGAACCTGAACCCCGTGTGGAGCATCGGTTTCCAGGTCAAGGAGGCGATCCGCGCGAACGGCATCGCCACCGGCCGTAAAGAGGTCGAGCAGCGCGCGATCGAGGTGCTGAAGCAGGCCGGTCTCGCCGACGCCGAGCGTCGACTGCACCAGTACCCGCACCAGTTCTCGGGCGGTATGCGCCAGCGCGCGCTCATCGGTATCGGCCTCGCGGCCGACCCGAAGCTGTTGATCGCCGACGAGCCGACCTCGGCCCTCGACGTCACCGTTCAGCGCGTGATCCTCGACCACATGGCATCCCTCACCCGCGAGCGGGGCACCTCGGTGCTGCTCATCACGCACGACCTGGGGCTCGCCGCAGAGCGCGCCGACACGATCGTCGTGATGAACCAGGGCGAGATCGTCGAGTCGGGTCCGAGCCGCGAGATCCTCGAGAACCCGCAGCACCCGTACACGCAGCGACTGGTGGCGGCCGCCCCCAGCATCGCGTCGCAGCGCATCCAGGCGAAGGTGGAGGACCGCGGCATCCTGCGCGAGTCCGACATCGATGCTCCCGCGACGGTCAAGGTCACCGACCTCGTCAAGGAGTACAAGATCCGCCAGGGCGGGTTCCGCAGCGAGCAGTTCCGTGCCGTCGACGGGGTCTCGTTCGAGATCCCGCGTGGCAAGACGCTCGCCCTCGTCGGCGAGTCGGGCTCGGGAAAGTCGACGATCGCGAAGATGGTGCTCAAGCTCGAGGAGCCCACCTCGGGCTCGATCGAGGTCGACGGCGTCAACACCGGCAAGCTGAACGCGAAGGACACCTTCAACCTCCGCCGTCGCATGCAGCCGGTCTTCCAGGATCCGTACGGCTCGCTCGACCCGCTCCGCAGCATCGGCAACCTGATCGCGGAGCCGCTCAACATCCACAAGGTGGGTGACGGTGCCTCGCGCCGCGCCCGTGTGGAGGAGCTGCTCGAGCAGGTCGCGCTGCCCCAGGAGCTGGCATCCCGCTACCCGAACGAGCTGTCCGGCGGACAGCGTCAGCGCGTCGCCATCGCGCGTGCGCTCGCGCTCAAGCCCGACATCCTCGTGCTCGACGAGGCCGTCTCGGCTCTCGACGTGCTGGTGCAGGCGCAGATCCTCCAGCTGCTGGCGGAGCTGCAGTCCGAGCTGGGACTGACGTACCTGTTCATCACGCACGACCTCGCCGTCGTCCGCGTCGCCGCCGACCTGGTGTGCGTCATGGAGCGCGGCAAGCTCGTGGAGCAGGGCACGGTCGACGAGATCTTCGCCCAGCCGTCGCAGGAGTACACGCGGCGCCTGCTCGACGCCATTCCCGGCGCCTCCCTCTCGCTGGGCGGCGCGTGACGCGCGACGAGCGCTTCCGGGGCGCGGAGCATCCAAGGGTGTTCCGCGCCCCGTCGTCGATCGTCGGCCTGATCGTCGGCGCGGTGCTCGCGGTCGTCCTCTTGGGGGATGCCGCGCTCCGCGCCGGCGTCGGCGAGATGCTCCTGCTGGCGCCGTGGGTGCTGTTGGCGCTGTGGGCCGTTTACGCCCTGCTGTACGCCCCGCACGTGCGCATCGATGCCGACGGCATCCGCATCCACAATCCTCTGCGCATCGTCGACATCGCCTGGGCGCGTGTGGCCGACATCGACATGCGCTGGCAGCTCGAGATCCGCACCGACGAACCGCGCGTGGTGAAGGCCTTCGGCGGCCCCGTCGCGGGGCGTCCCGGCCGACCGCCGCTGCGCCGCGACGACGCGCGGGGCCGGCGCGAGCCCCCCGCGATCCGCGACCTCCAACTCATCCAGGAGTCCTGGGAGACCGCGCGACGCACCGCTGCGAAGAGCGGGGTCGTGACTCGCTCGTGGGACATTCCCTCGGTCATTTCCCTGCTGGTTCTGGTCGGCTGGGTTATCATCGCTTTGTTCATCTCAGGCGGTCTCGGCTGAGCGCGATGCTGCGCTCGACGGACACCGCAGTGGCAAAGCGCCATGTAAGAGCTTTGTTACGGTCGTGAAAAGTGTGTTCCCCCGGCACTCGTTTCATGGGAAGCCGACGTAGGGTCGCTGAAGATCCTTAGCCAGGCAAACGAATAGGCGGGGATCTCGAAGGCGAGAGGACCACCCATGATGCTGACCCCCGATGTGCTCCGGACGGGCTCGCGCACCTCATGACGCTGTACGTTCTGCGACGGTTCGTGAACTACGCCGTCCTGAGCCTGCTGGCGACGTGCCTCGCGTACGTGCTCGGCAGCGCTCTGCTGCGGCCCCAGGACCGCTTCTACGGCATGAATCCGCGTCCTCCGCAGGAGTCGATCATCGCGAGCTTGGATGCTCTCGGCGCCAACCCCGACGTGCCGATCCTCGTGCGCCTGTGGAACTGGCTCGTGAACCTGTTCACGAAGTTCTCGCTCGGCACCACCATCGGCGGCCAGGACGTCATGACCGAGATCGCGACGCGCGCCGGGACGAGCCTGCGCCTGCTGCTCATCGGCTCGCTCATCGGAGCGATCGTGGGCGTGCTCATCGGCGTGTGGGGAGCGGTGCGCCAGTACCGGGCCACCGACCAGGTGACCACCTACGCCTCGTACCTCGTGTTCGCGACGCCGACGTTCGTCATCGGCGTTCTCCTGATGATCGGCGCGACCAACCTCAACAACGCCGCGGGCACGCAGCTCATCCGCTTCACGGGGGAGTACACCGCGGGCGTCGAGGGCTTCTGGCCGATGATCGCCGACCGCGCTGTGCACCTGCTGCTGCCCACCCTCGCCCTGGTGCTCATCAGCGCCGCGTCGTACTCGCGCTACCAGCGCAGCATGATGCTCGACGTGCTCGGCGCCGACTACATCCGCACGGCCCGCGCCAAGGGTCTGCCGCGCACGCAGGCGCTCTTCCGTCACGGCGTGCGCATCGCGCTCATCCCGATGTCGACGTTCTTCGCCTACAGCTTCGGCACCCTCATCGCCGGTTCGACCATGCTCGAGATCGTCTTCTCGTGGCGAGGCATGGGGCAGTTCCAGCTCAACGCCGTCACCCAGCAGGACATCAACGCCGTGGCGGGGTCGACCCTGTTCGTCGCCGTGCTGGTCCTGCTGTCATCGACCCTGTCCGAGGTGCTCTACGCCGCACTCGACCCGAGAGTGAGGAGCTGACATGACCATGCAGGAAGAGGCCCTCGACGGAACGCTCGTCGCCACGAGCCCTGTCACCCGCGACCGCAAGCCGCTCTCGCGTGGAGCGCTCGTCCGCTCGCGTCTGCGCAAGATGCCCCGCTTCTGGGTGGGCGCGAGCATCCTCGTCTTCATCGTGCTGTGGGCCTTCATCGGTCCGCTGCTCTACCCCTACGACGCCACCCAGCGCGATTTCCTCAACGTCGGCTTGGGGCCGACCCAGCTGCACTGGTTCGGCACCAACGGCATCGGCCAGGACATCTACGCCCAGACGCTCGTCGGACTGCAGAAATCGCTCATCATCGGTGCCCTCGCGGGTATCGGAGCGACGCTGATCGCGGCGGCCGTCGGCTCGCTGGCCGGCTACCTCGGCGGCAAGATCGACGCGGTCATCGGCTGGCTGATCCACCTGCTGCTCGTCATCCCGTCGTTCTTCATCCTCGTGCTGCTGAGCCCGCTCACCCGCGGACTGTCGTGGATCGCGCTGACCTTCTTCCTCGCGGTGTTCAGCTGGATGATCCTCGCCCAGGTGGTCCGCAACCAGACCCGGTCCCTGCGCAACCGCGACTTCGTCCGCGCCGCGCGGTACATGGGCATGCCGACCCGGCAGATCCTGAGCCGCCACATCATCCCCAACATCGCGTCGCTGCTCATCATCGACGCGACCCTCGGCATCGTCTCGGCCATCATGGCCGAGACCTCGCTCAGCTATTTCGGCTTCGGTGTCCAGGCGCCCGACGTCTCGCTCGGCACGCTCCTGGCGTCGGGCACGTCGGCGGCGGTGACCCGCCCGTGGCTGTTCGTGTACCCCGCCGGCGTGCTGATCGTGCTGCTCCTGGCCATCAGCCTCATCGGCGACGCCCTGCGCGACGCCATCGACCCCACCTCAGGAGCGAACCGTGACTGACACCCGATCCGCCACCATGCTGTCCTCGACCGGCCGCTCGCCGCTGCTGTCGGTCCGCGACCTCAGCGTCACCTTCCCGCAGCGCGACGGGGCCGCCGTCCGCGCCGTGCGCGGCATCTCCTACGACGTGCACGAGGGCGAGTTCCTCGGCATCGTGGGGGAGTCCGGCTCAGGCAAGAGCGTGTCTTCGCTCGCGGTCATGGGCCTGCTGCCCTCGAACGCGCAGGTAGAGGGCGACATCCTCTACGACGGGCGTTCACTCCTCGGCATGAACGACGCCCAGCTGTCGAAGATCCGCGGCGCCGAGCTCGCGATGGTCTTCCAGGACCCGCTCTCGGCCCTGACGCCCGTCTACACGGTGGGCGATCAGATCTCGGAGGGGCTGCGGCTGCACGACCGCTCCCTGAGCGCCCAGGGTGCGCACGCCCGCAGCGTCGAGCTGCTCAAGCTCGTCGGCATCCCGGATGCCGAGCGTCGGGCCCGCGCGTACCCCCACGAGTTCTCGGGGGGAATGCGTCAGCGCGCCATGATCGCCATGGCGATCGCCAACGACCCGCGCGTCATCATCGCCGACGAGCCGACGACCGCTCTCGACGTCACCATCCAGGCGCAGATCCTCGAGGTGCTGCAGAAGGCGCGTGAGGTGACGGGCGCCGCCGTCGTGCTCATCACGCACGACCTGGGCGTCGTCGCCGGCCACGCCGACCGTGTCGCGGTCATGTACGCCGGCAAGCTCGTCGAGCGCGGCACGGTCGACGAGATCTTCCACGACCCGCACATGCCGTACACCGTGGGGCTCCTGCGCTCCGTGCCGAACATGCAGACCGCGGGTGCGCAGCGGCTCGTCCCTCTCGAGGGGCGCCCGCCGTCCCTCGCAGCGCTGCCGAAGGGCTGCCCCTTCGCCGCACGGTGCCCTATCGCGATCGACGCGTGCCACGACGTCGAGCCCGCGCTCGAGGTGCACGGAGCGGTGCCCGACCACGTCGCCGCGTGCATCCGTTCCGGCGAGATCGCCTCGGGTGCCCTCTCGCGACCCGACATCTTCCCCCGGCCCGAGGCGCTCGGCGAGATCCCGCCGCTGCGCCCCGACGTGACCCCGGCCGTCGAGGTCACCGACCTCGTGAAGCACTTCCCGCTGATGAAGGGCGCCGTCTTCCCGCGTCGCGTCGGTACGGTCCGCGCCGTCGACGGCATCTCGTTCTCGATCCAGCCGGGTCGCACGATGGGTCTGGTGGGGGAGTCGGGGTGCGGCAAGACCACCACGATCCTCGAGATCATGGAGATGGTCGCTCCGCAGAGCGGCAGCATCCGAATCAACGGCACCGACGTGGCCACGGTGGGTCGCAAAGACAAGGCGGCGCTGCGCAAGGGCATCCAAATCGTCTTCCAGGACCCGATGGGCGCGATCGACCCGCGCCTGCCGGTGGGCGAGGTCATCACCGAGCCGCTGCTGGTGCAGGGCGTCCCGCGCGCCGAGCGCGATCGCAAGATGCGGGAGCTGCTCGACCTCGTGGGGCTCGACCCGAACATGTCCGACCGCTACCCGCACGAGTTCTCGGGCGGTCAGCGCCAGCGCATCGGCATCGCGCGAGCTCTCGCGACCGACCCCGCGGTCGTCGTCCTCGACGAGCCGGTCTCGGCGCTCGACGTGTCGATCCAGGCCGGTGTGATCAACCTGCTCGAAGACCTCAAGGAGCGGCTTGGGCTCTCGTTCCTGTTCGTCGCGCACGACCTCGCGGTGGTGCGTCAGATCGCGGACGACGTCTCGGTCATGTACCTCGGACGCATCGTCGAGCAGGGCCCCGTCGATGAGGTGTTCGACGACCCGCGGCATCCGTACACCAAGGCCCTCATCTCGGCGGCGCCCATCCCCGATCCGCGCATCGAGCGCGCGCGCACGCGCATCCTGCTCGACGGCGACCTCCCGAGTCCCACGCAGGAGATCTCGGGATGCCGCTTCCGCACGCGGTGCCCCCTCTACCGCCTGCTGCCCGACGCCGACCGGCGCCGGTGCGACAACGACGACCCGGGCTTGCGTCTTCAGGCGCACTCCCAGGTGGCGTGCCACTACGCCGAACGGTCCGACCTCGTCCTCGAGACGGTGTCGGCCGGTTCCCCCCGAACGTCCCCGACCGACGGCACCACGTCGACGGGGGCCCTTCCCGATCACCAACGAGAGGATTGATCACATGAGAATGCGTAAAGCGAAGGCTCTCAGCGCTCTCGCGCTGCTGAGTGCCGCCGCCCTGGCGATCGCCGGGTGCGCGCCGGGCAACACCGCAGCGCCGTCGGCCAACCCCGAAGACCAGAACTCGCTGCCGTCGACTGCGTGGGTGCGTGCTGACGCCGCAGACGTCAAGGACGGCGGCACGCTGACTCTCGCGGTCGACTCCATGCCCGTGAACTGGAACAACTTCCAGATCGACGGCAACGAGGTCAACACGAACAACATCGTCGCGGCGATGCAGGGTGGACCTATCCGCATCGGCGAGGACGGCAAGCCCGTCGTCGACCCGAACTACGCCTCGTCCGTCGAGCTGACCAGCACCGACCCCCAGAAGGTCGAGATCAAGCTCAACCCGGATGCCAAGTGGGAAGACGGCACGCCGATCACCGTCGCCGACTACCAGGCCACCTGGAAGGCGAACAACGGCAGCAACCCGGAGTACGTCGTCATCTCGACCACCGGGTGGGACCAGATCTCCTCCGTCGAGCAGGGCACCGACCAGTTCGACGTCGTCATCACCTTCTCGTCGGTCTTCGCTGACTGGCAAAGCCTCTTCGGCCAGGTGCTCCCCGCGAGCGTCGCCAACGACCCGAACACCTTCAACACCGGGTACCTCACCAAGGCCCTCCCGTCCGCCGGCCCCTTCAAGCTCGCGAGCTTCGACTCGACGGCCGGAGTCGCGACCCTCGAGCCGAACCCCAACTGGTGGGGCGACAAGCCCAAGCTCGACTCGGTCGTCTTCCGCGCGGTCAGCCAGAGCCAGCAGGGCACGTCGTTCAGCAACGGTGAGATCGACGCGCTGAACATCAGCTCGAACGCCGACCTCTACCAGACGGCACAGAACGTGCCCGGGGCCGAGATCCAGGCGTCGAACGGTCTGACCTGGACGCACATCACGATGCGCGCTTCGAGCGGACCGCTCGCCGACGTGAACGTCCGCAAGGCCATCGCCTCCATCGTCAACCGCGGACAGATCGCGAACAACGCGAACTCGCCGGTCGGCGTCCCCGCCATCACGCAGGGCAGCTACATCTTCATGCCCGGCCAGGACGGCTACACCGACGACTCGCTGCCCTACGACGTCGACGCGGGTACCAAGTACCTCGAGGACGCCGGTTACACGAAGGACGGCGACTCCTGGACGAAGGACGGCACCGCCCTCTCGTTCACGGTGACGGTCCCCGCCGACACCACGACGAACATCCAGCGCGCCGAGCAGATCCAGGCGGACCTCGCCGAGGTCGGCATCCCGGTCGAGCTCGTCTCGGTCCCCGTGGGCAGCTACTTCTCGGACTACGTCATCAAGGGCGACTTCGAGATGGTGACGTTCTCGTGGCAGGGCACCGCCTACCCGATCTCCTCGAGCCGTTCGCTGTTCACGCCCGTCGACTCGGCGCAGAACTACACCGGCATCGCCGACCCGCGTCTGGACGCCCTGTGGGCCAAGGCCAACTCGGAGCTCGACCCCGACGCGCGTCTGCAGACCGCGCAGGAGATCGACAAGGTGCTCTGGGAGTCCGTGCCGATCATTCCGATCGCGCCGCTGCCGAACGTCTACGCCGTCAAGCAGGGCCTCGTGAACTGGGGCGCCACCCAGTTCGAGACCATCGACTGGACGATCGTGGGCTTCGCCAACTCCTGATCCGGTGACGAAGAGGGGCGGGATCCTGCGGGATCCCGCCCCTTTTTCACGCCGCGGCGCTTCCTGAACGTCCCCTGCCCGGGAGTGTCGTAGGTGCCCGGTAGACTAGGCAGGCCCGATTCCGGGCACCACCCCGAATTTTCCTGGAGACCCTCCATGGCGCACGCCCTTCGTCCTGACCTCCGTAACGTCGCGATCGTCGCGCACGTCGACCACGGCAAGACGACTCTCGTCGACGCCATGCTCCGCCAGACCGGCTCGTTCGGCGACCACGCGCACGTCGAGGAGCGCGCGATGGACTCGAACGATCTCGAGCGCGAAAAGGGCATCACGATCCTCGCCAAGAACACGGCGATCACCTACAACGGCATCCACTCCGACGTGCCGGTGACGATCAACGTCATCGACACCCCCGGCCACGCCGACTTCGGTGGCGAGGTCGAGCGCGGCCTGTCCATGGTCGACGGTGTCGTGCTGCTCGTCGACGCGTCCGAGGGCCCGCTGCCCCAGACGCGCTTCGTGCTCCGCAAGGCCCTCGAGGCGAAGCTCCCCGTCATCCTGCTGGTCAACAAGACCGACCGCCCCGACGCGCGCATCGCCGAGGTCGAAGAAGAGGCGCACGACCTGCTGCTGGGCCTCGCGTCCGACCTCGTCGACGACGTGCCCGACCTTGACGTCGACGCCCTGCTCGACGTGCCGGTCGTCTACGCCTCGGGCCGTGCGGGTGCCGCGTCGCTCAACCGTCCCGACAACGGCGCCCTGCCCGACAACGACGACCTCGAGCCGCTGTTCGGCGCGATCCTCGAGCACGTCCCGGCCCCGGCGTACGACGACGAGGCCCCCCTGCAGGCCTGGGTCACCAACCTCGACTCCTCGCCGTTCCTCGGCCGCCTCGCGCTGCTGCGCATCTTCAACGGCACGCTGAAGAAGGGCCAGACCGTGGCCTGGGTGCGCGCCGACGGCACCACCAGCAATGCCCGCGTCACCGAGCTGCTCAAGACCCGTGCGCTCGAGCGTTACCCCGCCGAAGACGCCGGCCCCGGAGACATCGTCGCCATCGCCGGTTTCCCCGACATCACGATCGGCGAGACCATCGCCGACCCCGAAGACGTGCGCCCGCTCAAGGCGATCACCGTCGACGACCCGGCCATCTCGATGACGATCGGTACCAACACCTCGCCCCTCATGGGCAAGGTCAAGGGGCACAAGCTGACCGCCCGCATGGTCAAGGACCGCCTCGACCGCGAGCTCATCGGTAACGTCTCGCTCAAGGTCGTCGACATCGGACGCCCCGACGCGTGGGAGGTCCAGGGCCGCGGCGAGCTGGCGCTGGCGATCCTCGTCGAGAACATGCGTCGCGAGGGCTTTGAGCTCACCGTCGGCAAGCCCCAGGTGGTCACCAAGCGCGGCGAAGACGGCAAGCTCAAGGAGCCCTTCGAGCACCTTACGATCGATGCCCCCGAGGAGCACCTCGGCGCGATCACGCAGCTCATGGCCGCCCGTAAGGGACGCATGGACAACATGACGAACCACGGCACCGGCTGGGTGCGCATGGAGTTCGTCGTCCCGTCGCGCGGTCTGATCGGCTTCCGCAGCGAGTTCCTCACCATCACGCGCGGTACCGGTATCGCCAACGCCATTTCGCACGGCTACGACGACTGGGCGGGCTCGATCACGACCCGTCAGAACGGCTCGATCGTCGCCGACCGCATGGGCGTCGTCACCCCGTTCGCCATGATTGCCCTGCAGGAGCGCATGAGCTTCTTCGTGCAGCCCACCGAAGAGGTCTACGAGGGCATGGTCATCGGCGAGAACTCGCGCGCCGACGACATGGACGTCAACATCACCAAGGAGAAGAAGCTCACGAACATGCGTTCGTCGACTTCCGACTCCTTCGAGTCGATGACGCCGCCGCGTGTGCTCACGCTGGAGGAGTCGCTCGAGTTCGCCCGTGACGACGAATGCGTCGAGGTCACGCCCGAGAAGGTCCGTATCCGCAAGGTCGTGCTCGACGCGACCGAGCGCGGCCGTGCCGCCTCGCGCCTCAAGCGTCAGGATGCCAACGCCTGAGCCATCCCGCTCGCGAACGGCCCCGCCCAGCCTCGTGCTGAGCGGGGCCGTTCGGCGTTTCCCGGCCCCTTGAGTGTCCGGGAAGCTCCGACGGGTCTGGGGATCCGTCGGGCTGTTTCGGGCAGTCAACCGGCTGCCGCTTGTACGCATAAACGCGATCCGCGCGCAGAAACGCGCTCTGCTCCTGTTTCTGCGCGCCGGAAGCGTTTATGCGTGAACCGGTTGACGGCGCTGCCGCCGGTTTGTGACCGGAAGGCGGACGCGCCGGGCGTCCCCGGACGCGCGAGTGCGCCGCGGGTGCCGGGCGACGAGCGACCTCGAGTGTCCAGAACACGCCGCGCCGGGGTGCGACCACACGGCGTGTCCTGGACACTCGACCCGGGATGCCGTGACCCGGGCCCCGGGCGATGGTCCTCAGCGCGACTCGACGACGCACACGGCGCTCATGCCGGGCGACAGCGCTTCGAAGACGTGCGGCGAGTCGCCGGCGTACGAGAGGTAGTCGCCGGGGAAGAGCTCGTACGGGTCGTCGGCGGGGCCGGCGAGGCCGTGACCCGAGACCATGACGAGGTGCTCGACCGTTCCCCGCGGGTGCGGCTCGGACCGACGCGGCTTCCCGGGTTCGGCCGAGAGCAGGTAGATGTCGCGGCGCGCGTGCGGCGGGCTCGCCGAGAGCAGCACGGCGATGTACTCGGACGCCGAGGAGGCGACCGCGGTTCCTGCTTCTCCGGCGCGGATCAGGGTGGGGGAGTGCGGTCCCTCGTCGACGAGGTCGGCGAAGGTGATCTCGAGGGCGGAGGCCAGGGCCCACAGCGTCTCGACACTCGGGTTACCTCCCCCGTTCTCGAGCTGCGACACGGTCGCCTTCGCAACTCCCGCCCGCCGCGCCAGCTCGGACACGCTAAGGTCGCGCCGCTCCCGCTCGCGTCGGAGGCTCGAGGCGATGCGGTCGCTCAGGTCGCTCATGCGTTCATTATCGCCACCGATCGTTCGATTTGACGAACGCGCGTGGAGCGTTCACGATGATGTCCATGCGTTCGTTCTACCGAACACCTGAGGGAGTGGCCGCGCGGCAGGGACTCGCCGTCGCGCTCGCGACCAGCGCCTATGGCATCTCGTTCGGCGCTCTGTCCGTGGCATCCGGTCTCGACATCTGGCAGACCTGCGTTCTCAGCCTGCTGATGTTCACGGGCGGATCGCAGTTCGCCTTCGTCGGTGTCATCGCGGCCGGGGGAGTGGCCGCAGCCCCCGCGGCCATCGCCTCGTCGGCATTGCTGGGGGTGCGCAACGCCGCCTACGCCATGCGAATGGCTCCGGTCGTCGCCGGCGGCTTCTGGCGGAAGGTGTCGGCGACGCAGTTCACCATCGACGAATCCGTCGCGGTCGCCCTGGCTCAGGAGGAACCCCGCGCGCGCCAGGCCGGGTTCTGGGTGACCGGGGTGGCGATCTGGGTGGGCTGGAACCTCTCGACCCTCCTGGGCGCGCTCCTCGGCGACGTGCTCGGGGACCCCCGCGCGTACGGTCTCGACGCCGCCGCTGCGGCCGCGTTCCTCGCCCTGCTCTGGCCGCGCCTGCGCGGGCGTCAGCCCCTCGCGGTGGCGTCGGGAGCGGCGATCGTCGCGGCGCTGCTCACGCCGTGGCTGCTCCCCGGCATCCCGGTCATCGCCGCGGCCGGCGTCGCGATCGTGGTGGGTCTGTTCGACCCCCGGCCCGCGAAGGCGCCGCGAGGAGAGGAGCGGATGCCGTGACCCTGTGGACAGCGGTGCTCACGGCATCCGTCATCTGCGTCGCCCTGAAAGCGACGGGCTACCTGCTCCCGGCCCACTGGCTCGACGCTCCGCGCCCGGCTCGCATCGCGGACTTCCTCACCGTCGCCCTGCTCTCGGCGCTCGTGATGGTGCAGACCCTGGGCGCCGGCGCGGCGGTCGTCGTCGACGCGCGGCTCCCGGCCGTCGCGATCGCAGCCCACCTGCTCTGGGCGCGGGCGCCGTTCCTCGTGGTGGTGGCCGCCGCAGCCGTCACCGCCGCTCTGCTGCGGCTGTGGGGCTGGGCCGCCTGAGTTCTCAGACGGCGCGCATAGCCGCCCCGCCTAGACTCGGGCGGTGACTTCCACGATTCTTCGCGTCGTCGGCTGGGTGGTGGCCCTGCTCGTCGGAGCCTTCTACGGTGCGGCCGGCACGGTCGGCCAGGCCTTCCTCGTCGGCCCGGTGCCCGTCGGCCTGATCCTCGCGTCGATCGGCAGCGCGGCCTTGCTCATCGCCCTGCGCACCCTCACCGGCGACCGGGTGAACGCCCTCGCCGGCGGGCTCGGCATCACCGCCGCGACGTACCTCTTCTCTCAGGTGGGTCCGGGCGGCTCCGCGATCGTGGCTGCGCCCACGGCGGGTACGGAATGGATCCCGCTGGTCTGGACGGTCGTCGGCCCCGCGCTGATGGTGCTCGTCGCGCTGTGGCCGGACTTCTCGAAGATGCAGGCCCCCGCGCGGCCGGTCGAATCCTAAGCCCGCGGGCCCGTCGGCGGAGTCGGTCGCCCCAGCGCGATTAGACTGAGCGGGTGACTTACGTGATCGCCCTCCCGTGTGTCGATGTCAAAGACCGCGCCTGCATCGATGAGTGTCCCGTCGACTGCATCTACGAGGGTGAACGATCGCTCTACATCCACCCCGACGAGTGCGTCGACTGCGGTGCGTGCGAGCCGGTCTGCCCCGTCGAAGCCATCTACTACGAGGACGACCTCCCCGAAGAGTGGTCCGACTACTACAAGGCCAACGTCGAGTTCTTCGACGACATCGGCTCGCCCGGTGGAGCGGCCAAGGTCGGCGTGATCGCCAAGGATCACCCCGTCATCACCGCGCTGCCCCCGCAAAGCCACTGAGCCGTGGGCGTCGCCGACCTCGCCGACTACCCGTGGGACGCCGTCGCCCCTTACGCGGAGCGCGCGCGGCGACACCCTGACGGCATCGTCGACCTGTCCATCGGCTCGCCGGTCGACCCGACGCCCGCCGTCGTCGCCGAGGCCCTCGCCGACGCGACCGACGCGCACGCCTACCCGCAGACCGCCGGCACGCCGGCCCTGCGCGAAGCGATCGCCGAATGGTACGAGCGCCGTCGCGGCGTTCCGGGCCTGAGCGCGGCGAACGTCCTGCCGACCGTGGGGTCGAAAGAGCTCGTGGCCCTGTTGCCGCTGCTGTTGGGTCTGGGCCCCGGCGATGCCGTCGTGCACCCCCGTGCCGCCTACCCCACCTACGAGGTCGGTGCGCGTCTCGTCGGCGCTGAGGCCGTGGCATCCGACGATCCCGGCGAGTGGCCCGTCCACACGCGGCTGGTCTGGATCAACTCCCCGGGCAACCCCGACGGCCGCGTCCTGTCGAGGGACGAGCTTCGGGATGCCGTAACCCGGGCGCGCGAGATCGGTGCCGTCTTGGCGTCCGACGAGTGCTACGCCGAACTGGGCTGGGACGCGCCGTGGGACGCGCAGCCTGTGCCGAGCGTCCTCGATCCGGCCGTCGTCGACGGCGATCTCACCGGCGTGCTCTCGGTCTACTCGCTGAGCAAGCAGTCGAACCTCGCCGGTTACCGCGCGGCGTTCCTCGCCGGTGACCCGGCTCTCGTTTCGCGGCTGCTGACCGGGCGCAAGCACCTCGGCCTCATGCCTCCCGGTCCCGTGCAGCGGGCGATGACCGTCGCGCTCGGCGACGACGCGCACGTGGTCGAGCAGCGCGAGCGCTACGCCCGTCGCCGCGCCGTCCTCAAGCCCGCGGTCGAGGCCGCCGGCTTCACCGTCGACCGCAGCGAAGGCGGCCTGTACCTGTGGGCGACCGAGGGACGCGACGCGTGGGAGAGCGTGGACCGGTTGTCGGAACTGGGCATCCTCGTCGGGCCGGGGCACTTCTACGGCACCCATTTTCCGGATCATGTGCGGTTCTCGTTGACCGCCACCGATGAGCGCATCGCCGCCGCCGCGGAGCGTCTGCGCGGCTGACCAGGAGGATCCCTCCATTCGATGGGGGTGCTCTTTGGCGGTGTCATCTGTACGCCGGAGGGACTACTAGGCTGTAAAGGCAGGTCGTTCGGGGTCACCCTCCGCGCGCCCCGCCGACCCGGATGCCATACCCGTGGCATCCATCGGTCGAGAAGATCGCGGGGCGCCGCAAGCCCCCGCGTTCGACCACACGGGCGACCAGAAATCGCAAGGAGGCGCGGTGAGCGACGCGGGCACGCAGCAGGACAAGGCCACTCTGACGGTAGGTGGCACCACCGCCGAATTCCCGGTCCTGCGAGGCACCGACGGCGTTCCGAGCATCGACATCGCGTCGCTGACGAAGCAGACCGGGCACACCACGCTCGACTACGGCTTCGTCAACACGGCGTCGACGAAGTCCGACATCACCTACATCGACGGTGATCAGGGAATCCTCCGCTACCGCGGCTACCCGATCGAGCAGCTGGCGAAGAACAGCACGTACCTCGAGGTCGCGTGGCTGCTCATCTACGGCGAGCTGCCCTCGGCATCCGAGCTGGCGTCGTTCGACGAGCGCATCCGCCGTCACACGCTGCTGCACGAAGACCTCAAGAGCCTCTTCTCGGCCCTCCCGCCTACGGCTCACCCCATGTCGGTGCTGTCGGCCGCGACGGCCGCGCTCTCGACCTACTACGAGGCCGAGTCCGACCCGCACAACCCCGAGCACGTCGAGCTGAACACGGTGCGCATGCTCGCGAAGCTGCCCGTGATCGCGGCCTACGCGCACAAGAAGAGCATCGGCCAGGCCTTCCTGTATCCCGACAACTCGCTCGGCTTCGTCGACAACTTCCTCAAGCTCAACTTCGGCGTGCACAGCGAGCCCTTCGAGGCCAACCCCGTCATGACGAAGGCCCTCGACCTGCTGCTGATGCTGCACGAGGACCACGAGCAGAACGCCTCGACGTCGACCGTCCGCCTGGTCGGCTCGACCGGTGCCAACCAGTTCGCGTCGATCTCGGCCGGCATCCAGGCGCTCTCGGGCCCCCTGCACGGTGGTGCGAACGAGGCCGTGCTGCAGATGCTCGCGCGCATCCGCGACTCGGGCGAGAGCGTCGAGCGCTTCGTCGAGCGGGTGAAGAACAAGGAGCAGGGCGTCAAGCTCATGGGCTTCGGTCACCGCGTCTACAAGAACTACGACCCGCGCGCCAAGCTCGTCAAGGAGTCGGCCGACGAGGTGCTCGAGGCCCTCGGCGTGAGCGATCCGCTGCTCGACCTCGCCAAGGAGCTCGAGCAGATCGCCCTGGAGGACGACTACTTCAAGGAGCGTCGTCTCTACCCCAACGTCGATTTCTACACCGGCGTGATCTACAAGGCGATGGGCTTCCCCACGCGCATGTTCACCGTCCTGTTCGCGATCGGGCGTCTGCCCGGCTGGCTCGCCCAGTGGCGCGAGGCCATCACCGACCCGCAGACCAAGATCGGCCGCCCGCAGCAGCTGTACACGGGCGCCGCCGAGCGCAACTACCCCGGCATCTGAGTCCAGTTTGGAACGCCCCGTCCCTCTCGTCAGGGGCGGGGCGTTTCGCGTCGGGGCGGTGCGATGCGGTGCGGGCCATGTCCCACTTTGTGCTGCCCGGGGCGGTGTAGAACCGCCGAAAGTGGGACATGGTCTGCGTAGATCGGGACGCCGTGGTGGGTGCGCTGCGCTGGCGGTAGCGGGTGATCGGACCGTGTCCCACTTTGTGCTGTCTGGGGCGTCGTGGAACCGCCGAAAGTGGGACATGGCCCGCATCGATGGCGACGCGGTGGTGGGTGCGGCGGTGGGGGTAGCCGGTGATTGAGCCGTGTCCCACTTTCGGCTGCCTGGGGCGCTGTGGAACCGCCGAAAGTGGGACATGGTCTGCGCCCATCGGGACATGGCGGCGAGCGGATGCCGCGGAGCGCGGCCTCGAGCCGATGACCTGACCCAGTAGGGTCGGGGCATGTCGCGTCTGCTCGTTCGTCGCCCCTCGCCGTCGCTCGCGGACGGCGAGCTCACGCACCTCGACCGGGTGCCGGTCGATGCCGACCTGGCCCTCGCGCAGTGGCAGAGGTACGTCGACGCCTTCCGTTCGCGCGGGTGGGAGGTCGTCGAGATCGAGCCGGCGGACGACCAGCCCGACGGCGTCTTCGTCGAGGATGCCGTCGTCGTCTTCGGCGACCTCGCGGTTCTGTGCCGCGCGGGTGCGCCGTCGCGCCGCGGCGAGGCTCCGAGCGTGCGCGCCGGGGTGCTGGCATCCGGAATCCCCATCGCCGAGATCGTCGCGCCGGGGACGCTCGACGGCGGCGACGTACTGAAGGTCGGCACCACCGTGTACGTCGGGGTGTCTGCGCGCACGAACGCGGCGGGTATCGCTCAGCTGCGGGCGCTGCTGGAGCCGAGGGGGTGGGACGTGCGCGAGATTCCCGTGACGAAGGTGCTGCACCTGAAGTCGGGGGTGACGGCGCTTCCCGACGGCACGGTCATCGGGTTCGAGCCGCTCGTCGACGATCCCACGTTGTTCCCGGTGTTCGCGGGGGTCCCCGAAGAGCACGGCACCGCCGTCGTGGTCCTCGGCGAGGGTTCCGTGCTGATGTCGTCGGACGCGCCCGAGACCGCCGCCGCGCACCGGCAGCGGGGTCTCGAGGTGGTCGAGGTCGACATCAGCGAGTTCGAGAAGCTCGAGGGCTGCGTGACCTGCCTGTCGGTGCGCGTACGTGACTGATGAGGTTGTGGGTGGGCCCGGCTGGGTCATCGGCGCCGACCTGCGTCCGCGGATCACGGATGCCGAGGCCTTCCGCGCCGGAATGAGCGACGATCCGCTCGTCGAGGTCGTCGCCGCACTGTGGAGCGGCGAGCCGCTACGGGTTCTCGAGTTGCTGGGCGCCGCGACGACCCCGCGGATGCGTGCCCTGCGTGCCGACGCACGGGCCGCCCTCGGCGATACCACGACGGCGCGTGCTGAGTACGACGCGCTGGTCGAGGAGTCCCTCGGGACGGGCCGCGAGGCGGTGATGCGCCAGCACCGCGGCAAGGTGCTGCTCGCGGCGGGAGAGATCGAGGCCGCGATCGCGGATTTCTCTCGCGCGCTCGATCTGCGTCGGGACGGCGACGCGGCGCTTCTCGCGTCGTCGGAGCAGGCGCTGCGCGTCGCGCGGCGGCGCCTCGAGGATGCACGGCGGTACCGCCTCGAGGACGGCCCCGCGGGTCGTGGGGGACCGGGAGGAGCAGCCGACTGAACGCGGTCGGTGCGCGGCGCCCTGCGGGAAGCGCGTTCCGGTGTGAGGAAGCGTGTCCGAACGGTCGCGGCTCCGCCGGGGGAAATGACGCGTCAGGCGTGCAGCGCCTCGTTCAGCGTCACGCCCACCCCGGAGCGGGCCGAGGCCTCGACGGCGCCGGTGAGGGAGTTGCGGCGGAACAGGATGCCGTCGCGACCCGACAGTTCGCCGGCCTTGACGGTCTCGTCGCCCACCCGCACCTTGGTGCCGGCCGTGACGTAGAGCCCCGCTTCGACGACGCAGTCGTCGCCGAGCGAGATGCCGATGCCGGCGTTCGCCCCGAGCAGGGTGCGTGCGCCGATCGAGACGCGGTGGGTGCCGCCGCCCGAGAGGGTGCCCATGATCGAGGCTCCGCCGCCGATGTCGGTACCGTCGCCGATGACGACGCCCTGCGAGACGCGGCCCTCGATCATCGATGCGCCGAGGGTTCCGGCGTTGAAGTTGACGAAGCCCTCGTGCATGACGGTCGTGCCGGGGGAGAGGTACGCGCCGAGGCGCACGCGCGAGGCGTCGGCGATGCGCACGCCCGCCGGGAGCACGTAGTCGGTGAGACGGGGGAACTTGTCGAGGCCCTGCAGCTCGATGCCGTGGCGTTTGAGCTGCGGCAGCAGCCGTGTCGCGTCGTCGGGGTGGACGGGGCCCGCGTTGGTCCACGCGACGTTGGGGAGGTGGCCGAAGATCCCGTCGAGGTTGATCTCGTTCGGGCGCACGAGGAGGTGCGAGAGCGCGTGCAGACGCAGGTAGGCGTCGACCGTCGATGCGGGGGCGGCATCGGCGTCGATGGTGAGCGATACGGTCTCGACGACCACCCCGCGACGATCGTCGGGGCCGGCGGAGGGCTCGAGCGCCGCCTTCTCGGCATCCAGCTCGATCGCGTCGCCCAGGATGGGCTTCGGGAACCAGGCGTCGAGCACCGTCCCCCCGGTGGTCCGCGTCGAGAGGCCGGCAGCGCTGATGCGTCGTTCGTTGCTCACCGTCCCAGGGTAGTGGGGCAGTGCCTGTGGGAAGATCGGGGCATGCCCGCGCTCGACCTCACCCTGTCCTCGGCCGCCCTCACCCGAGCCATCTGCGACATCCACAGCGTGTCGGGAGACGAGACCCCGCTCGCGGATGCCATCGAGGAGGCCGTCTCCGCATACGCCCATCTCGAGGTCATCCGCGACGGCGACACGATCGTCGCCCGGACGAATCTGGGGCGCGAACGTCGGGTCGTGATCGCCGGGCACATCGACACCGTGCCGATCAACGGCAACCTCCCGGTCGAAGATCGCACGGTCGACGGCGTCGAGGTCATCTGGGGACGGGGCACGGTCGACATGAAGGCCGGCGTCGCGGTTCAGCTCAAGCTCGCCGCCGAGCTCACCGAGCCCCCGGTCGACATCACCTGGATGTGGTACGACCACGAAGAGGTCGACTCCTCTCTGAACGGCCTCGGCCGGCTGTCGCGCAACCGCCCGGACCTGTTCGCGGGGGACTTCGCCATCCTCGGCGAGCCGAGCAACGGCGAGGTCGAGGGCGGATGCAACGGCACGCTTCGCGCGATCGTGCGCACCGAGGGCGTCCGCGCGCACAGCGCCCGATCGTGGATCGGTGAGAACGCGATCCATAAGGCCGCGCCGATCCTCGCGCGCCTGGCCGAGTACCGCGCGCGCGAGATCGAGGTCGAAGGCCTGGTGTACCGCGAGGGCCTGAACGCCGTGAGCATCTCGGGCGGGGTCGCCGGTAACGTCATCCCCGACGCCTGCGCCGTCGAGGTCAACTACCGTTTCGCCCCGAGCCGTGACGCGGCGGCCGCAACCCGTGTCGTCACCGACGTCTTCACGGGCTTCGACGTCGAGATCGTCGACGTGGCCGAGGGCGCCCGCCCCGGGCTCGACGCGGCTCTCGCGAAAGAATTCGTGGATGCCGTGGGCGCGACGCCCCAGCCCAAGTACGGCTGGACCGATGTGGCGCGGTTCTCGGCCCTCGGCATCCCGGCCGTCAATTACGGTCCCGGCGACCCGCATCTCGCGCACCACGACGAGGAGCGCGTCCCGCTCGCGCAGATCGATGCCGTCGAGCGCGGCCTCCGTGCCTGGTTGAGCGGGTCGTGACCACCGCGGCCACGACGCGCACGCCGGTCGACCGATGGCAGCGCCTGCCCGTGGCGGCGCGCATCGCGATCGTCTACGCCGCTGCGCGCGTGGTCACGACGGGCTTCTTCCTGCTCGCCTCGGCGTTGTCGGGTCCGGGCTCCCGGTACGGCATCGCGCCCTCGCTCGAGAAGCTCGCTCTGGGGTGGGACGCCCAGTGGTACTGGCTCGCCGCCGTCTCGGGGTACCCGATGGATCTGCCGCTCGCCGCCGGTGGTCACGTCGCCGAGAACGCCTGGGCGTTCATGCCTCTTTATTCGTACCTCTCGGCCGGGCTGGGCCTCCTGCTCGGGTCGTGGGGCGCCGGGGCCGTCGCGATCTCGCTGGCCGCGGGCTACGGAGCCTGCCTCGTGCTGCACTCTCTGCTGCACGAGCGCATCGGAGGGGCGGCCGCGATGTGGGCCGTGATCTTCTTCGCGAGCGGTCCGCTGGCCGCCCTGTTCCAGGTGGGCTACGCCGAGGCGCTGTTCCTCTTCTTCCTGTTCCTCTCTCTCCGATGCGTCCAGCGGCGGCAGTGGCGGTGGCTCTACCTGCTGGTCCCGGCGATGGGCTTCACCCGCCCCGGCATCCTTGCGTTCGCGTTGTTCCTCGGGGTCTACGGCATCCATCGTCTCGTCCGTCGACGGACCGATCCCCTGCCGACGCGCGACATCGCGCACCTCGTCGCGCTGGGGGGTCTCGCGGTCGTGGTGGGCTTCGCGTGGCAGGCGATCGCCGGCTTCGTCACCGGTGACCCCGGTGCGTACCTCGCCACCGAGCTCGCGTGGCGGCGCAACTGGCTCGGCGACTCGAGCGGCGGATTTGTGCCCTTCGACGGGTTCATCCAGGCCGCGGGGTTCTGGTTCACGCGCTGGGGACTGGGTGCGGTGACGGGCTACGTCTTCCTCGCGATGCTCGTGCTGGCCGTGGCCGCCCTGCTGCTGTTCTCGCCGCAGGTGAAGCGGCTGGGCATCGAGGTGCGGCTGTGGTCGGCAAGCTACCTGGTCTACCTGCTGCTGGTGTTCTTCCCGCAGTCGAGCATCTTCCGGCTGCTGGTTCCGATCTCGCCGCTGTGGGGGGCGCTCGCGGTGCCGCGGTCCCGCCGATGGAGGATCGGCGTTCTCGCGCTCGCGCTGCTCGGACAATGGTGGTGGATCTACAACATGTACGCCCTCGCGAACACGTACTGGCAGATTCCCTGAAGCGGATCGACAGAGGCCGACCGCGCGGTACAACCCGCCACGCGGGATACCGGTAAACTTGTCGGCAGACCAACGACGAAAAGGGGGCCGCGATGGCAGCCATGAAGCCGCGTACCGGCGACGGACCGATGGAGGCCGTGAAGGAGGGCCGGTTGATCATCGTGCGCGTGCCGCTCGAGGGTGGCGGGCGACTCGTCGTCTCGGTGAACGATGCCGAGGCGAAGGAACTTTACGACGTCCTCGGTGGTGTCGTCACCGCCTGACGACCATCGACACGAAGACGGCCGGTCCCCTCGGGGGCCGGCCTTCTTCGTTCGTTCGGAGAGCTCAGGCCTCGGTCGGCCGCGTCGTGAGCTGCAGAAGGCCTTCGCCGGTGGTCGAGAGCGCGCCGATCACGGCGGGCGAGGACTGCACTTCCTGGATCAGTGAGCGGTAGGCCGTGGTCACCGGGTCGCGGCGCACCGGGTCGGCCGCGCCGTGCGCGAGGACACGGGGGATGAGCACCGTCCCGCCCGCACGCACCAGGCGCAGACCGTGCTCGACGTACTCGATGACGCCCTCGGGATCGGCGTCGATGAAGACGATGTCGTACGACGCCTCGTTCATGCGCGGCAGCACGTCGGACGCGCGACCGGTGATGAACCGGGCACGGGCGGCGGGCACGCGGGCGTCGACGAACGCGGACCGTGCGGCTCCGAGGTGCTCGGGCTCGCTGTCGATCGTCGTGATGGTCGCGCGGGGAGAGCCGTGCAGCAGCCACAGTCCCGACACGCCGCCGCCGGTGCCGACCTCGACGATGTTGAGAGCACGGGATGCCGCCGAGATCACGGCCGCCTGGGCTCCGACCGCGGGGCTGATGGGCGCCGCTCCGAGCTCGAGTGCGTGCGCCCGGGCGCGAGCGATGTGCTCGGGCTCGACCGTCGACTCCTGCACGAACCGTTCGTTCGCCTCATGACCGCTCACGTGGACCTCCTCAGATCAGGCTAGACGGCGGATGGTCGCTCACCCCCTAGGCGAGGCCGGTAATCTGGACGCATGTTCTTCGGCCTCACGATCGAGAAGCTGATGCTGATCGGCGTGATCGCAGCGGTCCTCGTCGGCCCCGAGCGCCTCCCGCGCTACGCGGAGGCGTTGGCCAAATTCACCAAGCGCGCCAAAGAGACGCTGCAGGGTGCCCGCACGCGCATGCGCGACGAGATGGGCCCCGAGTTCGACGACGTCGACTGGAAGAAGCTCGACCCGCGGCAGTACGACCCGCGGCGCATTATCCGCGAGGCCCTGCTCGACGACACCCCGACGGCGACCATGCGTGCCGCGGGCGCCGCTGCTCTCGCGGCGCGCGAGAAGCCGGCATCCGCCCCCTTCGTGGTCGGCGAGCGCCCGCCGTTCGACGACGAGGCGACCTGACGCGGATCCCGTCGGCTGACCCGGGTGGTCGGTGCTGAGTCGGGTGGCCCCGCAGCCGAGGGAACACGCCCGGCCTGAGCGGTGGCTTCCACAGGCTGAGCCACCCGGGGGCGAGGTCGGACGACCGCGTGTCACGAGAACAGGGAATGCCACCGGAACAGGCGGATTCGGTGCGAAACGCCCTCTTCTCATGGCGGCGCCCTGTTCTCGTGAGGGGGGCGGCGGGGACGTTCCCGGATGCCGTTGGGGCGGGGGCGCCGCGGGCGCGTCATGAGAACAGGGGATGTCACGGGAACAGGCCGATTCGGCGAGAAAGGCCCTGTTCTGGTGGCGGCGCCCTGTTCTCGTGACGGGAGCGGCTCGGGTCAGACGCCGAGCCGCAGGGGCTTACCCGCCAGGCCACGCGGGCGGATGGCCAGGGCCGACGCCGCGGCGTCGATCGCACGAGCGGCGGGGTCGTCGGGCTGCGACAGCACCACGGGGCGCCCATCGTCGCCACCGGCGCGCAAGGCGGGGCTGAGAGGGACGGATGCCAGCAGCGGCACGTCGACGTCGGCGCTCGAGAGAGCGCGGGCCACCTCGGCGCCGCCGCCGGAACCGAACAGATCGAGCACCGTACCGTCGGGGAGTGTCATCGCGGCCATGTTCTCGATCACGCCGATCGGGCGCTGACCCGTCTGTCGCGCGACGAGACCCGAGCGCACGGCCACCTCGGCGGCCGCCGCCTGCGGGGTCGTGACGACGAGAACGTCGGCGTGGGGGAGCAGTTGCCCCACCGAGATCGCCACATCACCCGTGCCCGGGGGCATGTCGAGCAGCAGCACGTCGAGGTCGCCGAAGAACACGTCGGTGAGGAACTGCTGCACGGTGCGGTGCAGCATCGGGCCGCGCCAGGCGACCGCACCCGCGGCGTCTTCTCCGGGGCGCCGCAGGAACATCCCGATCGAGATGACCTTCACCCCGTAGGCCACGGGCGGCAGGATCAGATCGTCGAGCTTGGTGGGAGCGGGGGGCAGGCCATCGGCGTCGACGAGTCCGAGCAGTCCCGGGATCGAGAAGCCGTGCACGTCGGCGTCGATCAGGCCGACGCGCAAGCCCTTCGCCGCGAGGGCGACGGCGAGGTTCGCCGTGATGGTCGACTTGCCCACGCCGCCTTTGCCACTGGTGACGGCGATCACGCGGGTGAGGGAGTCGGGGCCGAAGGGCATCTCGCGCTTCGCGCGCCCGCCGCGCAGTTTCTCGGTGAGCGCCTTGCGCTCGTCGGGCGACATGACGCCGACCCGTACGTCGACCGCGTCGATGCCGGCGACCGAGGCCGCGGCATCCCGTACATCGCGTTCGATGCGATCCGCGGCGGGGCAGCCGACGATCGTCAGGGCGATGCCGACCTCGGCGGTCGTGCCCGAGACGGAGATCTCGCGCACCATGTCGAGCTCGCCGAGCGGCCGCCGCAGTTCCGGATCGGTGACGGCGGCGACCGCGTCGCGAACGCTCTCGGCGAGGACGTCGGTCACGAGGCAGGGCGAGGAGCGTCGTCGTGCTCGTCGAGGCGTTCGAGGGCGGCCTTGAGTTCGGCGCGCAGCGTGTCTTTCGTGATGACCTCGTCGGTCAGGTCGCGCACGGCCATGCGCAGCGCCACGATCTCGCGGGCGAGGTACTCGGTGTCGGCCAGGTTGCGCTCGGCGCGCTGACGGTCTTGTTCGATCTGCACGCGGTCGCGGTCGTCCTGCCGGTTCTGCGCGAGCAGGATGAGCGGGGCCGCATACGAGGCCTGGAGAGAGAGCACGAGCGTCAGGGCGGTGAAGCCGATGGCCGCGGAGTCGAAACGCCAGTCGTCGGGGGCGATCGAGTTCCACCCCATCCACAGCACGCAGAAGAGCGTGAGCGACAGCAGGAACGTGGGGGTGCCCATGGCCCGCGCCACCCATTCGGTGAACCGACCGAAACGGTCGCGCGAGGGCTGCGGGGTGCGCGGGGCGAGGACGCCGGTGCGGCCGCGCGGGGCGTCGAGAGCCGGCTTGCGGTTGGTGCGTGCCATCAGCGCCTCCTCGGGGTCTGCGGGGTGATCTGGGGGATGCTCCGCGTCGCGGTCGCCCTGGTCGTCGTCTTGGGTCTCGGATCATCGCTGTCGTGCGTGCGCCAGTCGTCGGGCAGCAGGTAGTCGAGCACGTCGTCGACGCTCACGCAGCCGACGAGGCGATGCGCCTGATCGACCACGGGAAGCGACACGAGGTTGTAGCTCGCGAGCAGACGCGCGACCTCGGCGGCGGTCGCGTCGGCCGGTACGGGCTCGAGCGTGTCGTCGATGATCGCGCCCAGGCGCTCGTGCGGGGGGTACCGCAGCATGCGCTGGAAGTGCACGGTGCCGAGGAGCCGCCCCGTCGGCGTCTCGTACGGCGGAAGGGTGATGAAGACGGATGCCGCGAGGGCGGGGTGCAGCTCGTGCCGGCGGATGAGGGCCAGGGCCTCGGCCACCGTCGCGTCGGCGGAGAGCACGATGGGCTCCGGCGTCATCAGGCCACCGGCGGTGTCGGGGCCGTACTGGAGGAGGGCGCGGACGTCGTCGGCCTCTTCCGGCTCCATCAGGTCGAGCAGCTGCTCGGATCGCGACTCGGGGAGCTGACCGAGGAGGTCGGCCGCGTCGTCGGGCTCCATAGCATCCAGGATGTCCGCCGCGCGCTCGTCGCCCAGCTGCTCGAGGATGTGCACCTGCTCGTCTTCGGGCATCTCTTCGAGGGCGTCGGCCAGGCGATCGTCGCTCAGCTCTTCGGCGACCTCGATGAGACGCTCTTCGGGGAGGTCGAGCAGCGTGTTGGCGAGGTCGGCGGGCTTGAGCTCGGAGTAGGTCGCGACCAGCTGCTCGGCGGACTGCGCCTCGCCGGGCGTCTGGTTCTCGCGCACCTCGCCCCACGCGGCGAACGTCGTCGCGCCCTTGGCGAAGGGCGACGCGCTCGTGCGCGGGCGACGGAGGAACAACTGCCCCACGTCCCACTCGCCGAGGCGGTTGCGCTCGATCGCGACGTCCTCGATCACGGCCGTGCCGGAACCGTCGACGAGGCTCACGCGACGCCCCAGCATCTCGGCCATGACACGCACTTCACCGCCGCGTTGCTGGAAACGGCGCACGTTGATGAGGCCGGTCGTGATGACCTGACCGGCCTGGATGGAGGTGACGCGCCCGATGGACACGAACACATGTCGTCGGCCGGGAATCTCGACGACGAGCCCCACGACGCGCGGTGCCGCCGACGCGCGGTAGATCACCACGACGTCGCGCACCTTGCCCAGACGGTCTCCCGCCGGGTCGAACACCGTGCAGCCCGCCAAGCGGGCGACGAAAACCCTTTGCGTGCTCACCGGACCAGCGTAGTCCGCACCTCCTATGCAACACCGGTGGAACGGTCAGGCGCGCGTGACAGGATGGTGAAATGAGTATGTTCGCGCAGCGTCCGGGTGCCGGCCGCGACGAGGTCGGCGAGAAGATCGCCTCGTTCCCGACCTACGAGCAGGCGCAGAAGGCCGTGTCCTCGCTGATCGCCGGAGAGGTGCCCGCGCGCGACATCGCGATCGTCGGTTCGGGTCTGCGCTCGATCGAGCGCATCACCGGCAAGCTCGGCTACGCCACGGCGGCCCGTTCGGGCGCGTTGAACGGCCTCATGCTCGGTCTGCTGTTCGCTTTCATCTTCGTGCTCGGGATGCCGACCGTGCAGATCTCCGCCTTCATCGGCGTCCTGCTGGTCGGCATGGCGCTCGGCATGATCCTCAGCATCGGCACCTACTCGATCGTGCGTCGCCGTCGCGATTTCGCCTCGGTCATGCAGGTCGCCGCCGACCACTACGACGTGTGCGTCGCCGCCCCCAGTGTTCACAAGGCCCGCGGGATCGTCGGTCCCTCCGGTGCCGGTGCCGCCCGCACCGTCTCGCGCGCGGCGGCGGCCGATACCGCCCCGCCGCAGTACGGCGAGCGTGTCGCCCCGGGCGGCGGCTCGCCGGTCGCCCCGCCACGACCGCCCGCACCGACCCCCACCGCTGCACCGCGCGACGACGAGCCGCCGCGGTACGGAGAGCGGATCGCGCCGACGGGGGAGCGCCCCGCCGAGGCTGATGCGCCCGCCGAGGAGCACGCGGACTCCGACGAGCGCCCCGCCCCGACCGAGCGGTGACAACCGAACCCGTCCGCATCGCCGTCGCGCTGCCGACGGGCGACACCGAGGTGTCCGGGCTGTGGTCCGCCGCCCCCGACCCCGCCCCCGACCCCGCCCCCACAGTCGCCCTCGCGCACGGCGCGGGTGCCGGGATGGAGCACCCCTTCCTGGCCGGTCTCGCCGACGCGCTCGTGACCCAGGGCGTCTCCGTGCTGCGGTTCGTCTTCCCCTACGTCGAGGCGGGCAGGCGCATGCCGGGGCCCGCCCCGCACGCGGTGGCGACCTGGGGCGGCGTCGCGACCTGGCTCGAGACGGCCGCGCCCGGCCCCTTCGTCGCCGCGGGCAAGTCGTACGGCGGGCGCATGGCATCCGTCGCCGCCGCCGAGGGCGTGATCGCTCCCGCGCGCCTCGTGTACCTCGGTTACCCTCTGCACCCGCCGGGGCGACCCGAGAAGCCGCGCCGCGAGCACCTGCCCGCCATCGTGGTGCCGCAGTTGTTCGTCGAGGGCGAGCACGACCCGTTCATCGCTCCACGCGAGCAGTTCGACGAGGTGGTCGCGTCGTGCCAGGACGCTCGCGTGCACTGGGTCGCCGGTGGTAACCACTCGTTCGAGGTCAAGGGCGCACGGCGCCCCGCCGACGCGATCGGTGCGGAGCTGGCGCCCGCCGTCGCGGAGTTCGCGCGGGAGCGGTAGGAGCGTAGGAGCGTCAGCGCCCGGCGGCGTAGCCCTGCGCACCCCGCGGATTGGCGGCGGCCCACAGTAGCCCGTCGGCGTCTCGACCGACCGCGCTGACGCGGCCCAGGGCCCAATCCCCGGCCCGGCGCACGCGGTGTCCCCGCCGCTCGAGCTCGGCGATCACGCCCTCGCCCAAGCGGTCTTCGACCACCGCACCCGCCGGTGACCACGTGCGCGGCCAGAACGAGTCGACGAGGGCCGTCGTGTGCAGGGTGGGGGCATCGATCGCCTGCTGCGGGGAGTAGCCGCCCACGAGCACGCGCAGCACAACGGGGAGCTGCCACTGGTCCTGCTGGTCCCCGCCGGGCGATCCGATCGCGATGACCTCGTCGCCGCGCGTGAGCAGCGTCGGGGTGAGCGTGGTCCGGGGGCGACGACCGGGAACGAGGGATGCCGGGTGCCCCGGCTCGAGCCACACCATCTGCAGACGCGTGCCGAGGCAGAACCCCAGCTCGGGAACCACGGGGGAGGACTGCAGCCAGCCGCCCGACGGGGTGGCCGAGATCGCGTTGCCCCACCGGTCGATCACGTCGAGGTGGCACGTATCGCCACGGGTCTGACCCGAGCGGTCGACCGTCGGTTCGCCGGTCGAGCCCGAGGCCGTTCCGTGCGTCGTGCGCAGAGGCGGCAGGACGGGCTCGCGACCGTCGGGGGAGCCGGGGCGGAGCTCGGCGGAGGCGTCCGCACCGATGAGCTCGCGTCGAGCCGCGACGTAGTCGTCGGACAGTAGGGCCTCGACGTTCACGGCGTCGGCGGTGTCGCCGAACCAGGCGTCGCGGTCGGCGTACGCGAGCTTCTGCGCTTCGAGCAGCAGGTGGGCTCCGTCCGCCGACCCGGGGTCGACATCGTCCGCGTCCCCGATCAGGCGGAGCGTCTGCAGGAACGCCGGCCCCTGCGACCACGCCCCCGCTTTGAACACGTCCCATCCGCGGAACGACACCGACACGGCGGGTTCGAACGAGGCGCGCCACGACGCGAGGTCGGCGGCGTCCAGGATGCCGGGATGATCGCCGCCGTCCGCGTGCCGGTGCGGTGTGTGCAGGAACGCCGCGGCCCGGGGCAGCACCTCGTTCATCCAGCGCTCGCGCGCCGCGTCGATACGCGACTCGCGGTCGGCGGCGTCGGCGCCCGCGGCGACGAGCGAGTCGAGCACGTCGGCCCACGCCGGGTTGCGCACCACCGTGTCGGGCGCGGGCGGCTCGCCGGTCGGCATCCATTGCTCCGCCGACGACGACCAGTGATCGCGGAACAGGTCGGCGACACGGCCGATGGTGGCGGCCGCTCCCGCGACCAGCGGGTGGCCGTCGCGCGCGTACCCCGTCGCGAAGGCGAGGACGTCGCCGAGCTCCCATGTGCCGTGCTCGCGCAGCAGCAGGAGCCACGCGTCGACGCCGCCGGGCACTGTCGCCGCGAGCCCGCCGGACCCGGGGACCAGGTCGAGCCCTCGCCCGCGGAAGTGCTCGATGGTCGCGGCGGCCGGCGCCGGGCCCTGACCCATGAGCACGACCGGCTCGGACGCACCGGTCGGGCGCACGAGAGCGACGAGATCACCCCCGGGACCGTTGAGGTGCGGCTCCACGACGTGCAGCACGAAACCCGCCGCGACGGCGGCGTCGAACGCGTTGCCTCCGCGCTCGAGCACCGCCTGCGCGGTGGCCGTGGCCGTCCAGTGCGTCGACGCCGACATCCCGAAGGTGCCCCGGAGCGTCGGCCGGGTGGTGAAGGATGCCGGCGGCGTGAAGGTCATCGCGAAAGCCGGGCGATCCACTCCTCGACCTCGTCGGCCGTGCGGGGGATGCCCGCCGACAGGTTGACCGGACCGTCGGCCGTCATGACGATGTCGTCCTCGATGCGCGCGCCGATGCCGCGGTACTCCTCGGGGACGGTGAGGTCGTCGATCTGGAAGTACAGGCCGGGCTCGATGGTGAACGCCATGCCGGGCTCGAGCAGGCCGTCGTAGTACATGTCGCGGCGGGCCTGCGCGCAGTCGTGCACGTCGATGCCGAGGTGGTGGCTCGTGCCGTGCACCATGTAGCGGCGGTGCTGACCGCCCGTGTCGGCGTCGAGTGCCTCTTCGGCGGTGACGGGGAGCAGGCCCCACTCGGCGACGCGCGCGGCGATGACCTCCATCGCGGCCTCGTGCAGGCGACGGAAGGGCACCCCGACCTTCGCGGCGGCGAACGAGGCGTCGGCAGCCTCGCGGACCGTCTCGTAGATACGGCGCTGGATGTCGGTGAAGGTGCCCGAGACCGGGAGGGTGCGGGTGATGTCGGCGGTGTAGAGGCTGTCGACCTCGACGCCGGCATCGACGAGGATCAGGTCGCCGGGCTTTACGGCACCGTCGTTGCGCGTCCAGTGCAGATAGCAGGCGTGCGGGCCCGAGGCGGCGATGGTGTCGTAGCCGACGCTGTTTCCGTCGGAGCGCGCGCGCTGGTGGAACACGCCCTCGACCAGGCGCTCCCCGCGCGGGTGCTCGATGATGCGGGGGAGCTCGGCGACGATGTCGTCGAACCCGCGGCCGGTGACCTCGACGGCCAGGGCCAGCTCGGCGAGCTCGTACTCGTCCTTGACCAGACGCAACTCCGAGACGAAGCGCGTGACCTCGTCGTCGTCGCCGACCGTCAGGTCGTCGTCGCCGGGCTGGAAGTCCGCGAGGTGCGCTGTCGCGAGGTTCAGGTCGGCGGCGACGCCGTCGAGGGCGGGACGGGGGCCGATCCAGAACTCGCCCACGGTGGCATCCGAGTAGAACTCCGCCGTGGTGCGATCGGCACGTTCGCGGAAGTACAGCACGGCCTCGTGCCCCTCGTCGCGCGGTTCGAAGACGAGCACGGCGTCGGGCTCGGCGTCGCTACCCCAGCCCGTGAGGTGCGCGAATGCGGAGTGCGCGCGGAAGGGGTAGTCGGTGTCGTTGCTGCGCTGCTTCAAGCCGCCGGCGGGCACGACGACGCGCCGGCCGGGGAAGGCCTCCGACACGCGGGCTCGGCGCCGTGCGGCCCACGCGGCCTGCTCACGCGGCTCGGGGAGCTGGGCGGGGTGCTCGGCCCAGCCGGTCGAGATCGTGTCGAGGAACCCGCGGGGGAAGGGGGCTTTCCGATTGCTGGGGGCGTCGAGTTTCTGCTCGTCGGCCTGGGGCTCGGCGGTCGTCGCGGTCGTGTCGCTGGTCGAGGGGGCATCCATCGTTCCAGTCTCGCACCGTCGGGCCTCGCGTGCACGACGGTCGGTGCGGAGCGCGGCGGGTTGCGGCGCAGGCGGGCGGGCCGGGCTCCGGAGAACCTCGGCGCGCGGCGGTCGTCGAGGTGATGCTGTGCCGGCATCCCGGGTGTGCATCCGGAGCGCGGCACGCGCGGCGTGTCAGCCGCCCGTGCGCTCGAGCTGCACGACGATCGGGCGGTGGTCGCTGCCCGAGCCGTCGAGGGTGCGCATGACGACCGAGGCCGAGACGGTCCAGTCGGGTGTGGCCATGACGTGGTCGATCGGTGCGCCCAGCAGGGCGGGAGCATTCGTCGGCCAGGTGCCGACGCCGCCGTTGCCGCTCTCGGACGCCGCGTCGTGACAGCGCCCGAGCGTGCCGCCGTCGACGCCCATGCCGGTCATGTGATCGAGGGTCGCGTTGAAGTCGCCCGCGAGGATCACGTTGTCGGTCGCGCACTGGTCAGCCAGCCACTGCAGGTCGCTACGCCACTGCGTCATGTACTCCTCGCGCGGGGCGACGGCGTGGGCGGCGACGATGATCGGACCGTCTCCCGACACGGGCATGGCCACGGCGCTCGGGACGGTCGAGGTGTTGCTCGAACCGTCGAGCGATGACTGGATGACGGAGTACTCGCCCAGCTCGGGCTTGATCAGGACGGTGGTCGAGGTGGCATCCCATCCGGTGATGCCGTACTCGCCGTACTCCGCGTGATGGGCCCACATCGGCTGCCCCATGTCGCGCATGAGCTCGGCGACCTCGGCGCCGGTCTCGATCGTGGTCTCGGGGAGGGTCACGACGTCGGCCTGCATGCCGACGGCGAACTGCGCGATCGACTCGGCCGAGGTGGCCGAACCCGCGGTGTTCCACGTCATGATGCGCAGGCTCGAGGCGGTCTTGGCGGGCATCTCTTCGGAGCCCAGGCCGCGCTGCGCGAGCAGCGAGACGTTGATGCCCCCGGCCAGAGCGAACACGATCGCGAGGACGAAGGCGAGCGCGCGAAGCGGGCGGATGAGGGCGAACAGCAGCATCAGCAGAGTCGCTGCGATGAAGGCGGCGGCCAGCGGCGCGCGGAACGAGATGACCTGCGCCAGGGGGAACGTGCGCTCGACGCCGAACGCCGAGGGCCACGTCAACACCGCGGCACCCGCAGCGAAAGCGAGCGCGACCACGAGACCGACCAGACGACGCACGCACCCGACCATAGGGGAGCCGTCTGAGAGATCCACGGATGCCGGGTGGGCACCGCCCCAGTGAAGGCGGGGCGATACGCTCGACGGGTGCAGCGTGAACGACGATTCGAGGGTCCGAGCGACCTGCACCTGCATTCCTCTCACTCCGACGGCACGGAACCGCCCGCGCAGGTCATGGCCGCAGCCCACCGTCACGGGCTCCACACCGCGGCCCTCACCGACCACGACACGACGTCGGGGTGGGCCGAAGCCGCCGAGGCGGCGACCTCGCTCGGAATGACGTTCGTGCCCGGCATGGAGCTGTCGGCGCGGCACCGGTGGCGCAGCGTCCACCTGCTGGCGTACCTGATCGACCCCGACGACACCGAGCTCCGCGCGATGACCGACCGCATTCGCTCCTCGCGCCTGGACCGGGCGCAGATCATGGCCGAGCGCATCTCCCACGACTACGACCTCGCGTGGGACGACATCGTCGCGCAGACTACCGACGGCGCGACGGTGGGACGCCCCCACATCGCGGACGCTCTCGTGGCGCGCGGCATCGTCGCCGACCGGACCGAGGCGTTCGCCGGCATCCTGCACCCCTCCGGCGATTACTACGTCGCCCTCTACGCTCCCGACCCGGTGACGGCGGTCGAACTCGTCGTCGGAGCGGGCGGGGTGCCGATCATCGCTCACCCGGCGGGGCGGTCGCTGCTTCCCGACAGCGTGCTGCACGCGATGCTGGATGCGGGACTGGCGGGCTTCGAACTCGCGCACCGCGAGAACCTGCCCGAGCCCACGGCCCTGCTCGCCGACCTCGCCGCCGAGCGCGACCTCATCGTCACCGGCTCGAGCGACTACCACGGCCTCGGAAAGCCCAACGTGCCGGGCGAGAACACGACGACCGACGACATGGTCGCGCGGATCTTCGCCCTCGGACGCGGCACCGCGCCGGTCTTCCCGTAGGGGCGGGTGGATTCTCGGCCGAGGGATTCGCGCGGAGAGCGTCTTCGCGCAGCGGCAGGTGCGCCGGTAGATCGCGCATAAACGCGATTCGCGCCGGGAAACGCGTGCAGAGCGCGTTCATGCGTGTGGATAGCGTTTATGGGTGGCTCGAGCGCGCGGCGACGTTTCGTACGACGTGCGCGGCGACGCCCCGGACATGACGATGCCCCGCTGGCCTGCCCACGACATCCCGGATGCCGGCGCCTCGGCGCCACAAGAAACGGCGCCGACCCCGCGCGGGGGATCGGCGCCGTATCAACGGACGGTGCGTCAGGCGACGGGAGCCGTCGGCGTTCCCGAGCTGCCGCCGCCGCGGCGACGGCGACGACGGCGCGGGGCCGCGTTGCCGTCGTGGTGCTCCTTGCCGGCGCCGTCGTGCGTACCGGCGCCGCCCTCTTCGCGCGGGGCGGACTCGCCGGCGGGGGCAGCGCCCTCGGCCGACGACGATCCGCCGCGGCGGCGACGACGCGGGCCGCGGGTGCCCTCGGCATCCTGACCCTCGCTCTTCTTCTCGGCGCGAGGAGCGACGGCCTTGGGCGCCGTCACCAGACGACCCTTGGTGCCCTCGGGAATGTTCAGGTCGGTGTAGAGGTGCGGGCTCGACGAGTAGGTCTCGGTGGGCTCGGGCTGGCCGAACTCGAGGGCGCGGTTGATGAGCGCCCACTTGTGCACGTCGTCCCAGTCGACGAAGGTCACCGCGATGCCGGTACGGCCGGCGCGACCGGTGCGGCCCGCGCGGTGCAAGTACGTCTTCTCGTCGTCGGGGATCGTGTGGTTGATGACGTGGGTGACGTCGTTCACGTCGATACCGCGCGCGGCGACGTCGGTGGCGATCAAGACGTCCTTTTTGCCGGCCTTGAACGCGGCCATCGAACGCTCGCGGGCCTCCTGGCTCATGTCGCCGTGAACGGCGGCGGCGTTGAAGCCGCGGTCGCCGAGCTCGTCGACGAGCTTCTGCGCGGCGCGCTTGGTGCGGGTGAAGATGACAGCCTTCTCGCGTCCCTCGGACTGCAGGATGCGGGCGATGACCTCGTCTTTGTCGAGCGAGTGCGCGCGGTAGACGAGGTGTTTGATGTTCGCCTGCGTCAGGCCCTCGTCGGGGTCGTTGGCGCGCATATGAATGGGGTTCGACATGAAGCGACGCGCCAGGGCGACGATGGGCCCGGGCATGGTCGCCGAGAACAGCTGGGTGTGACGCACGGCGGGGACCTTCGAGAAGATCTTCTCGATGTCGGCGAGGAAGCCGAGGTCGAGCATCTTGTCGGCCTCGTCGAGCACGACCTCGGTCGCGTTCGACAGGTCGAGCAGGCGCTGGTTGGCGAGGTCGATGAGGCGACCCGGCGTTCCGACGACGATCTGCGCGCCGGCCTTGAGCTGGTCGATCTGGCCCTCGTAGGCCTTGCCGCCGTAGATGGCGACGACGCTGGTGGAGCGGTTCGAGGTCAGCATGTCCATGTCTTCATAGACCTGGACCGCGAGCTCGCGCGTCGGGACGACGATGAGCGCCTTCACACCGGGCTCGGGGTTCAGGCCGAGGCGCTGGACGACGGGGATGCCGAAGCCGAACGTCTTTCCGGTACCGGTCTTGGCCTGGCCGATGATGTCCTGGCCGGGAAGGCCGAGGGGGATCGTCTGCTCCTGGATGGGGAAGGCATCGACGATGCCCTTGGTCGCCAGGGCATCGACGATGTCCTGATCGATGCCGAGATCGGCGAAAGTCGTCATAGTGCGTGCCTGTTCCGGCGGCGAGAGACCGCCTGGGGGAGTCGTATCCACGCCTCACTCGTCCACAGGCGCGGGGCCCCGATCCGACGCCGGGGCTGTCCCACTCTACCCGGCGTGTCTCGGGAGCCCCCGACGCCTAGGCTGTCGTACGTGTTCGAGTGGTTCCGTCGTCGCCAGCGCCCGGTGGGCCGCACACTGCAGTTGCGCTCGCGCGGAGACCTCGGCGAGGCCATGCGCGTCGACTTCGCCGAGCTCGCCCCCGAGGTCGAGACGTTCCTCGGCCAGGCTGCCTACCTGCAGCTCGGGTTCTTCGAGACGCTGAGCGAGCTGATCGCCCTCACCCCGGAGCTCGTCGAGAAGGAGTCGCTCTCGCGCGCGGCGGGAGCGGCGCTCATCAAGCACCAGGAGCTCGTGGCGGTGATCCGCGACCGCGGTGCCGACCCGACCCAGCTCATGCTGCCGTTCCGCGAGTCGCTCGACGCGTTCCGCCGCAACACGCACGGGGTGCGCCCGCAAGAGACCATGCTCACGGTGCACATCACCGCGGGGCTCCTCGACGACTTCTACCTCGCGCTGTCGTCGAGCTACGGCGACACCGGACGCCGGGTCGCGCGCATCCTGCAGGCCGACGACGATCGTCAGGCCCTCGTCGACATCCTCGCCGCGACCATCGAGAGCGACGAGGAATGGCGCTGGCTGCTCGCCCTGTGGGGTCGGCGTCTCGTCGGCGACACGCTGCTCGTCGCCCGCGCGGCGCTCCGCCACGGACACCTCGATCGCGCCGAGGAGGCCAAGGTCGAGCCCGTGTTCAGTGAGCTGATGGGCGCTCACGCACGGCGGATGGATGCCATGGGGCTGGCCGCGTAACGAGAGCGCGGTCCCTTCGCCGGAATGCCGGGAGTCGTGCCGGGCGCCGGCCTGCCGGCATCCGCCGAGGCCGGGTCAGACGCCCAGGCGCACCCGGTCGGCGTGATCGCGCGCGACGCGTGATCGGGTGAGCAGCGACACGAGCACGACGGTCGTGAGCGTCGGGGCGAGCACGGCGGCGATCCAAAGGATCGGCGAATCGGCTCCGAGGCCCATCCACGTCAGCGCGGTCCAGACGATGCCCGCCGCGGCCGCCCCCGCCAGAGGGGCGAGGACGACACCGCGGAGGTGACGATGCGGCAGCGCGAAATGAACGGCGAGGCCGATGACCGCGCCGATGATCAATCCGAGCAGGATCTGCACGGTTCGCGTGTCAGGCGACGAAGCCGACGCGACGTGACTCTTCGGTGCCGAGTTCGACGAACGCGAGGTTGGCGGTCGGAACGAGGTAGGAGTTGCCCTTCACGTCGGTGAAGGCGACGTGGCTGGCGGAGTTGTCGAGGGCGGCGGCGACGGCCGACTTCACAGCGTCCGAGCTCTCGTTCGTCTCGAAGTTCAGCTCGCGGCCGGTGTTGGTGATTCCGATGCGGATCTCCACGATGCGTCCTTTCCCCGCGGGCCGCGGTCGGCCCGGCGCGTTCTTCGACTCTAGGGCAGGGTTCCGACACGGCAGCCCGCGGGAGGGGCCGCTTCGCGGACGGCGAACGCGCGGCCCGCCGGCGGCTCGAACCGGCTCGGTCGAGGGGTCGCACACGGCGATGTCGGAGGTCGCGATTAGCGTGGAGACATGCAGATCCCGGATGCCGTCGCTCTTGACGCATCTCCCGCCCGGGGAGGTGCCCTCGACGCCGAGCAACGTGTCGTCGTCGAGTGGCCCGCGACCGCGAGCGGTGTGGTCGTGGGGGCTCCGGGCTCCGGCAAGACGACCGCTCTGCTGGCTCGCGTGCGCGAGCTCGCGGCATCCGGGGTCGATCCCGACCAGATCCTGGTGCTCACGCCCACGCGGCCCGCGGCGACGGCCCTGCGCGATCCGCTGGCCCTCGCCGTAGAACGGGCCACCTCGGGCGCTCTGGCCCGGTCGGTGGCGTCGTTCGCGTTCCAGCTCGTCCGCGGTGCCGAGGTGCGGCGCGGGCTCGAGCCCCCGCAGCTTCTCACCGGTGGCGACGAAGACCAGATCATCCGCGACCTGCTCGAGGGCGACGCGCTCGACGAGCTCGAGGGGGCGTCGCGCTGGCCGGGGTGGCTCGGGCCGGCCGTTCGTGCGACCCGCGGTTTCCGCGGCGACCTGCGAGCGTTCCTCGCGGAATGCACCGACCTGGGTATCGCCCCCGACGACCTCGTTCCGCTCGCCGAGCGGTTCGAGCTGCCGGTCTGGGCATCGCTCGCCTCGTTCGCCGACGAGTACCGGACCGTGCGCTCCGCGATGCGCGGCACGCACCGCGACGCGGCCGACCTGGCTCGGGAGGCCGTCGCCGTCCTCGACGAGGCTCGGACCGATCGCGCGTTGCTGGGGCGCTTCGCGACCCTGCGCTGCATCCTCGTCGACGACGCTCAGGAGCTCACCGCGGGCGGTGTCGACCTGCTGCGCGCCTGCCGTGCTCTCGGCATCGGGGTGGTCGCGTTCGGCGACCCCGACGTGGGATCGGGAGCGTTCCGCGGCGCGACGCCCGAGAACTTCGCTCGTCTCGCACGCGAGCTCGGCACCACCGCGGCCCTGGGTGAGCCCCACCGCGGGACACCCGAGCAGATCGACCTCGTTCGCCGCGTCGTGACACGCATCGGCGCGGCCGGGGTCGTCGCGCACCGCCGAGCGCCCTCGGGTGCCGAACCCCGGGGGTCCGTACGTACCTATCTGCTGCGATCACCGGCTGAAGAGGCCGACGCCATCGCCCGTCTGTTGCGCGAGAGGCACGTTCTCGAGGGCGTTCCATGGGGCTCCTGCGCCGTGATCGCGCACGATTCCCGGCAGGTCGCGACCCTCGAGGCCGAGCTGGCCGCGCGAGAGGTGCCGGCCCGCGCGAGCGGTCCCGGACTCGCGCTGGGCGTGCAGCGTCCGGTGCGTGATCTCGTGGGGCTCGTCGAACTCGGCATGAAAGACCCCGGTGAGTGGCAAGCCGATGAGGTCGTCGACGCTCTGCTCGGCACCTTCGGCGGTCTCGATCCGATCGAGCTGCGACGCCTGCGGACCGCGCTCCGGCACGACGAGGTCTCTGCCGGTGGTACGCGCACGGCGACCGAGCTGCTCGTGTCGGGGGTGCGCTTCCCGCTCGAGCTCGAGGCCGTCGACACCCGTGAGGCCCGCCGTGCCGCTCGGCTGGGCGAGACCCTCGCCGCGCTCCGCGCGCAGACGCAGTCGCACGCGACGCCGCACGAACTGCTGTGGACCGCGTGGGAGCGCAGTGGCCTGTCGCGGCCCTGGCGAGAGGCGGTGCGCGGGCACGGCCCCGTCGCCGAGCAGGCCGACCGCGACCTCGACGCGATCGTCGCGCTGTTCCAGGCGGCCAAGCGGTTCACCGAACGCGAGCCCGACGGCGAGGCCGCGGTGTTCTTGCGCGCCGTGCTCGACAGCGACGTCGCCGAAGACCGCATCGAGCAGCCCGCGGTGATCGACACGGTCCGTGTGCTGACTCCCGCGGCCGCCGCCGGCACGGCTTTCGACACCGTCATCATCGCCGGGGTGCAAGACGGCGTCTGGCCCAACACCCGCCTGCGCGGCGGGCTGCTCGAGACGTGGCGGCTCGCCGACGCGGTGCAGAACCCCGATCTTCCCGCAGCGGGCATGCTGGATCGTCGTCGCGCGGCGATGCACGACGAACTGCGACTCTTCGTCCGCGCCCTCAGCCGGGCGGGATCTCTTCTGGTGGTCACCGCAGTCGACGACGACGACACCGGTCCCAGCGTGCTGTTCGAGATGCTCCCGGCGCCCGAGCCGGCGGCATCCATTCCCGAACATCCCCTGTCGCTCCGCGGTCTCGTGGCGCGGCATCGCCGTTCGCTCACCGTGCCGCGCGTCGCCGCCCCCGAGCGCGCCCACGCGGCGGGGCAACTCGCGCTCCTCGCCGCGGCGGGAGTCGCGGGTGCGGCTCCCGAGCAGTGGTACGGCGTGGCGGCCCCCACGTCGTCGGCGCCGCTGCGGGATCTGTCGCGAGAAGACGTCCGCGTCTCGCCGTCGCGCCTGCATGCCCTCGAAGAGTGCGAACTCGACTGGGTCATCGCCGACCTCGGGGGAGACCGGGGCGGGACGACGGCCGGCATCGGCACGATCATCCACGCGGCGCTCGAGACGTCGGCATCGTCGTCCGAAGAAGACCTGTGGGCCGTCGTCGACGAACGCTGGGGAGAGTTGGCCTTCGACGCCGTCTGGCGAGAGCGCGCCGAACGCACGCGAGCGCGCGAACTCGTCCGCCGCTTGGCCGCGTACCTGCGCCGTTTCGACGACGCCGGCGGGCGCCTGGTCGGCGCCGAGCGGCACTTCGAGGTGCCCATTCCCCTCCCCGATGCCGGCGAGCACGGCGCCGTGCTGAGCGGCGACATCGACCGCGTCGAGGTGACGCCCTCGGGCGAGGTCGTGATCGTCGATCTCAAGACGGGCAAGAGCGAACCGCAGACGGATGCCAAGGTCGCCGACAACCCGCAGCTCGCGGCGTACCAGCTCGCGTTCTCGTCCGGCGCGATCGAGCAGGTCGCGGGGATGCCGTCGGGCGGCGCGAAGCTCCTCGTCCTGCGGCCCACGGCCGCGAAGAAGGACTACGCCGAACCGACGCAGAAGCCCTTCGACGACGAACAGCGTGGGCAGTTCGTCGAGCGCGTGCAGCGGGCGGTCGAGGTCATGCGCGGCACGAGCTTCGCGGCGCCCTACGAAGTGCACTGCCGCGATGAGTTCTCGTACGGACTGTGCCGGATCCACACGGTCTCGGCGGTGAGCGCGTCGTGACCGCCGTCCTCTCCGCGGCGACCATCGCCGCCGCGCTCGGGCAGTTCCCGCCCACGATCGAGCAGACCGCGGTGATCGAAGCGCCTCTCGCCCCGGCCCTCGTCGTCGCCGGAGCAGGCAGCGGCAAGACCGAGACGATGGCGGGTCGCGTCGTGTGGCTCGTGGCGAACGGGCTTGTTCGCCGCGACGAGGTGCTCGGACTGACGTTCACGCGCAAAGCCGCGGGCGAGCTGGCCGAGCGCATCCAGCGACGGTTGCAGCGCCTGTCGGAGTTCGAGGCGCGGGGGCTGCTCGGCTCTCTTCCCGCGCTGCACGAGGCGGGACGCCTCGGAGTGTTCGCCGAGCTGGCGCAGCTCGAGGGAGCGCGCGCCGACGCCGCCCGGCGCGAGGCCCTCGACGCCCTTGCCGCCGAGGTCGGCGCAGGCGACGACGGTCTCGACGACGGCGACCAGCTCCTGCACCGGCCCACGGTGTCCACGTACAACAGCTTCGCCGACTCGATCGTGCGCGAGCACGGGCTGCGCATCGGCCGCGACTCCGAGGCCGCCGTGCTGTCGGAGTCGGCGGCCTGGTTGCTCATGCGCCGCGTCGTGTTCGCCTCCGACGATCCACGGCTCGAGGAGCGGCAGGAGTCCCCGCGCACCCTCATCGACGCGGCCCTGCGCATCGCGCGTGACGGCGTCGACAACCTGGTCGACCTCGAAAAGCTCGCGGTGTTCCCCGAGGAGTTCGGGCGCATCGTCGAACGCCCGTCGACATCGGCGCGCGTCACCGTCTACAAAGAGGTGGCCGACGCCGCCTCCCGCGTCTCGGCGCTGGCGTTGCTCGCTCGCCTCGCCGCCGACTACGACCGCGAGAAGGCGCGCTTGGGCGTCATGGACTTCGCCGATCAGGTCGCGGGTGCCCTGCGCATCGCCCAGGAGCACCCCGCGGTCGTCGAAGAACTGCGGGCGCGCTACCGTGTCGTGCTGCTCGACGAGTATCAGGACACCTCGGTCGTCCAGACCGATCTGCTGGCCACCCTCTTCGGTGGCACCGGCGTCATGGCCGTCGGCGACCCGCACCAGGCGATCTACGCCTGGCGCGGAGCGAGCGCGGGAAACCTCGGCGGCTTCCCCGATGCTTTCGCCCCGGACGGCGGATGCCAGCGCTTCGCGCTCCTCACCAGTTGGCGCAACAGCGCCCGCGTGCTCGACGCCGCCAACGCGGTGCTCGCCCCCCTCGCTCACCGGGCGGCCGTGGCCGTCGAAGAACTGCGTTCGCGCCCCGGCGCCCCGGACGGCCTGGTTCAGATCGCCTTCGAGAACGATCTCGACGCCGAGGCCGACCGCGTCGCGTCGTGGTTCGTCGGCGTCCGTGCGGCCCGCGCAGCCGAGGGACGCGGGACCACCGGAGCCGTGCTCTTCCGCAGCAAGAAGCACATGGTGCGCTTCGGCGATGCGCTGGGACGGCGTGGCATCCCGCACCGCATCCTGGGGCTCGGCGGCCTGCTGACGACCCCCGAGGTCGTGGATGTGGTCTCGGTGCTGCGAGTGATCAGCGACCCCGAGGCGGGGTCGGCGCTGATCCGCCTGTTGTCGGGCCCGCGGTGGGCCGTCGGTCTCGCTGACCTCCGCGCCCTCGCGCAGGTCGCTCGGCGGCTCGCGACCCACGACGTCGGCCTGCAGCCCCTGGCCCCCGAGGTCGTCGATCGCCTGCGCTCGACGCCGGGTGCCGACCGTGCGTCGCTGGTCGACGCCCTCGATTTCGTCACGCGCCAGACCGACGGCCACGGGTGGCTGACCGACATCACCCCCGAGGGCCGTGCCCGCCTGCGGGAAGCCGGCGCCGTGTTCGCGGCGCTCCGCCGGAGCGTCGGGGCCCCGATCCCCGAGCTCATCCGCCTGATCGAGGCCGAGCTCCGCCTCGACATCGAACTCGCCGCGAACGAAGCTCGTGGTCCCGCACGTATCGCGTCCGCGCAATTGCGCGCTTTCGTCGATGAGATCCGCGGGTTCCTGGCGGCCGACGAGTCGGGCTCGGTCGCGAGCCTGCTCGCCTGGCTCGACCACGCCGAACAGGCCGACGAGTTCGCCCCGCGCACCGAGCCACCCGAGGACGACGTCGTGCAACTGCTGACCATCCACGGCTCGAAGGGCCTGGAGTGGGATGCCGTCGCCGTCGTGAGGCTCGTGACCGACGAGCTCCCGTCACTCCCGCGGGACACGAAGGGGTGGCTGGGTTTCGGCATCCTGCCCTCCGAGTTCCGCGGAGATTCTGCGTGGCTTCCCGTGTTCGGGTGGCGCGGGGCCGAGACGCAGCAGGATCTCAAGGCGGCGATCGACGCCTTCGTCGCCGACAACCGCGCCCGGCAGCTCGACGAGGACCGACGTCTCGCCTACGTGGCGTTCACCCGCGCCCGCGATCATCTCCTGCTCTCGGGTTCCAGCTGGTCGGGCACGAAGCGCCCGCGTCGACCCAGTATCTTCCTCGACGAAGCCGCTGAGGCGCTCGGGGTCGAGCTCGCGGTCGACGAGACGGGGGAGGATCCCTATGACGGCGAGCGGCGGCTGCTGCATTGGCCGCTCGATCCGCTGGGGGCGCGACGCACCGCGATCTCGGCCGCGGTGAGCGCGGTCACGGCCGCGCGTGCGGCGACCCCGGCCCAGCCCGACGACGACCTCGAACTGCTGCTCGCCGAGCGTGCCGATCGACTGCGTCCCGTCCACACTCCCGCCCCGACACGTATTCCGGCGTCGCGATTCAAGGATTTCGTCGCGGACTACGGCCGCGCCGTCGAAGACCTCCGTCGCCCCATGCCCGAACGCCCGTACCGACAGACGCGCCTCGGAACGCTTTTCCACGCCTGGGTCGAGCAGCGTTCCGGACTCGTCGGCGCCGGGATCGGGCTCGACGACGACGGGCTGTGGGACGACGACGAAGGGGGAGCGTCGGCCGCCGACGCGGCCGAACTGCAGCGGCTCCGGGAGTGCTTCGAGCGCTCGGAATGGGCGGGGCTCAAGCCCCTCGAGGTCGAGACCGAGATCGACTTCGTCACGACGCGTCTCGACGGGCGCGAGCACGTCGTCATCTGCAAGCTGGATGCCGTGTACCGCCGCGGTGACAGATACGAGATCGTCGACTGGAAGACGGGCCGACCGCCCACGGGCGAGTCCGAGCGTCGCTCGCGCATGCTGCAGCTCGAGCTCTACCGCGAGGCGTACCACGCCAAGCACGGCATCGACCTCGACCTCATCGATGTCGCCCTGTTCTACGTCGGCGACGAACTGGTGCTGCGGGGCTGAACCGCGCGTTCAGGCCCCGTCGCCCGACACGCCCCAGCGGCGCAAGGCGGCGCGGCTCGCACGGGCGGCGTCTTCTTCGTCGTCGATGTGAGCGGCGTCGGGATCGCGCGGGGCATCGGACGTCGTCGCGACGGTGCCGTCGTCGTCGCGGACGGCCGGCCCGTCGGGGTCCGCCGACACCGCCGGGCGGGCCCACAGCGACGTCGCGTCGGTGTCGCCGCTCAACGCGGGACCCTGTCCACGGTCGTTCTGGGGCTCGGGCGTCTGGGCGGCCCACCCGTCGAGGTCGAGGGGCTCGGTCTCGCCGGGATCCACGCTGTCGGGTACCGGCAGCCGGTCGACGTGGATGGCTCCGCTGTCGGCATCCGACCCCTGCGCGTTCGCGAGGGCCTCGGCCAGAGCTTTGGCGGCCGTCGCACGGTCGCGCTCGGCGGACAGGTACAGCGACAAGGCCTCGGGGTCGTAGGCGTCGGTCTGCATGGAGGTGTCGACCGCTGCCGGGACCGAGACCGGGGGAACGCTCTCGACGAGGGCCATCGCGTCATCGATGTCGCTGCGGGAGTCGGGCACGATGTGGTCGCCGCGCACGCCGTCGGCAAGGGCGTCGAGCAGGGCGACCGCGTCGGCGACCACGTCGGTCTCGCCGGCGTCGTGGCCGTGCACGAGCCAGCGGGCGAACTCGAGCTCGGCGTAGAGTCGCGCACGCTCGCGCAGGAGGGGATCGGGGGAGCGGTCGCCGGCCGCGGCGTACCCGGCGTGGACGTCGTCGGCGGCGAGGGGGGCGGATGCCAACCAGCGCAGGTCGACGGCCGGGTCGCCGACGCTGAGGCCGGCCCAGTCGAGGATGCCGACCACGTGGGGGATGTCGTCCTCGTCGTCGGCGAGGACGATCGACGAGCTCGTCGCGCCGCCCAGGACGACCGCCGACTCGAAGCGCCACAGCTCATCCACGTCAAGGGCGCGGCGCCAGCGCAGCATGAGGTCGTCGCTGACGCGGCCGGTGGCGTCCGCTCGATCGAGGAGCCGCTTGACGTCGTCGCGCACCTGCTCGGACGAGCGCACCGGTAGTCCGTCCGTCCGGACGATGGAGACGGGAAGCGCGTGCACGGCGGCGAGCGCTCCGCCGATGGCCGGCGCGTACCCGGGTCCCTTGGGCAGGTGCGCGGGGTCGATGCGATAACCGTCGATGCGGTCGACGATGAGCACGCGCTGCGTGCCGGATCCGCTCTCGCCGATCACCTCGGGCACGGCGAAGGGGAGCAGGGCGCGAACGCCCGCCGTCAGCGCGTGCAGTGCCCGAGATTCCGCGGCGAGGTCGGGGGCGCCTTCTTCGCCGGCGGGCATGCGGATGACGACTTCGCGCCCGTCGGCGGTGCGGGCCAGTGCGGCGTCGAATCGGCCGGCGGTGTTCTCGGTCAGAGCGCTGACGTTCGAGAAAGCTGCACCGGGCAGGGCCGTTGTCGCCGACGCGGCTAAAATGAGGGGCGAGCGTGCCATGCCCCCAGGGTAGGTCGGGCCTTCGTCCAGCGGCCCGCGCCACGCCCTTCACCGAGCAGGTCGGCGAGCCGACCGCCCATCCGCGCCCGCCGTCAGAGAGGTGTTCGATGCCGCGTCCCGCGTCTTCGCCGTCCGAGGTCCCCGTGACCGTCGACCGCGCGGGCGGTGAGCGCGACGACGAGACCCTGCTCGATCGCGTGCTCTCCGAGCCGAGCACCCTGGTCCTCGCCATCCGGCGAGATGTGGCGCCGCTGCGGGATGGACGTCTCGCGCTGATCCCCACCGCGCAGGTCCCCGCGGAACACGTGCAGGAGTGGGCGTTCCTCGGGCGCACCGCCGAGGGCACCGCGGTCGTCCTGGCCGCCCTGACCGACGACGCGCCCGCCGACCTCGTCCCGGATGCCGACGGCGCGCCGCTCCGGGCGGCGGGCGGTGACCTGCCGGACGGTGAGGCCGAACTGCTGACGACCGCCGTCGCTCTGGCCGGCTGGCTCCGCGACGCCGCATTCTGCCCGGCGTGCGGCTCGGCCACCGAACTCCGCCACGCCGGTTGGTCGCGGCACTGCCCCGTCTGCGGGCGCGAGCACTTCCCGCGCACCGATCCCGCGGTGATCGTGCTCGTGACCTCCGCGACCAGTGACGACCGGATCCTGCTCGGCGCCAACGCCGCCTGGGGCGGCGACCGGTATTCGTGCTTCGCCGGGTTCGCCGAAGCGGGCGAGTCCCTCGAAGACGCCGTCGCGCGCGAGGTCGGCGAAGAGGCGGGGGTGCGTCTGCGCGACATCGCGTACCGCGGGTCGCAGGCGTGGCCGTACCCGCGTTCCCTCATGCTCGGCTTCCGCGCGGTGGTCGTCGACGACGCCGAGGCGCAGGCCGACGGCGAGGAGATCGTCGAGGTCCGCTGGTTCGACCGCGACGAGATCGGCGCGGCCCTCCGCGGCGAGGGATCCGCGATGCTCCCGGGCCCGGCCTCCATCGCCCGGCGCCTTATCGACGACTGGTACCGGGGCGTCGCGTGACCGCCCCTCTCGACGGACTCGACGAGCACCAGCTCGAGGCCGCGCGCGCCCTGCGCGGCCCGGTCTGCGTGCTCGCGGGAGCGGGCACGGGTAAGACGCGGGTGATCACGCGCCGCATCGCCCACGGCGTCGACACGGGCGCGTACTCGCCGCAGCGGGTGATGGCCGTGACCTTCACGGCCAAGGCCGCGGGGGAGATGCGGGGTCGTCTGCGCGAGCTCGGCGTCGCGGGCGTCTCCGCCCGGACGTTCCACGCGGCCGCTCTGGCCCAGGTCAACTTCTTCTGGCCGACGCTCGCGGGCGACCAGGCACCCTCGATCATCGACAACAAGGTGCGCATGCTCGCGCACGCGGCCGACGGCGTGGGACTCGCGCCCGACACCGCGACGCTGCGGGATGTCGCGTCGGCGATCGAGTGGCGGAAGGTGACCCTCCGCTCGATCGACCAGTACGCGGCCGATCGCCCCGAGGGCGTTGGTCGTCTCGGCGTCGACCAGGTCGTCGCCCTGCAGCGTGCCTACGAGAAGCTGAAGGACGAACGGCGTCAGATGGACTTCGAAGACGTCCTGCTGACGTGTGCCGGCATGATCGAGGCCGAGCCGCGGGTCGCCGCGGCCGTGCGCGAGCAGTACCGGCACTTCACCGTCGACGAGTACCAGGACGTCTCGCCGCTCCAGAACCGCCTGCTCGAGCTCTGGCTGGGCGACCGCCGCGACCTGTGCGTCGTCGGCGACGCGAGCCAGACGGTCTACTCGTTCACCGGCGCCGACGCGCGCTACCTGCTCGACTTCGAACGCACGCACGATGACGCGCGCGTCGTCCGTCTCGAGCGCAACTACCGTTCCACGGCCCCCGTGCTTGCGGTCGCCAACGATCTCATGCGCGGCCGCGCCGGCGCTCTCGAGCTCGTCGCGGCGAGCCAGGACGACACCCCCGTCCCGACCGTGCGCGCCTTCGACGACGACGAGGACGAGGCCGCCGCGGTCGCTCGTTCGATTCGCGACTCGCTCTCGCGCGGCGTCGATCCGCACGACATCGCCGTGCTCTACCGCTCCCACGCGCAGTCCGCGGGTCTGCTCTCGGCCCTCGCGAAGGTCGGTGTGGCGGCGTCCGTCCTGGGCGGACGCAAGTTCTTCGACCTCCCCGAGGTGCGTCAGGCGCTCATGGCGCTTCGTGCGGCGTCGGTGGCGCCGCTCGATACCGGCTTCCTGCCGACCGTCCGCGATGTCCTGCGCAGCGTCGGACTCACCGACGACCCGCCCGAGGCGGGCGGCGCGCTCCGCGAAGCGTGGGAGGCGCGCGCGGCGATCCTGCGCCTGGCCGAAGAAGCGCCGAGCGGCACCGATCTGCGCGCGTTCACCGATGATCTGCAAGCCCGCGCGCGTGATCAGCACGAGCCGACGACGCGTACGGTGACGCTCGCGACGCTGCACGCGGCGAAGGGTCTGGAGTGGGATCACGTGTACCTCGTGGGGTTCAGCGAAGGCCTCTTGCCCATCTCGTACGCCAAGACGTTCGAGGCGGTCGACGAGGAGCGTCGTCTCGCATATGTGGGCGTCACGCGGGCTGCGCGCACGCTGTCGGTGAGCTGGGCGCGGGGTCGAGGGCGGATGGAACGGTCTCCGTCTCGCTTCCTCCGAGAGATCGGCAGTGGCAGTCTGCGCTCGGCCGATGCAGCGCCCAGGCCCGCCGGAACGAATCGGCGCGCAGGCGCAGCGACCGCGTCGTCTGCTCGATCGGAGCCGTGAGCAGAAACCGCGCCGCTCGTCCCGCCTCGGCAGCCAACGCCACATCGACGTCGGGCCGCGCTCGCCCCACCAGCTGAGCGGCGACCGTCGCCCAGTCGGGGTCGTCGCGCCTTTGATCGGCGTCGAGACAGGCGAGGCAGGCCGTTCGTCCTGGCGCGATCACCGGTCCGATACGGGCGCTCGACCCGTCGAGCACGAGCGGCAGGTGCGTCACGTCATCGCGAACGAGGGCCCCCGCTCTGCGCGGGTCCACCCGGTGCGCGGCGAGCAGCACCACACGCGTTGCGGGCGCGACGGTCTCGGTCGCCGTCCCCGCCCACGAGATGACGCGGGTACGCGGGGGCAATGCTGCCAACACGGCGCGTGCCGCTCGCGGGGACAGGTCGTCGTCAACCTGGAGAGCGAGAGGCGGATGCCGCGTCCGGCGCGCGAGCGCCGGAGCCACGGCCGCGAGCAGCACATCGGCCTCCCCGTCTCGCGCCCCGTGCACGCGGGCGAGACCCCGCACGGCAGTCGGGCTCGTGCCGTCGGCGAGCGCCGCCACGACCACGTCGACCCACGAACCGGTGAAGGGCGAGACGGCCACCGCGGGGGCGCCGAACTGCACGCTCCCGTCGGAGCGCCAGAGAGGGGGAGCGGCGGAATCGAGTCGAATCATCGCCCGATCATGGCGTCGCGACAGACCCCGGATGCCGCTGTCCCCAGGGCGAAACGAGCGAAACGCCCGTGGGGAGGAATGTCATCCCCCCCACGGGCGCATCACCGCGGCGGTGTCACACCGGTCGCTGGTCTCCCGGTGCCGCTCCGTCATCGTCGCTGTCGCCCGCACCGTGCTCCGGCCCGCGCGAACCGCCATCCGTGCCGTCGCCCGGGGTGCCGGCATCCGGGGTCGCGCTTTGCGGACCACCGTCGCGCCGCCCGCCGTCGGCCTCCTCGGCCAGCAGCTGCGCGAGGGCGTCGTCCATCGCGTCCGACGGTGCCGCTTCTCCGCGAGAAGCCGCCGTCAGCCGCGCGATCAGCGCCGCGGGGTCGTCGATGTCTTCCGACGAGGGCATCAGGTCGGGGTAGTCCCACAGCCCGTCGCGCGCGTCGACGCCCACGGCGTCGGTGACGGCACGCCACATCGCCGCGGCCTCGCGCATGCGGCGAGGACGCAGCTCGAGGCCGACGAGCGAGCCGAGCGCCTGCTCGGCGGGTCCGCCGACGGCGCGGCGACGACGGACCGCCTCGGCGATCCGTGCGGCCGACGGCAGGCGCGAGGTCGCGTCCTCGGTGACGACGTCGACCCAGCCCTCGATCGTCGCGAGCAGGTTCTCGAGGCGGGTGAGGGCTGCGGTCTGCTCTTCGGAGCGTTCGGGCAGCAGGGCGCCGCTCTCGAGGGCGCCGCGCAGCTCTTCGGGCTGCGAGGGGTCGAAGCGCGAAGCGAGGTCTTCGAGGGCATCGGTGTCGACGCGGATGCCGTGGGCGAAGTCGCGCACCTGCGAGATGACGTGCAGCCGCAACCAGCGCGCGTGACGGAACAGGCGCGCGTGAGCCAGCTCGCGGGTCGCGAGGTAGAGGGCGAGCTGATCGTCGGGGATCTCGAGATCGCGACCGAAGTCGGCGAAGTTCTGCGGCAGGATCGCCGCGTCGCCGTCGGGCATGACCGGGATACCGACATCCCCGCCACCCACGACCTCGGTGGAGAGTCGACCGACGACCTGGCCGAGCTGCGTCGCGAACAGCGAACCGCCGACGGTGCGCATCAGGCGACCGGCCCCGGCGATCATGTCCTGCATGTCGTCGGGCGCCTGCTGGCCGAGGGCCGCGGTCAGCGCGTCGGCGATGCTCGTGGCGACGGGCTCGGCGAGTTCCTGCCAGATGGGCAGGGTTGCGCTCACCCAGGCGCCGCGGGTGACGGCGCGCGGGGGGCGCGGCAGGTCGCTGATCGAGGTCGCCTCGCCCAGCCACAGGGCCGCGAGGGTGAAGGCCTGATCGAGATCGGTGCGCTGCCCGGTGGTCACACCGAGACCGTCCTGGTTGGCGATGTGCAGCGCCTGGCGCTCGGCGAGGCTCCAGTCGACGCCCTCCTGGGTGCCGGCGAAGGCGCCCTGCAGCTGGTTCATGACGGCCTGCAGCATCGCGGGATCGATCTGCATCCCCGACAGCCGCGAGAGCTGCTCGGGGTCGATGCCGCTGACGTCTCCGGACATGAGACGGCGCATGAGTTCCTGGAACTCGTCCTCGGGGCTCCGGTCGCCGCCGGGGTTGTCGTCTGCCACGTGAGCCGCCTTTCAGCCAGGTCTGGGGGAACGGGTTCTACGCTAGTCGCACGCTTCCCCGCATCAGTCGGCACGGCCTCGCGCCACTTACGCCGCGCGCGAACGACCCGGCAAAGGATTGAGACCGTGACCCTGTTCGATGAGAACGCCTCCGTCGTGCCCGCCCCGCGTCAGCGGTGGCGGCGCGGCACCGTCGTGGGTGTCTGGTCCCTCACCATCGCGGTCGTCGTGCTGTTCGTGATGACGTTCCTGCCCTCGGCCTACGTCATCCAGCAGCCGGGCCCCGTGTACAACACCCTCGGCACCGCCGCCTCCGCCGACGGCCAGCAGGTTCCGCTCATCTCGGTCCCCGAGGGCGACGAGAAAGACAGCACCAGCACCGGACAGCTCGACCTGCTCACCGTGCAAGTCAGCGGCAACCGCGAGCACACCCCCTCGTGGATCGAGCTCGCCTCCGCCTGGTTCGACCGCTCGCGCGCGGTCGTGCCGATCGACCGCATCTTCCCCGCGGGGCAGAGCACCGAGCAGCGCAACACCGAGAACGCCGCCCTCATGACCGACTCGCAGCTCGAGGCGAGCGCGGCCGCCCTCCGCGAGCTCGGCTACCAGGTTCCTCAAGACATCGCGGTCGGCACGATCGACGACGCGGGCGCGGCCAAGGACAAGCTCCAGCAGAACGACGTCATAACCTCGGTCGACGGCGCCGCCGTCTCGACCATCGACGACGTCCGTGCCGCGGTGCAGAAGAGTGCGGGCGCGGCGGTCACCGTCGGTTACGAGCGCGACGGCACGGCATCCACCGTTCAGATCATTCCTCGTCAGACCGAGGTGGACGGCCAGGCGCAGTACCTGCTGGGCGTCGGGCTCATGATGACGTTCGACCTCCCCGTCGACGTGAAGATCCAGCTGAACGACGTCGGCGGCCCCAGCGCGGGCATGATGTTCGCGCTCGGAATCATCGACAAGATGTCGCCCGGCGACCTCACCGGCGGTCAGCACATCGCCGGCACCGGCACGATCGATGCCGACGGCAACGTGGGCCCGATCGGCGGTATCCGCCAGAAGCTGTACGGAGCTCGGGATGCCGGGGCCACCTGGTTCCTCGCCCCCGAGGCGAACTGCAACGAGGTCGTGGGCCACGTGCCCGACGGCATCCGGGTGTTCTCGACCTCCACGCTGAAGCAGTCGCTCACCGTGCTCGAGACCATCCGCGACGGGGGCGATCTCGACGCCCTGCCGACGTGTACTTCGTGATCGTCCTTTCACGGCGAACCCCAGGGAGGGCGCGCCTAGGATGGAGGCGTGACCACGACCTCGGCGCCGAATCAGGCCACGCCTCCTAACCGCTCGCGACGGATCATCTCGATCACTCTGGCGGTGATCGCAGCGCTCGTCGTGGCGTTCTTCGTCTTCGCGAACCTGTACTCCGACTGGCTCTGGTTCGACCAGCTGGGCTTCACCACCGTGCTGACCACCCAGTGGATCGGCCGCAGCGTGATGTTCGTGGTGGGCTTCCTCGCGATGGCCTTGCCGGTGTGGGGGGTCATCCAGCTCGCTTACCGCCTGCGTCCGGTGTACGCGCGTCTGAGCTCGCAGCTCGACCGCTACCAAGAGGTCGTCGAGCCCCTGCGTCGCCTCGCGATGTGGGGCATCCCGATCTTCTTCGGCTTCTTCGCCGGTTTCGCCGCCTCCGCGCAGTGGGAGACCACGTGGCTGTGGTTCAACGGCGTCTCCACCTCGACCACCGACCCCCAGTTCGGTCTCGACACCGGGTTCTACCTGTTCGGGATGCCGTTCTACGCTGCGGCCCTCGGATTCGCGTCCGCGGTGGTGCTGGTGTGCCTGCTGCTCACCGGTGTGGTCTCGTACCTCTACGGCTCCGTGCGGGTCGGACAGCGCGAGCTGCGCATCTCGAAGGCCGCGCGCATCCAGCTCGCGGTCCTGGCCGGCCTCTACCTGCTGCTGCAGGGTGCGAGCCTCTGGCTCGACCGCTTCCGCACGCTCGTCGAGCCGTCCGAGCGCATTACCGGCCCCGGCTACGTCGGCACCAACGCCGTCATCCCCGGCCAGACGATCCTCGCGATCGCGGCCGTGATCGTGGCCCTCGCGTTCTTCGTCACGGCGTTCCTCGGCCGCTGGCGCTACCCGTTGATCGGTACCGCGCTGCTCGTCGTCTCGGCGATCGTCGTGGGAGCGGCGATCCCGTGGGCGGTGACCACGTTCCAGGTGCGCCCGAACGAGCTCGCCCTCGAGAGCCAGTACTACCAGCGCAACCTCGACGGGACGAAGGCCGCCTACGGCCTCGACAACATCGAGAAAGAGAACTTCCAGGCGACGACGACCGCGCAGGCGGGCCAGCTGCGCAACGACGCCGAGTCCACGGCGCAGTTGCGCATCATGGACCCCGCGATCATCGGCCCGACCGTGCGTCAGCTCGAGCAGTACCGCGCCTACTACCAGTTCAACACCCCCCTCGACGTCGACCGCTACACGATCAACGGTCAGACGCAGGACACCGTGGTGTCGCTGCGCGAGCTCAACATCAGCCAGCTCGGCGACGCGGCCTCGTGGCAGAACACGACACTCGTCTACACCCACGGCTACGGCATGGTCGCGGCCGCCGGCAACGAGCGCACCGCCGACGGCGACCCGGTCTTCCTCGAGCAGGCCATTCCCGGCACCGGCTTCCTGACCGACCTCAACTACGAGCCGCGGGTCTACTTCGGTGAGCAGTCCCCGCCATACTCCATCGTCGGCGGCCCTGAGGGCGGCGAGAACATCGAGCTCGACTACCCGCTCGGCGCCGACGGCGGGAGCGAGACCCGCACGACGTTCGCCGGCAACGGCGGACCGAGCGTCGGCAACGTCTTCAACCGCCTCATCTACGCGCTGAAGTTCCAGTCCGAGCAGATCCTCTTCTCGGACTACGTCAACTCCGACTCGCAGATCCTGTACGACCGCAACCCCAAGCAGCGCGTGCAGAAGCTTGCTCCGTACCTGACGCTCGACAGCGACCCGTACCCCACGGTCGTCGACGGGCGCATCAAGTGGGTCATCGACGGCTACACGACGAGCGCGAACTACCCGTACTCGTCGGGTGTCTCGCTCTCGCGGGCGATCGCCGATTCGAACAACCCGGCCCCGACCTACGCGCTGGATGACATCAACTACATCCGCAACTCCGTCAAGGCCACGGTCGACGCCTACGACGGCTCGGTGAGCCTGTACGCCTGGGACGACCAGGACCCGCTGCTCAAGGCGTGGCAGAACATTTACCCCACGACCGTCAAGCCGTGGACCGACATGTCGGCCGACCTCATGAGCCACGTGCGTTACCCGACCGACCTCATGAAGGTGCAGCGCTCGATGCTCGGCGTGTACCACGTCGACGATGCCCGTTCGTTCTTCCAGCAGGACAACCGCTGGACGACACCGAACGACCCGCAGGACCCGGCGACCTTCCAGCCGCCGTACTACCTGACGATGAAGATGCCGAACCAGGACGACCCGTCGTACTCGATGTTCACGAGCTTCATCCCGGCATCCCAGGGCGGCCAAGCGCGTAACGTGCTCACCGGATATCTCGCCGTCGACTCGAACGCGGGTGACCAACAGGGCACGAAACGCGAGGACTACGGCAAGCTCCGAATGCTCGTGATCGACTCGTCGACGACGGTCCCCGGACCCGGCCAGGTGCAGAACACCTTCGACTCCGATACGAACGTGTCGTCGCAGATCAACATCCTGAAACAGGGGCAGTCGCAGGTGCTGAACGGCAACCTGCTGACCCTCCCGGTCGGTGGCGGTCTGCTCTACGTGCAGCCGGTTTTCGTGCAGTCGTCCGGTGACACGAAGCTTCCTCAGCTGAGACGCGTGCTCGTCGCCTTCGGCAACAAGATCGCGTTCGAGAACACCCTCAGCGAGGCGCTCGACACCCTGTTCGGTGGCGACTCCGGAGCCAATACCGGTGACGAGACCGTCACCCCGACCGATCAGGGCGACGGTACGGGCGGAACATCGGGCACGCCGGCACCGACCGGCGACTACGCCGCGGCCTTGCAAGAGGCGCGAGACGCCCTGACCGCGCGTCAGGCGGCCCTCACCAGCGGAGACCTCGCCGGGTTCGCCACGCAGGATGCCCGCCTCACCGCGGCCGTTCAGCGCCTGCTCGACCTCGAGTCCCAGGGTCAGGGAGGTACGGCGACCACCTCGCCGACCCCCGCACCCTCCGAGACGCCCGCGGGCTGATCCCACCCCTCGACGCCCGCGTCCCGCATCTTCGCGGGGCGCGGGCGTCGTCGTGTCGGGCAGGCTTCGCGCGTTGCGTGGGCGTCGTCGTTTCGCGCATGCTCCGGCAGTTGCGTGGGCGTCGTTCTGTGCGCAGGCATCGGCCCATGCGTGGGACGAGGCTCTCGGCGCGCCGGGGCCGCCGCCCGGTCGAGTGTCCAGAACACGCCGCATGCCTCGCCCCACATGTGGCGTGTCGTGGACACTTAAGGCCGGGGTGCCGGCATCCGGTCCCGCGTCCCGCGTCCCGCGCCGTCCTCACGTGACTGCTGTTGAGTGTCCAAGACACCCGGACGGCTTCGGATTTCGTCCAGGTGTTTTGGACACTCAACCGGGGGACGTAGCCCGCCGGCCGCGCGGACCCGCCGCGCGGGAGTCGCGCGGACGTTGCCCCGTTGAGCGTCCAGAACACGCCGCATGCCCCGGCTCGCACGCGGCGTGTTCTGGACACTCAACGCCGGGGTGCCGGTTTCCGGCGCCGCGTCGCGCGTCTCTCGTCGCGCGCGGCGCCCGCAACCGTGCCGCCGTGCACCCGGCGTGATCGCTGTCGAGTGTCCAAAACACCCGGACGGTTTGAAATTTTGTCCGGGTGTTTTGGACACTCAACGGGGGAGGGGGCCGCCGGATGCCATAGCCCGCCCGCCGCGCGAAACCGCCGCCCGGGAGCCTCGCGGCCGTCACCCCGTTGAGTGTCCATGACACGCCGCATGGCTCGCCCCGCCCCCGGCGTGTCATGGACACTCAACGCCGGGGTGCCGGCATCCGGCCCCGCGTCATCCTTGCAACGTCCCCGCGCCGTGCCCGCGGTGCCCCCGGCCTGATCACTGTTGAGTGTCCAAAACACCCGGACGGTTTCAAATTTCGTCCGGGTGTTTTGGACACTGAACGAGGGAACACCGGATGCCGGCGCCCGCCCGCCGCGCGGAACACACCACCCGCGCGCCCCCGCGCGCTTACGCGACCCGCGCGCTCACGCGACCCGCGCGCTCACGCGCGCCGCGCGCTTACGCGACCCGCGCGCTCACGCGACCCGCGCGCTCACGCCCCCGCCCCCCCCGGCGCCCCCGCCCGCACTCACGCGGTCAAGAACCACCACCAGATCAACAGCATCGTCGTCCCGAAACCGGCGATCTGGTTCAGCCACAAGAAGCGGTTCCAGCCGGCGGTGGCGCGGTCGCTGTCGGCATCCGTGACGTTGCGGTAGGGCCAGCAGACCACGAGGTACGGCACCACGAGCACGGCAGCCAGCGGCCCGGGCCACGCCGTGAACAGCATGGCCACCCCCGCCAAAAGGTACGCCACGAGCGCGAAGCGCACCGTCCAGCGGGCCCCGCGGGCCGTGGCGATCGACGAGATGTCGGCGGCGCGGTCGGCTTCGACGTCTTGCACGGCCCCGAAGGCGTGCGAGGCGATGCCCCACAGCGCGAACGCCATTAGCACGAACACGAGTTGCGGCGTCCATACGGCTCCGGCGAGCACGAGCCCATACACGGCGGGTGAGAAGAAGTGGATGCTGCTCGTCATGGAGTCGGCGAAGGGCCGTTCCTTGAGCCGCAGCGGCGGCGCGGAGTAGAACACGACGAAGAACAGGCTGATCGCCAGCACGAGCCACGACAGGGGCGACCCGATGATGACGAGGTACACGACGAACGGCAGGCACGACAGTGCCGAGGCCCACAGCGTGATCTTGTGCATCCGCTTGTCGAGCACCGCGCCGTGCGTTCCGCCCTTGCGGGGGTTGCGGAGGTCGGATTCGTAGTCGAACACGTCGTTCACGCCGTACATGGCGAGGTTGTAGGGAACGAGGAAGAACAGGATGCCGATGATCAACGGCGCATCGAGCGTCCGGGTGGTCAGCAGGTAGGCGGCGGCGAAGGGGAACGCGGTGTTGATCCAGCTGACCGGTCGCGACGACACGAACAGCTCCCGCAGCACGCGGCCGGGGGTGAGGGCGGCGGGGGCGGTCATGCGGTGTCCTTCGTGGGCAGGGGAGCGAAGAGGGTGTACAGCGCCGGCAGCAGGAACGCGGCGCACAGGGGGTAGGCGAAGTCCTCGAGGGGGGCGAGCCCGAGTTTCAGGCCGCTGAGGTGCTCCTGAGGATACGAGAACAGATCGACGGCGATCATGAGGTTGTCGAACACGAGCGTGAGGCCCACCAGCACGAGGGCGGTGAGACCGGAGGATGCCATGCGCTCCCGGAACCGCGGTCGCCGCAGCGTCGCGAGGGTCACGATGATCGTGACCACGACGAACGGCAGCACGATGAGCGGGTACGTCACGCGGACCGCCTGTCGACCGCCGGGGCGTCGGAGCGCCGGGCCCGAGCCGCCGCACGCCGCTCGAACACCGCGAACATCACCACCGCCAGGTAGCTCAGGAACAGCAGGAAGAACACTTCCTCGAGCGGCAGGTGCGGCGCGAGCACGATTCCGACGAACAGCGGGCTCTCGCCCTTGACGAAGACGCCCGTGACGATGCCCACGAGATCCCACGCGAGGAAGAACAGCGTTCCTCCCAGCACGGCCAATGCCGTGCGCCACGGGGCGACCCGCAGCGCGAGCGACCACTTCCAGTCGATGAGCATCATGCCGACCAACGAGAAGAGGATCGCGCCCAGGTAGATCCCGGGCATGTCAGACCGCCGCGCGCGCGGGTTCCGCCAGGGGGCCGGCCGTGGTGTCGCCCGTCAGGCGCTTGACCACGAGTTCGGCCGAGATGAGGCACATCGGCAGGCCAATGCCCGGCAGCACCGAGGTTCCCGCGTAGTAGAGGTTGTCGACCTTGCGCGAGCGGTTCTTGGGGCGGAAGATCGCGCTCTGGTTGAGCGTGTGCGCGAGCCCCAGCGAGTTGCCGTGCCACGCGTGCAGGTCTTCCTTGAAGTCCTCGGGCGCGATCGTCTTGCGCACCACGATCCGCTCGGCCAGATCCGGGATGCCGGTCCACTCGCCGATCTGGGCGATGACGCGGTCCGCGGCCTTCTCGATGCGCTCGTCGCCGGCGCCCGAGACGCCTCCGCGCCCGCTGTCGGGGTCGGCGGGCACCGGGACGAGGACGAACAGGTTCTCGTGCCCTTCGGGTGCGACGGAGTCGTCCGAGGCGCTGGGGCGGCAGATGTAAATCGACGCGGGGTCGGGGATGCGCTTGTTCTCGCCGAAGATGGCGTCGAAGTTCGTGTGCCAGTCGTCGGTGAACAGCAGCGTGTGGTGGGTGAGCTGCGGCAGCTCGCCCTTCACCCCGAGCAGCAGCAGCAGGGCACCGGGGCTCGGCACCTTGTCCTTCCACCACTTCTCGGGGTACTGGCGGTCTTTCGCCTCGAGCAGGTCGTTCTCGGTGTGGTGCAGGTCGGCGCCCGAGACCACGGCATCCGCGGCGATGACCCGTCCGTCGGCGAGACGCACACCGCGTGCCGTGCCCGACTGGGTGATGATGGACTCGACGGGGGTCGACGTCTCGATCGTGACGCCGCGTTCGCGCGCGAGCTTCTCGATCACCGCGATGATCTCGGTCATGCCCCCCTTGGGGTACAGCACGCCGTCGCCCAGGTCGAGGTGGCTCATCAGGTGGTACAGGCTCGGCACCTCGAAGGGCGACCCGCCGAGGAACACGGCGGGGTACGCGAGGATCTGCTGCAGCCGGGTGTTCTTGAAGTCCGTGGTGACGCGCTTCCACAGCGTGCGGGTGAGCAGCGGGATGAGGGTGGGCAGACGCTTCACGAGCGCGGGGTCGCGCAGGCCCTTCGTCGACGAGTACGGGTCGTACAGGAACTTCGACGTCGACAGCTCGTAGGCGTCCTTCGCCGAGTCGAGGTACGCCTCGAGGTTCGGTCCCGAACCGGGCTCGTGCTCTTCGAACAGGGCGCGTACGGCTTCGCGTCCCGAGACGATGTCGATCGGCTCGCCCTTTCCGGGAGGACCGTAGACGCGGTACGCCGGGTCGAGGCGCACGAGGTCGAGCTGTTCGTCGGCGCTCGTTCCGAGCAGACGGAAGAAGTGGTCGAACACCTCGGGCATGAGGTACCAGCTGGGGCCGGTGTCAAAGCGGAAGCCGTCCTTCTCCCACGAGCCCGCGCGGCCACCGAGGGCGTCGCGCGCCTCGAAGAGGTGGACGTCGTGTCCTCGGTCGGCGAGCAGGGCCGCGGTACCGAGACCGGCGATCCCGCCTCCGACGACGACGATGCGCTGGGCGCTCATGAGCGTGAACCTTTCGGGGGACGGCCCAGAAGGGCACGGGCGGCGAGGGTGGCTTTGACACCGTCGGGGACGCGGACGCGCGGGGCGCCGGCGGGGGAGGAGCGAAGGCGGCGAGACAGCTCGGCGAACAGGTCGTGGGCGGTCGTGACGGCGGCGCGGCAGTCGGGCGGCAGGTGGGGGATGACGGATGCCGCGGCGGCGAGGTCGGCGTCGATCCGGTCGAGCACGGCGATGCGTCGTTCGTCGTCGGCCGCGCCGTCGAGGTAGTCGCGGCCGAGGCGGGTGGCGTCGTCGGCCAGGTCGCGGAGGAAGTTCACGTCTTGGAAGGCCGCGCCCAGGCGTCGGGCGCCGTCCACCAGGTCGGCGGCGGGCTGCGCGGGGGCCGACATGCCGGCGTTGAGGAACACCTGCAGGCACATCAGCCCGACGACCTCGGCGGAGCCGTAGACGTACGCGTCGTGCGAGAGGTCGTCGTGCTCCGCGGTGTCGAGGTCGGTGCGCATCGACGTGAAGAACGGGGCGATCAGCTCGTCGGTGATGCCGCACTCCCGCGCCGTCCGTGCGAAGGCGTGCACGACGAGGTTGGCGCTGAAGCCGGTGGCGATGGCATCCCGAACCTCGTTCTCGAGGTTGTCGAGCACCGCGCGCTCCCGCTCGGGGCTGAGCCCGGCGTCGTGGGCGGGGCCGTCGACGATCTCGTCGGCCACGCGCACGAGGGCGTAGATGTTGCGCACGTGGGGTCGGGGGCGGGGTCCGAGCAAGCGTGCGGCGATGCCGAACGACGTCGAGTAGCGCTGGATCACCGCGGCCGCGGCGTCATCTGCCGTCTGCGAATACAGTTCGAGGCCCGTGGGCGCATGACTCACGGAATGCGCTCCTGAACGGCGCGCACGAGACCGCGGAGCACGCCGCGGCAGGCCTCGGGCAGGGTCGAGGCTTCGATGATGCCGAGCGTGTCTTCGAGGGTGTCGAAGATGAGGCACTCGAGGTCGGCGCGGGCGCCCGACAGGGCGAGGGCGTCTTGCGCGGCGCGCACGGCGATCGGGCCGGTGTGAGCCTGGGCGAGGGCCTCGCTGACCTCGGGCCAGTACGGCGACTGGCGCGCGAGGGAGATGAGGTGCGTCTTCTTCGCTTCGCGCAGGTCGCAGCCTTCTTCTTTGCCCGATAGCGCGGACGAGCCGAAGGCGCCGATCAGATCGTCGACGAGCTGGTACGCCAGCCCCAGCTTCTGGCCGAACCGCTCGAGCGCGTAGATCGACGGGGTCGGCGCCCCGGCCATGAGGGCTCCGGCCTGCAGCGGGGCCGAGAACGAGTACGCGGCGGTCTTGTCGCGCGTGGTGCGCAGGATCGCCTCGGCGTCGACCTCGCCCGCCGAGACGGAGTGCTCCACGTCCGACAGCTCGCCCATGGCCGAGATCAGCACGGCGTCGTCGAGCATCTCGAGAAGAGGGTGGCGCATGTGGTCGGGGAGCTGCGCGAGCGCGATCATGCGTCCGGCCTCGTGCAGCAGCAGGTCGCCGGCGAGGATGGCAGCGGCGTCTCCGAGCAGCGCCGAACCCTCGGCATCCGCCCCCTTCTGGGCTCCGCGATCGCGGAACTCGCCGGCCACGTTGGGCAGGCCGCGGCGCTCGGTGTCGTGATCGATGACGTCGTCGTGGATGACGAAGGCGGTGTGCAGCAGTTCGAAGGCCGCGGCGACCTGGTAGACGCCGATGCGGTGATCGTCGTCGCCGCCGAGCGTCTGGAAGGCCGAGGCGACGAGCAGCGGGCGGAAACGCTTGCCGCCCTCGGTCGCTCGACGGATAGCGGATGCCAGGTACCGGGCGCCGTCGCCGAGGTTGGTGGCGCGCCGCTGCAGGCGCGAGAGCGCGCCGTCGATCTCGCGTTCGATGCCCTGGCGGGCGACGGGCGAGGAATCGAGACTGATCATGAGGCGCGCCTCACCGGTTCAGGGGTCTGGAAGAGGTGGAGCTGCTGTGCCTGCAGCACGAGCCAGGGGCTGAACGCCCAGGGGGTGGACTCGAGGGAAGCGGCGAGCTCGAGCGGGTCGACCCAGCGGTACTCGGCGACCTCGTCGGGGTTGGGCCGAGGGTCGACGTCGGCCCGGGCCGTGTAGACGGGGCAGATCTCGTGCTCGACGATGCCGCTCGCATCGACCGCGCGGTAGCGAAAGGTCGGCAGCGCCAGCTCGAGGTCGCGGATGACCAGGCCCACCTCGAACTCGGCGCGGCGGTGGACCGCCGACAGTGCGGGCTCGCCGGGGCCGGGGTGACCGCAGAACGAGTTGGTCCAGACGCCGGGCCAGGTCTTCTTGTGCAGGGCGCGGCGCGTGACGAGGACCTCGCCGGCCGAATTGACGACGTGGCATGAGAACGCCAGGTGCAGAGGGGTGTCGGTGTCGTGCACGGTAGCCTTGGGCGCCGTGCCGATCTCGTTACCGAAGTCGTCCAGGAGGACGACGTATTCGGTCTCGCTCATCGTGCCTCCTGTTTGCTAGTTTAGCTAGCGATGTAGGCTTGACTATACCGACGCCGAAAGGGGGTGTCCACCGTGACGAAAGCCGTGTCGGCCTCTGATACGAGGCCTGCCGTGACCGACACATTACGCGCTGTTCAGACGCTCAGCGACGCCCTCGACCGCATGCATTCCGGCATGAAAGGCGAGATGGAGATGAATGCCAGCGATCTCGCGACGCTGCGCATGCTGACCATCCGCGAATACCGGGGTCAGATGGTTAGCCCGCACGACGTGGCCACTCATCTGCGTATCTCGACCGCGTCGACGACGAAGCTCATCGACCGCCTGGTCGCGTCGGGTCACCTCGAGCGTCTGCCGCACCCCTCCGACGGTCGGGCGCGTGTCGTCGTGTTGACGGACAAGTCGCGGCGAGAGTTCTTCCAGCACTTCGGCGTGCACCTGGGTGCCATGCGCGAGGTGGCGGGGCGCTTCGACGACGGTGAGCTCGACACGATCGTCGCGTTCCTCGACGAGCTGACCGAGTCGATCACCACCGAGGCCTGACGGGTTCTAGCTGCGCGCGACCCGCACCCCGACGTCGTCGAACGCGTCGCGCTGACGCCCGCCCCGCCGAGCCGTCGCTCGTACCTGCGCCGGCGCGTCCGACCACCCGCCGCCGCGGAAAACCCGCGCGTCGCCGTCCCCCTCCGGGTCGTACAGATCGGCGCACCACTCCCACACGTTGCCGAGAGTGTCGAAGAGTCCGTGGAGGTTCGGCATCCGTCCTCCGACTTCCGCGGGGAAGTTCAGGCCGTCCGCGGCCGTCCACGCCACCTCGCGCACGGGGCCGTAGGCCGATGAGGTTGAGCCCGCGCGGCAGGCGTACTCCCACTCGTCTTCGGTGGGGAGCCGGAAGCCGTCGGAGTCGGGGTGTCCCGTCACGACCTCGCCGTCGAACGAGTAGACCGGGTCGAGGCCTTCCCACTCGCTGAGGGCATTGCACAGGCGGATCGCCCGCAGCCAGCTCAGCTGGGTGGCGGGTCGACGTGGATAGCGCGACGGGATGCCGAGCAGCTCGGCCATCTGCTCCTCGGTGATGGGGTACACGCCGATCTCGAAGGCGTCGACGACGATTTCGCGCCGCTCGGCACCCCGCAGGTCTCCGCGCAGCACGCTGCCCGCGGGGATCCGCGCCATCTCGACGTCTGTCACGCGAGTTCCACCATCCAGAGGTCGCTGTCGCCCGTGATGAACAGGCGCTTCTCGTCGGCATCGAACGTGCAGTTGCTCACGACGTGCGGGGTGGGGATGACGCCCAGGCGTGCGCCCGTCTCGTCGACGATGACCACACCCGCCTCGCTCGAGATCCAGAGCCAGTCGCGGCTGTCGACGACGAACCCGTCCGGGATGCCGGCATCCACCGTCGCGAAGGTGCGCGGGGCGCCGAGCGTCTGGCCGTCCCAGTCGCACGCGACGATGCGGGGGAGGCGCTCGGCGTTCGACTCGGCGACGTACAGCGTCTTCTCGTCGCGGCTGAAGGCCAGGCCGTTGGGCTGGTCGAGGTCGATCATGCGCTCGATCCCGTCGCCGTCACGCCAGCGGTACACGCTCTGATGGGGAAGTGCGGGGTCGGCGGGGTACCCCTCGCGCGGATCCGAGATGCCGTACGTGGGGTCGGTGAACCAAATCCAGCCATCGGATGCCACGACCAGGTCGTTCGGCGAGTTCAGCGGCTCGCCCTCGAAGGCGTCGACGAGCAGCTCGGTGCCGTTCTCGTCGGTGCGGCTGACGCCACGGCGCCCGTGCTCGGCCTGCACGAGGCGGCCCTCGGCATCCATCGCGTTTCCGTTGGCGAAGTTGGATCGGTCGCGCACCGTGACGATGCTGCCGTCCTCACGCCAGGCGAGCGTCCGACGACCGATCACATCGCTGAAGACCAGCGAGCGCTCCTCGGGCCACCACACCGGGCCCTCGGCCCACGTGGCGTCGCTGTAGAGCGAGAGGAGGCGCGACGTGCGGGGCAGCACCGCGGTGAGGCGCTCGCTCCACACGCGGGGAGGCGCGACATCGACCGGCTCGGGCGAGCGAGGACTCTGCAGGATCTGACCGTCGAGGGGAATGCGGGGCATGGTGCCAGTCAAACGTGTGCGTGCCATCGCGCGAGCCGGGTTGACGCGCTCAGCCGAAGGGGTGGGGAGTCGGCGCGGCCGGCGACGACGCGAACTGGATGAGCACCTGCAGGCACGGCTCGTCTCCCACGGTGCCCGAGAGGTGCCCCTCTTCACCGTCCACCTCGTCGGTTTCGAGATCCTGCCCGAAGTGGATGTCGCCGGGCCCCATCTCGACGCGTGAGCCGTCTTGCGTCTCGAGGAACCAGCGCCCCCGCAGCGGGATCACCCACTGAGGATGAGGAGAGGGATGCCACTGCCCCACCCACCCGACCGGGAGCGCCGCGAACAGCACCGCCGACACCTCGCCGGGGAACGGTCGCATCCACTGCGGGTCGGCCCCGCCGCCCACGCTCTGCAGGCCGAAACCGCGCATCACCGACTCGTCGAGCCGGCTCTTCCCGTCGAGTCCCGTCCACATGTGGACGAAGGGCAGCGTCGGAGGGGTCTCAGGGTCGCGCCCGTCGTTGTCGAGGCGGGCGGTGGTGGTCGTGTCCATGAGTCGAGTCAACCGCGCGCGGTGCGGGGGAGCGGAGGGTTGACGACAGGGGTGGATGCCAGGTGCCGGTGCCAACGATGAAGGGGCGCCGCCGACCGAAGTCGACGGCGCCCCTTCAGGAACGCAGTGTGCGTCAGGCCTTGCCCTCGGCGCGGTTGCGACGAACCGTGGTGGCCACGGCGATCGTGCCACCGGCGAGCGCGAGAGCGCCGCCGCCGACCCAGAGGCCGAGCATCGAGTTGGCGTCGAAGCCGGTCGCGGGGAGGCCGGTCGAGCCGCCCGCGTTCGTGCCCGAGCCCGAGCCGCCGGCGGTGCCGCCGGTGGGCGTCGCGGAGAGCGTGTAGGTGCCACGGGCGTCCGCGGGGAGGGTGACGACCGCGGTCGCGTTGCCCGAGGCGTCGGCGATCTTCGTGATCGACTTCGAGCTGACGGGCAGGTTCGCCGTGGCGAGGCCGGCCTGGTCGGCGTTGTAGCCGACGAGAACGAAGTTGACGGTAGCGCCGGGAGCGACGTTGAACGTGACCGGGCCGTTGTTGGTGATCGTCACGGTCTGCGTGCCGGGAGCGTTGGGGACGTATGCCTGTGCCACGGCGGGAGCTGCGAACAGCAGCGCGCCGGCGAGGGCGGCGGAGACGCCAGCCTTCTTGAGGGAGAGCTTCATGAGTGCCTGCTTTCGAATCCGGGCTACCGGTGAGGTGGTGGTCCGCGTCCGTGCTATCCCGATGGAGCTGCAAGGGGAAGGACAACAATGAAGCGGTGGGCTGTGCTGAGACCCTTCCTGAGTATTGCCTAGGCGTTCCCTGGATTGCAAATCAGCTAGGTTTCCAATACGTAAATTTACGACGGCGCGCAGTCTGCGGCGCATTTACGCAACCGCATTGTTTATCCGAGGGTGGCCGTTGCTGACGTCTCACACGCCGAGGCGACCGTCGGATCAATGGCGGCATCCGCCGTCGGTGTGACGAGGGCTTCCGCTTTCGACGCGGTCGTCGTGGCGCGCACGGTCACCGTGAGATCAGCGGACGCCTGCGGAAGCAGTTGGAAGCCGAAGGTCAGCACCTGCCTCCCCTCGAAGGACCCGCTCGCGGATGCCGTTCCCGTGGCGGTCTCGCCCGACACGAGCTCGTACCCCTCGGGGAGGTAGACGTTGCTCACGACCGTTGCCGTGCCCGGTGCTGTGCCGAATTGGCCGTTCGCGGTCACGTATCTCGGGAGAGACGTCGAAGCATCCGCCGGCGCCGTATTCGTAAGAGTCATCCTCAGAGTCAGCTGACGTGGCCCTTTCCGTCCGTCGGGCGCGCACTGGTCCCACGCGAGAGAGACGTCGGGCTTGACGTAGTAGCTCATCTTCGACCCGCCGCCGTCGTTCAGGTACACGCCGAAACGGGCCGTCTCCTCGTCCGTTACCGGCAGTTCGCCGGCCACGGACGAACCTTCGAGGATGTCCTGTTCCTCGGGATCGGCGCTCCACATCAAGACACGGCGCTGATCGGCCGCGGTCGCGAGATTGGTCAGCAGGCTCACCGTCGACCCGCGCCCCTCGAGGAAGGCATTGAAGACCGCTCCCGTTGCTGCAGCGAAGAATGCGTCCTGTGCGGAGGGGTCGGGGTATCGCTGATACACGTCGCTTAAAAGGAGCGTTACAGCATTGTCTGGGGACAGAGTCTCGCCATCCGGCAGTGCAACGGGTCCCGTTGAGCGCAAGAGATACGACAGGACGACGGGGTCAAGCGTGATCACGCCGTCGACCTCGACGCCGGTTCGTTGCTTGTACATCTCGCGGGCGAGCGGTCCGTCGAAGGTGAAATCCGGAATCTGCGTGAGGTTTTGGAAGAACCGCGCGGGTCGGGTCTCGTAGATGTTCTGCACGTCGGTCGGGAGGTCCACGACCGGGTTCTTGATCCCTTTCGACAGCGAGGTGCCGGACTCGGTGTTCGCCAGGCTGATTGCGCCTTGATCGGTCTTGAGAAGAATCGCCGTCCCCGCGATGCCGCCCAACGACCGCCACTCCGCGTTGTTCTGCACGAGCAGCAGGTAGTTGCGCTCACCGTTCTGCCCCAGAACGTCTGGGAGTAGACGCGTCGCCCGCGACAGGGCGTCGAGGCTGGTGGCCGCCTGCTCGAAGACCGCGGTCGACTTGTCGACCGCGCGCGCGAGCACTCCCACGAGAGGCGTGCGATTGAGGGCCAGCAGTTGATCGGAGGCATCTGCGGCTGCGGATGCCGCGGACTGGGCGGGCTGCGCGAGAACGGAGAGGCCGGTCGTATCGATGCGACCGTCGACCGGCTTCAACGCGTCGAAGGAAGTGTCTTGGGCTGCCGTCACCAGGGGCAGGAGGGCATCGCTGAGCAGAGTGTCGCCCGCGGACGCCACCGTGCCGAAGGCCTGCAGCTGTGGACCGATCCACGGCGCACCCTCCGCGAGGTGCCACACCGGGTCGGAGGTGAGGTCGTGCGCGGCGGAGGCGTCCGTCGACAAGCGGGCGATGGTCGCGCCCGCGGCGCCCGGGTCGGAGGCGAGCGCCGATGAGGCCTCGCTGATCCCCGCTTCGATACGCGACAGGTGCTGATACGCCATCCACCCCCGCACGCCCACCCAGGCGGCGATGACGACGAGGAGAACTAGGTATGCGCCGAGTACCCAGGCCGCCACGCGACCGACTTTGAGCATGGTCGGGGGGAGAGGGGAGGAGCTCACGCGGGTGCCCTTCGTTTCCGTAGTCACGGCGGTGTCGGTTCGCTGCCGCGAGACCCTTGCCGACCCCGAGGTGGATCTGTGGGTCAGCCTTCGCGCTGTGCTTCTCGCGAGGTACGGCGCGGCGAGAAGCCCAGCTCGTCGAGCGAGATCTCGTCCGAGGCGTCCGCGTCGGCGGCGCTCTTCTCCTTCTTCCGCGAGAAGCGGCTGGTCTTCGCCGGCAGCTCGCGATACCCGTACCCGTACCCGTATCCGTAGGCGGCGTAGTAGGAGTCCGGTCCTCGGGTCGGCACCATCGACATGATGAAACCGGCGAGCTTGGCTCCGACGGTGTTGAGCGCCTCGGTGGCTCCCGTCAGCTGATGCTTGGTGGTCTTGCCCGCCGACACGACCATGAGTGCGCCGCTCGTGGCGCGGGCGAGGATCGCGGCGTCGGTGACGGGCAGCAACGGGGGAGCGTCGCACAGCACGACGTCGAAGTCGCGCTCGAGCATCTCGAGCAGGACGGTCATCTGCTGCGACCCCAGCAGCTCACTCGGGTTGGGCGGGATCTTTCCCGCGGGCAGCACGTAGAGGCTGCGGCCGCCCCAGGGGAGCATGACCTCGTTGACCTTGGCCCGGCCGATGAGAACGTCCGTCAGCCCGGCGCCACCCTCGATGCTGAGATACTCCGCGACCTTGGGCTTGCGCAGGTCGGTGTCGAGCAGTGCGACCCGCTTGCCCGCGTCGGCGAGTGCGATCGCCAGGTTGATCGTGGTCGTCGACTTTCCCTCACTCGGGATCGAACTGGTCACGACGAAGCTCGAGCGCCCGCCCATGTCGAGGAACTGGAGGTTCGTGCGCAATGCGCGGAACGACTCGGCCCGCGGGCTCAGCGGATCCGCGTGGACGATGAGCGGCCGTTCCTTCGCCTTGGCGTCGTAGGCGATGGCGCCGATGGCAGGGGCATCGGTGATGTGTTCGGCATCCCGCGGCGTGCGCACCCGGTTGTCGAGGGTCGTACGCAAGACCGCTACACCGACTCCCAGCGCGAGCCCGATCAGTGTGCCCAAGAGCAGGTTGAGTGGGACATTCGGAGAAGTGGGGCTCAGGGCAGCCTGCGCGTCGGTCACTCGCGTGAGTCGCACGGGGCTGGAGCCTCCGTCAACGGCAGGCTCGAGCTGCGGGACGACCGTCGCGAGACTTTCGGCGACGGAGTTTGCGATGTCGGAAGCTTCGCTCGCATTCGAACTGCCCACCGTGATGTTGATAAGTGTCGAGTTCAAGCCCGCAGAGGCCTTGACCTCCTTCGCCAGCGTTTCCGCCGTTGTCCCAAGACCCAGGGAGTTGATGACCGGGTTCAGTACGGCCGGCGTGGCCACTAGTCCCACGTACGTGTTGATCCGAGCCTGAGTGAAGCTCGACCCCTGCTGAAGCTCAGCCGTGGTGCTGCCGCCCTGTGTCGAGACGAAGATCGTGCTCGAAGACTCGTATGTGGGAGTTCGAGTCAGGGTGTACGCCGTCGCTGCGCCGAGCCCCACAACGGTGAGCAGAAGAATGACGAGCCAATTCTTCCTGAGGACTCGGATGTAGTCGCTGAGCTCCATGGTGCCTCTCGAAGATGCGCCCGCCGAGATACGACAGTGCGGGGGGAAAATCCCGCTAAGTCTGACACATCGAATGTTTCCGGCAGGTCTTATCCGGCTCGGGGCGCATTGTTAGCCGCGACGACGATGCGGCTCTCCGAAAGATCCAGGCGTCGTGAAGGTGTCCGCGGCCCTCGTCAGTTTGTTGGCGAGAAGGCGAGCAGCACAAGACGTTCGACCGAGGGCAAGGCCGATAACAGCTGCGCCTCGGACAGTTCGTAAGTGCGCGAGGATCGACGATAGGGATCGACCACGTCGTCGTCCTCAGCCGCGACAGGCGGTAGGGTCCCGCGTCGGCTGGCCATGAGGTTCAGCATGGCCGAGAACCGCGCGCTCGGATCGAATACGTCCTCCGCTGAGGCTGCGGATCGAAGCAGTTCGTCGTCGGACATGCCCGATGCAAGACGCGCCAGCTCTCGAACGGTGAAGGTTTTCCTCGTAAACGACGGGTTCATCTCGACGATCTGGCGTCGGTGCTCGCGAGCCATGGCGAGTGCCAGGTGGGCGGGCCGAAGCAGTTCGTCCGTGAGGAAACGGGATCGATGCCTCTCGACGTCCCCACGCAGAACGCCGTGTGCCAACGCAATGTCTGTGGTCTGAGAAGTGACTTGCATCCCGTCGCGCGCGCGCGTCCCGGCACTCGAGATGTTCACTTCGAGGTTGGTCAGTCGCGAGGCCAGCAGCTCCGCCGCCAAGGGCGAACGACAGATGTTCCCGGTGCACACGGCGATGATGGTGAGCATTCCCGCCCTCCTTCTGGTGAATGTCGAAACGAAGGCCCGTGCGGTGTTGCCATTATGTTGGCTCCGTGACCAACGAGCCTACTGACGACGCGCTCACCGGCGTCGAGAGTTCGGCTCGCGTAGCCGGAAGGTCCGGCGACACAGCGCCATCGATAGCCTCGAGCCGCCACCGCCGCCGGACGGACTGGCGAGAGGGTGGCCGGGCCGTCAGCCGCTGGGACTCCACGGTGTTCGTAGCCGTCGCGGTCGGCGGTGGCGCAGGGGTGGTCGGCGCGCTGCTGGTGGGCTGGATCCAGGCACCGTGGGCGTCGGGCGTCTCGCTCGCAACACTCTGGTTGGGCATGTTGGGCGCCGTTGCGTTCGCCTTCCGGCGGGCGCGCCCGGCAGGCCTTCTCAAACTGCGAGCCACAGATCTGCTGTGGGGCGTGGGTCTAGGCCTGACATTGCGCGTCGCCCAGGGGTTGGCGAGCCAAGCAAACTCGAACCCGTTTCCCACGTCTGTGTCGTCGACGGGCGGGTTGTCCGCCAGCGAACTAGGAAACGCGCTGGCTGCGGGACTCGCCGGCCCGCTGATCGAAGAGTTTTTCTTCCGTGCGGTGCTGCTGGTTTTGATCTACCAAGCCTTCCGCCGCAGCTTGGGTCATGTTGCAGCTGCAGTGACCGCGACTCTTGCCTCAGCAGGCGTCTTCGTCTGTCTGCACGCGGTGTTTGCTTCGCTAACTCTTGCAGACGGGCTGCAGCTGTTTCTCGTCGGGGTGGCGTGCTCAGCCCTGGTGCTCTTGACCGGGCGCATCTGGGGGGCGGTTTTCGCGCACGTCGTCTACAACGCGATTCTCATTCTCCTGGGCATTCTCGGCGGTTTTGTCGCCTGACGCTGCAGGACAAGATTAGTGGGTCGAATGTCGGGACGGCGTGCTTACGTAGCCCAGTTGGTCCATCGTGATCCCGGATCGATCGCATCGTGAGGTCAAACGTTCGAGGGTTCCCGACGACACGCCCGCGGGCCAGTTCACGCGACATTTGCTGTTATTGTTCGTGCCATGCCTCGGCGCAAATGCCCTGGTCGAAGGGGGCAGTCGCACTGTGACGTCAGACCGTTCGGTCGACGCGACATCGCCGTCGCAGAGCACTTCGTTCCTCTCGCTATTCATCCTGGCCAACAGGAGGCGCGGCAGTGGGCAAGTGCCGCCCGCTGGTGCCGAGCGGTCGAGTGAGAGGTTGAACAGCCTCGCGCCTCCGGGCCCCGGCACAGCAGCACGCCTCCGTCCTGGCAGATGTGCGTGTGATGACGTTTCGATGGTGCACCGGGGGCGGCTGTGAGCAAAAAAGCATCCAAATCGAAGACGATCGCCCTCCTGGGCACACGGGGATATCCCAGCTTTTATGGCGGATTCGAGACCGCCGTTCGCAAACTTGCGCCGGCCCTGGCGGACGCAGGCTGGGCCGTGAGCGTTTACGGTCGGCCTGGGCAGACGCGAGTGGACGATCCGAACCTCGACCGGCGCGTGCAGCGGATCACAACGCGCGGGCTCGAAAGTAAGAAGACGAGCACCCTGACTTTCGGGTTCACCTCGGCTGTCGACGCGGCGCGCCGCAAACCGGATGTCGTGATCGTGATGAACTGCGCAAACGGGTTGTGGCTGCCGCTCCTGAAACTTCGCGGGATAGCTACGGCGGTCAACGTTGATGGAATGGAGTGGGAGCGAGCCAAGTGGGGCAGGGTCGCGAAGGCCGTCTTCAAGCTGGGCGCCCATTTCACAGCACGGTTTGCAGATGTGATTATCTGTGACGCGCAAGCCATCTCGGACCGCTGGCAAGAGCAATTCGGTCGGTCCAGTCAAGTCATTGCATACGGAGGTGAGCCTGCGTCCGAATCGCCGAGTCCATTGGGCCTGGCGACGGGAACCTACGTGCTTTGGGTAGCGCGACTAGTTCCGGAGAACACGATCGAAGAGTTCATGCAGGCAGTGTCCGTGGTGGCTGACACCTACCCGGTCGTGATCGTCGGCAGTTCCGGCTACGCGGACGACCTCGATTTGAAGGTTCGGGAGCTCGCTCAGCACCCGAACGTCTATGCCCTGGGGCACGTGAGTGACGACGAACTGCTTCACTCTCTCTGGGCGCACTGTGGCGCTTACTTTCACGGTCACAGCGTGGGCGGCACCAATCCTGCTTTGGTCCAAGCGATGGCCAGCGGAGCCCCGGTCGTTGCGCGGGATACCGTCTTCAATCGAGAAGTGCTAGACGACGCCGCCATATTCGTCGAACCCACGAGTGACGCCATCGCGGCGGGAATTCAAAAGATGATGTCGGATCGAGATTTGGCATCTGAGGTATCGCAGAGGGCGAAAGTGCGCGCAGTCACTCATTACTCCTGGAAGGTGATCTGTGAACAGTACGAAAAAGTTGCGCGATCCCTGGTTTCGAGATGACGTACATTCGCCTCATGCCGGAGCTGCGTGCGGCGCACGTAGAGCGTGCGCGAGCCTGGGGCCGCGCCGAGACGATCCTGTATAAGAAGAAGAAGTGGGACCTTGGCAGTGATGGTCTCGTTCCGGACAACTGTCATCGGCTGACCATGAGAACTCTTCATACCGCCTGTCGTGGGCAACGTGCGGTCATCGAGTTGCCTGAACCTCTCTGGGTGAGAGAGCTCCCCTTCACCATGATTCTGACACTCGCGTGCTGGTTTATTTCAGGCGGCAGGGCACGCTTCGTGACCTACGCCATCGAAAACAACGACCTCAGAACCCTGCTCGGCGGCGGCGTTCGGGCCCACCTTCTGCGCTACATCGTCGGCGGGTTTTTCGCTCTCACGCTCCGGCGGGTGGCCTATGGCAGTGAGACGGCCAAATCGACATACGCGTCGCTCCCTTGGTTCGCGAAAGTGCCAAGTTGCGTCATTCTGGAGCTACCTGCAGATGGCCTCACAGCATCTCAGCCGGGGCCGCGGTCTGGTGCTTTGTTCGTCGGACGCCTCGAGGAACGCAAGGGCATTCTGGAGTTGATGGCCGCGTGGGCCGAAGTGGAGCGTGTGTGCGAAGACGACATTCTCATCGTTGGCGACGGACCGTTGCGCTTCTCGGTGGAGTCTTGGGTGGAGGAACGGCCCGAGTCGCGCGCGTACGTGTCACATATCGACCACACGGACCTTGAAGGGACGTACTCATCACGCAGCGTGCTCGTAGCTCCGTCGAAGAGGGATGGGCGGTGGCGCGAGCAGATCGGGCTCCCCATAAAAGAGGGCCTGGCCAGGGGGATGACAATCGTCACCACACCCGAGACGGGACTCGCCCGATGGTTGGAGGAGCAGGGTCATTCGGTCGCGCCGTTGTCGGGCTTGCCTTCAATCCTGCTTGCCGCGATGAAGGCACCACTATCGCCGGTGAGGGTTGTTGGGGCACTCCCGCCTACGGACGGAAGAGAGCAGGCCGACGCTTGGCTTAAGGGAGAAACATGTTGAGCGACGTCGTCGCCATAGTTGTCCACCATAAGCGCCACGGTGACATCGGTTCTGTCGTTCGTTCCCTAGCGTCCGCGGGCATCGAGCACGAGCGCATCGTTGTCGTGGATAACTCTGAGACCCCCGGACTGGAGGCTCAGCTGGAAAGGGACGTGCAGCCAGCCCGTTTGCTCATCGTTGAGAACCGTGGATACGGCGCGGCCGTAAATGACGGGTTGGCTCTCATCGACACGACCTGGCCCGACGTGCCGTTCGTGTTGGTAGCAACGCATGAAGTCTCGGTCGATGGGGCGTCCCTTTCGGCCTTGAGGCAGGCGCTCGTCGACGCCCCAGATCTGTCCGCAACGGGACCGACCCTTCTTTCTGAGGGAACCGACCGTCATCAGGTGTGGTCACAGGGTGGGACATTCACCCGGTGGGGGCGGATGCCAAATCACGTTCGACATGACCGCTCGCGTGCGGCGACGGTGCAGCGTGCCTGGCTGGACGGCGCGATTATCCTCTATAGGCGCAGCAGCCTGACGGCTCGTCCGTTTGACGAAGCTTTCTTCCTCTACATGGAGGAAGTGGACCTGCACCTTCGGCTGGGGTACGCATCGACGCCGGTCGCGTGGGTGCCCGACGCGCACGCGTTCCAAACTTCGAGCGGCACACCGCCACGGCTGTTTGCTCGAAATCTGCGGTACCTTCACGCTAAACATCGTTTGAGCTGGCTCGGAGCACGAGCGCTCTTGCCAGTGATGCGGCGAGCAGCGGGCTTGGCATCGAGGGGCGAATGGCGCCAGGTCAAAGATCTGATGCGCGGGCAGACGGAACGCTTGCCACGAGCCCAACCGCACGTCATCTTCCTCAATCCGCTGGGGACTGCGCTTGCACACTACGCAGCGGAGTTCCGTTCTGTGCTTTCGTCTGCAGGGGTGTCCGCCACCTTCATCTCCATCCCGGAGCCCAGCAGCGCGGGCGACGGTCGGGTGAAGTGGCTCCTCCGCTACGCCCGTAGCCTCCACCGCGCAAAAGCACTCTCGCGCGGGTCGGACGCACATCTCGTGGTCGCTTGGCCCGTGCTGGGGTTTCTTGATTCATTGCTCATCGGCGCTGTCGCCAAGAGCGCCTACCAAGTCATCCACGATCCGACACCGCTCGTGCGGGCGGTCGGGTACGGGAAGGTGAGCCGTCTTGTCGCCAGGTCCTTGGGCAGGAGGGTCGACTACATCACCCACAGTCCGGCCGCACTGGCCGAAATGCGAGAGTTCGGCTTTCCCCTCAGCCGTCTTGCGCTCGTGAAGCATCCGGTCGTTCCGCCTAGTGCACCGTGGCCTCGGAGCGGGCAGATCACCGTGCGGGTTTTGGGGCAGTACAAGGCGGACCGCGACGTCGAACTCATGGGGGCGGTAGCTCGCGAGAACTCCGATGGCTGGCGGTTCGAGGTCTGCGGGCGCGGGTGGCCGAATGTTGAGGGGTGGACGCGAGACCCTCGTTTCCTTACCGAGGTTGAATTCGAGGAGAAGCTGAGGACTGCTCATGTGCTCCTGGTTCCATACCGTCGCTTTTACCAGAGCGGTGTAGCTCTTCGCGCTATGGAACTGGGCACGCCGGTTGTGGCTCCTGCAGGTTCTGTCCTTGATCCGTTGATCGCGCCTGAGCACCGCGTTGCACCTGGCGGCTCTTCGGGCCCTGACGCTGTGCGCGCTGCCGCCCTTTCATCGGAGGATGACTGGAAGCAGGCATTCATTTCCTACCGTGCCTCCGCCGTACGCGAGGTACAGATGCTCTTCGGTGCCACCGGATGATGCGCACTCGAAGCGAGCGCATAGTTGTGGTGACGACGGCCCCCGCTGATCGCGCCAGTGAATGGAGTGGGCAACAGGGCGTGGAGCGCGTCGTCACCCTTCGCAACCCCAGTTTGTCGGGCAGGCGGTTCGGGAAGCTCGCACTTGGGCTGGGGATGGACGCCCTTGCCCTAGCACTGAAGACGCGCCTGAGGGTCGCCTCTCGGACCATGGTGCTCACGACCAATCCGTGGATCGCAGTCTCGCTGCGCTTCTTAGGGCACCGCAACTTGGTCTCGCTAGGAATCTTTGCGACGCCCGGCTCGCGGACGTGGACCCTTTTCCGACGCGTTATCCCGCACTGCTCCATGATTGTCATGTCCACGCTCGAGCGGGACAATTGGCGGGCTGAGGGCGGTACGGCGGCGTATGTGCGGTACGGGAACTCGTTCCCGTACCCGCCGCCGGCGTCGGGGCCTCGTCCGGGGAGCACCGTGCGAATTTTCATCGGCGGGTCCTCCGACCGCGATCACGCCTTGATCGATCGCATCGCAGCGGAGGTGCTCGACTCGGGCGCCGACATCCACCTGACGATTGCCGTCGGCGACGGGCCGACTACCCAGCGGTCAGGCCAAGCCGAGGTTCGAAGGTTGGCTACCTTGTCCCAAGAGGAGTTCGGTGAGGAGCTTCGGAACGCGACTGTGTCTTTCCTTCCTCTGGAACAGAGCGGGCGGTCAGCAGGCCACATGTTCATCGTGGGCTCTCTGCAGGTAGGAACGCCGGTGCTGTATACCGAGACGGAGGGCATGCGCGAATACGGGGATGCACTCTTCTGCCGTCCCATACCGCGCGGTGTCTCGCCCTTGAAGTACTTGCTAGAGGGCGCAGCGTCCTTGCCCTCTGCTCACGACACGCACCAATTCTGGCGAGCGAACTTCTCGCGGAAGAGCTTCGTTGAAGCGGTTCTCGATGCGTCGCGAGCGATGAGCGCACTGAAGAACGCTGATGACTGATTCACCGGACAGACCTCGCAACCTGCGGCGCGGTGCGATGTCGCTGCTGGGTGGTCAATGGGGCAAATACTTGCTCCAGATCCTGTCCTTCGTGGTTTTGGCACGACTGCTGAGCCCGTCGGATTTCGGACTCGTCACGATGGTGACGGCGGTGCTGGGGCTGGCAACCGTGCTGGGCGACATGGGGCTCAGCATGGCAGCTCTTCAGCGGGAGTCCCTGACGCAGGGTGAGAAGAGCAACCTCTTCTGGCTGAACGTGCTCACGGGGCTTATCGCGACCATTCTCGCCGCGGCAGCGTCACCTGTGCTGGCTGTGTTCTATCAGCGCTCGGAAGTGCTATGGATAGGGCTCGCCATCTCGGTGACTTTCCTCCTGAATGGGGCGAGCGTGCAATCGAAGGTCGAGATGAACCGGCGCGGCCGGTTTGGCGCTCTGGCCTCAATCGACCTTGGATCTCAGGCCGTGGCATTCGCCTCTGCCGTGATTCTGGCGCTCGCCGGCGCAGGATACTGGGCGCTGGTGGTGCAGAGCGTGGCGGCGGCGCTTGTGGGGAGTGTCTGGGCGATGGCTCAGGGCAAGTGGATTCCTTCTCGGTGGTCATCTACCGATCCGGTCAAACCGTTCCTTCGATTCGGGTTGAGCACCTTGGCCTTGCAGGCGGTCAACTATGTGTCGGTGAACGTGGCGAACGTCGTGTTGGGGCGCACGATGTCGTCGGCCGCGGTCGGCATTTACGGCCGGGCGACGCAACTTGTGTCGCTCCCCGTTCAGCAGCTGGCCTCGCCCCTTACCCGCATATCGCTCCCTTATTTGGCCGACAAATCGCGCGTGTCGCAGAATGCCCTCCTTTCGGCCGCAGTCACGATCCAGCACGTGCTGGTCGTCGCTCTTCTCGGTGCCTTGAGTCTGCTCGCAGCTACAGCGGACCCGCTCGTGCCCCTTCTGTTGGGTTCTGACTGGGCGCCTGCGGTCCCACTAGTTCAGATCCTTGCCGTAGGCGGAGCGTTTCAAGCCCTCGGTTATCTGTACTACTGGCTCTTCTTGTCCACCGCGCGAACGGCCTCGCTACTCGCATCCGAGCTGCCAGGCAGGATTTTTCTGATGGTGCTGGTTCTCGTGGCCTGGCCCTTCGGCTTGGCCGCGGTTGCGTGGAGCTTCTCGATCGCGCAGATGATCATCTGGCTCACGGGTACGCTCTTCTTCGTTCATCGCACCGGCGTGGCGGCCCGCGTCTTGGTGAGAGCTGCCGCTCCGACGACGTTGCTTTACGCCGCGGCCGCGTCCGCCGCAATTCTCGTCGGGCAACTCGTGCTCATCGACTCGTCGGTACTTCGAGTGATCATTAGCGCGACGGTTTGGCTAGCCGCCTGCGGATTGGGCTTCACGCTTGTTCCGAGCTGCCGTCGCGCAATCCTCAGCGCGGCAGCAGTGATCAAGAATCGGAAGTCCGCATGAGTCCCGACGCGAATTTTGCTGTCCTTGCCTATCCCTCAAACAGAGAGGCTCTGTCGAATCCCTACGTTCGACTGCTTTATGACGAAGCAGCTGGCGGGCATTTCCAGATTGAGTCCTTCTCCATCCGCGGAGCCCTGATGCGGAGGGCAGACATCGTTCATCTGCACTGGCCAGAGTGGACCATCGTGCAACGGTCGCCGTGGAAGGCCTACCCACGGCTTCTCGCCTTCATGGCGGTGATATGGCTCGCAAGGGCTCGTGGCGCAGCGATCGTTTGGACGGTCCATAACCTGCATCCACATCGCCGTGTTTCGCGTCTGCGGGAAGCATTGCTGTATACATTCCTTCGCCGAGCGGTCGACCGCCAAATCCATCTGACGGAGGCCACGCATCGCGCGATGGAGGACACCCAACACCCGGCACGCGTACGGCGCCGCACGGTCATTGAACATGGTGCGCTGGTGGACCGAGCTTCCGTGCCAGAGCCGGGCGCTTTCAGGCAGAAGAACGGTGTTCCCGCTGATGCGCGGCTGATTGTTTTCTTCGGCGGCATAGACCGGTACAAGGGCGTGCCTGATCTCATCTCCGCGTTCGGAGAGCTCGACGACCCGAATAGTCGACTTGCTATCTGTGGCAAGTTCGCTGATAGGAGCATCGAGCGGCAGGTGTTGGAAGCGGCGAGAACCGACAATCGGGTTCTTGTGCGGCCGGGCTACCTCCCGGAGGAAGAACTGGCGCAACTCGCCGCGGATGCTGACCTCATCGTGCTCCCGTATGCCGCCGGCTTGAACTCAGGGAGCGTGTTCTACGCGCTGAGCGTGCCCCGCCCCGTGCTTGTGCCCCGCACGGACACCTTCGTCGCCGTATCGCGAGCAGTCGGAGACGGCTGGGTGCACACATATCGCGGTCTTCTCACGTCTCAAGCCATTGAGGCTGCATTGAGCTCTAGGACGCCTCCAGCGCATCCAAAAATCCCGTCTTGGCGAACCATTTGGTTGCAGACCGAAGCTGTCTACGCCGAAGCGATCGCAGAGCGCCGCGGGCGTGCATGACTGAGCGCGTTCCAGCGCGTTCGGAGGATACGACTGCGCAACCTCGAGGGTGAGAAGCAAAGGCGCAACGGGTTTTCGCGTCTTTTTGCAGTCCGCCCCACATTGATGACGCCGTCGCAGCAGTGTCCACGTCGGTCATCGTGCTGACCTTCGACCCTGCAGTGCCCCGATGCTCCCGGTGTACGGTGCACGGGCGCACAGCTCGTCGTCGGAGCGCTCGTCGTGACTGAGCCCCGCCTTGGCCATCAGCCGACGTCGAAACGCTTGCTGACCGTTTGAAGCGCACTAGCTGAAAGGCAGAAGGCCCCGGATCTTTCGATCCGGGGCCTTCTCTTTGTTGCGGGGGCAGGATTTGAACCTACGACCTCTGGGTTATGAGCCCAGCGAGCTACCGAGCTGCTCCACCCCGCGGCACAAGAGAAAACATTACCCGCAGATGAACCAACCCGCAAATCCGGGCATGCGGCCCGGGAGTGTCGCGACAGAATAGCCAGGTGAGCAGCAATATTGATGATTTCGCCGACGGGCGCCCTGAGACCCCCGCGCAGCGAGCAGACCGCAACTGGAACGAGATTCTGCAGGAGTTACGGGTGCTGCAGACCGGTACACAGATCCTCACGGGCTTCCTTCTGGCCCTGGCGTTCCAAGCGTCGTTCGCCGAGCTCGAGGCCGCCCAGCGGGTGCTCTACCTCGTGCTCATCTGCCTCGCCGCACTGAGCGCGGTGGTTGCCCTCGCACCCGTAGCGCTCCACCGCGCTGTGTTCCACCTCCAGGTCAAGCCGGTGCTCGTGAGGGTCGCGCATGACGCGCTCCGCGGGGCGCTCGCCCTGGTCTCTCTCTTGCTAGTAGGTGTGGTCGCGTTCGTCTTCGACGTCGTCGTGGGTCTTGGGGCGGCCGTGGTGTCCGGGGTCGTGCTCGGTGTGGTCATCCTCGTGCTGTGGATCGTGGTGCCGATGTTCGTCCGGCACCGGGGGAGGGAGAGTGCGCGATGAGATACGAGACCCTGGGAAACGTCGTCGTACAGTTCGCGCCGCCCGCCTCGCGCGAGGGCACCTCGCGGACATCGCTCGCGTGGCTGCAGTTCGCGGAGCCGGCGGCGTCGTCTTCTCGGATTGATCCAGTACTTCGTCGACTCCTTCGGTGCCTCGCTCGCCGAGAACGCTGAGAACCTCGACGGGCCGTGCGTGCGCAGACAGCGCTGGCAGCCGAGCTCGACGTGGGCGTGGTTGCGGGTCTCGTCGAAAAGGAGGATGACGGTCGCCGGGCGCGGAAGACCGTTGTCGCGATCGGATTGGATAACATTCGATTCGCGTAACGGAAGGTACATCTGTACGACGCGTTTGATCAGCTCGAGTCTGATTGGGTGGCGCCAGGGGAAATCGTCCCGCCTGAGGTGTTCGAGGTGCCGGGCCTGCGGTTCGGTCGCATGACGTGCCAAGGCCTGCGGTTTCCTGAGGTGTCGCGAACACTGGCCGACGCACAGGCCCCGACGTCGCACTGGTTCCCGCGGGGTGGGTGCGCGGCCCGCTGAGAGACCACCATTGGAAAACGCTGTTGACCGCGAGGGCGATCGAGAACACGTTCTTCGTGGCCGCGGCTGATCATCCGCCGCCGCTCGAAGTTAAACACTCGATGATCATGGACCCGCAAGGCGTCATGTTGGCTCAGGTGGGCACGGCGGCCGATGTCGCGGTGGCGTGCGTCGATCTGGCTGCGGTTGAATGGGGGCGATATGTGAACCCCCCGCTGGAGCTGCGGCGCTACCGGGTGACAGCTTGACAGAAGCGGTGAAACGTTCGGCGCGTGTTCTCCGTCGCTCGCGGTGCACCTGGTGGCTTCGCCGGGCGGCACTCAGCTGAGCAGGGCGCGCGGCCGGCGCATCGCGGCTCGTTTTTTTGGCAATGAATCCGCCTGAACTGAGCTGCGAAGGGCATTGATTGGCTTTGTTCCTCCCATCGGTTGCTCGGACGATTTGTGATCCTGCTGAGTGAAGCACAGGCCCAAGGCGAGGGCGTAGAGGGAGAAGCCTGCAGGCCACGAGAGCACGTCAAAGGTGAAGAAAAAGATTGTCACCGCTATCAGCGGCTTTCGGATTGCATCGCGCTGGCAAAGAGCGACCACAACGGTCACTACGAGCGTCACAAGACCCAGTATTCCTGTGGTGGCGAGTGTCGTCACGAGTTGGTTGTCGATAGCGAAGAAGTTGCCGGTCTGCAGCAGACCTTGGGTGAACAGGTTATCGACCGATCCGACTCCGTTGCCGATTATCACGTTCGCTGGTTGCTGAGTGATAAGTTTTGGTACCGCCTCCAACGCGCCGCTACGATGGCCAACGGAGTCACCTTCCAAGAAGCTGGTGACTATATTACCGGAAAAAAATCCTGTTGCGGCGAGGAATAACGTAAGCAGAAGCGCGCTGAATGAGCCGACGACTACCCGCGTTGCCCGACTGCCGCCAAGCGAAAACAGAAGTAACGCAACAGCGACAATGATTCCCGATCGGCTTCCCGTAGCAAAAAGGCCGGCTGACAAGAGGATGAAAGATGCGGTTTTCTGAGGGCGTGTGAATTTGGCCTGCTGGCTGAGTACGAGAGCTACGGCTAGCAGAAGTAGGAGAGCCAGCATGAGCGGGTGGCCCATTGTGCCTTCGCCGCGCGTTAGGCCCGGTAATAGCTGATGGGGGTAGATGACGGGGTTTTCCCACAAGCGCGGTGCTAGGCCCACCATCTCGAGCAGCGCGTAGATGGCTTCCAGTGTAGACACGCCGACGATGAGTCGTATCAGGAAGATTCTCTCGCTCGGTAATGAGGCGAGCCAGATGACAAGAAGGCTGGCGCCGGGGAGTGCCGCGGTCACTAGTTCGGTCATTTGTGCGGTTTGCGGATGCAGGACGGTGGCGGCGGCGGCCAACGCGACGTAGGCGGCGACCAACCACGAGCCTCGCCGACGAGACGCGTCGAAGCGGCGACGCAGGAGCACGAGAAGCGCGGCCACCGATGCCACCGCGAGAACCCCGTTCTTCGTGCCCGTTTCGGAAACGTAGAAGGTCGGTATGAGAACCACGGCCGCCACTACGAGGCTCCCCGCTATGGCGGACACCCAATCTCTTCGGCACGTCAGCAGGACAATCACGACGAGCGCGGACACGGCCAACGCGGCGGTTATTTCCAGCACGTCTCGAAGGCTACTCTCACCGAGGGCCTGGTGACGTGCGCGCGCGCAATGGCGGCCAGTCCCGCGCGCTGCGTCGGCCTGTTCGCGCCGCGCCTCGATTGCGATTCGGTGGCGCCTATGCTTCGCATATGCCTGAACGCCGTGCACGCGACAACACGCTCGACTTCCTCCGCTTGTTTGCAGCCCTCGTCGTGGTTGTTGCGCACTCCCAAACTGACCTGCGCGCGCCGTTTGCTTGGGGCGCGTCCGAACTGGTCGACGGTGTCGGAATGTTCTTCATCATCTCTGGCCTGCTCGTCTACAAGTCTGGCGAGAGTATCTATCGTCGGACCGGCCGGTGGCGTGACTTCTTTTGGAATCGGTATCTGCGTGTTGCTCCTGCTATCTACGTTTTCGCTGCGTCCGCGCCTTTCCTCCTCGTCGCACTAGGTGCGGTGGCCCTGCCGGCGCTCGCAAATCCCGAGATGATCGTCTGGTTGGGGGCGTCCTTCGTTCTGCTGCCTAACTACGATCCTTCAGTCTGGCAGGACTTCGGAACGGGGGTAATCAACGGGCAGTTATGGACTATCCCGGCGGAAGTTAGCTTCTATCTAGTGGTGCCGTTGCTGGTCCTCCTTGCGCGTCGCTTTGGCTTCTGGGTGATGCTGACGCCCATGATTGTGCTTTCCATCGTGGGCCCGCTGCTCTCTGCGCAGGGCGGCTTGCTTCAGACGGTCGTGCACCACACCTTCCTCGAGAAGGCTGCATTCTTCACTGTGGGCATCTTCTGGGCGCGCTACTGGGGGCGTGTGCCTGCCAATTGGTGGCTATTCGGTGTTGTTCTCGCCGTCTATCTGCCCGTCAAAGTATTTGCCCTCCAGACTGACGTAGTTGGCCCAATCGAACCTCTTCTCATTGCCGTTCCGCTCGGCTACCTCGTTGTCCAATTCGGCTACAACGGTCCACTGGTTCTGGCGCGGCTCACTCAGCGCCTTGGGGACCTGAGCTACGGCACCTATATCTGGCACGTGCTTGTCATCAACGCCTTTATCTGGTTCGGGTGGACGGACGACTGGTGGCTGGTGCTTATCGTGGTCGGAGTGACCCTTTTCGTGGCCTGGTTGTCATGGCACCTAGTCGAGAAGCGCGCGCTCTCCCTCAAGCGAACGACCTCGCGCGAAGGCGTGGCTGCAGTCGCACAGAGTGCGGCGGACGCGTAGAAATCATGAAGTAACGTGCCTCACGTGGACTCGATGTCCCGGTCCGACCAGGGAGCGTCAGTTACTGGTTCGACTGATGTCGCGCTCGCGACTCCATTGTCGGCAACAACGCAGTGGGTGGCGGTTTCGGCATTCAACCGCAGCCCTCAGTTGAACGTCATCCCCGCCAACCGCCCCGCCGCGTCCTCCAGCACTTCCACCCGCTTGCACGCGGCGAACCGCACCAAGGTCGCGTACTCGCCGCGGTGTGCGGGCGTGACGAAAGCGGTGAGCGGAATGCCGACCACACCGGCGCGGGCGGGCAGCTCGCGGCAGAACGCGTCGGCGTCGGTGGCGCCGAGCGGGGCGGCATCCACCACCGTGAAGTACGACCCCGCGGGGGTCGAGACGTCGAAACCGGCGGCGCGCAGACCGGTGCCCAACAGGGCGGCCTTGGCGGCCATCTCCGACGCGACCGAGGTGAAGAAGGCGTCGGGCAGGCGCAGGCCCACGGCGATCGCCGGCTGGAACGGCGAACCGCCCACGTACGTCAGGTACTGCTTCACGGCGAGCACGGCCGACACGAGGTCGGCGGGCCCGGTGACCCACCCGGTCTTCCATCCGGTGAGCGAGAAGGTCTTGCCGCCCGACGAGATCGACACCGTGCGCTCGAAGGCACCCGGAAGGGTGGCGATCGGCACGTGCGGTCCGTCGAACACGAGGTGCTCGTACACCTCGTCGGTGACGATGATCGCGTCGTGCTGGTGGGCCAGGCGCACCACCTCGTCGAGCACCTCGCGCGAGAACACCGTGCCGGTGGGGTTGTGCGGATCGTTCACGAGAATCACGCGGGTGCGATCGGTGACCGCGGATGCCAGCTGCTCCAGGTCGGGCTGAAAGTCGGGCCACCGCAGGGGCACCGGCACGAGCTTCGCGCCCGAGAGGGCCACGCAGGCCGCGTACGAGTCGTAGTACGGCTCGAACACCACGACCTCGTCGTCGGGGGAGTCCACGAGCGCCAGCAGGGTCGCGGCGAGCGCCTCGGTCGCCCCGACCGTCACGAGCACCTCGCGCTGCGGGTCGAGCTCGATCCCGTAGAAACGCCGCTGGTGCTCGGCGACGGCGGCCAGCAGGTCGGGAAAGCCGCGCCCCGGCGCGTACTGGTTGATCCCCGACGAGATGGCCGAGCGGGCGGCATCCAGAACCGCTTCCGGTCCGTCCTCGTCGGGGAAGCCCTGCCCGAGGTTGAGGGCGCCGGTCGCCGCGGCGAGAGCGCTCATCTCGGCGAAGATCGTGGGAACCGACGAGTTGTCGGGCGCGAGCAGACCCGCGCCTCGAGCGGTGCGCTGCCAGGCGCCGGGAATGTGTCGCATGGATCCAGGATGCCGCACCCTCGTGCAGCGCAAGAGGGAATGCCACGCGGGTCTCTCCTGCTAGACCCATAGAGACGGCCCACGCCCGTCATAGGTGGTCCACAGGATCGGTGGTCATCGTAGAAGCACCTGGAACAAGGAGCATCCCATGAGCGACACCACGGACAACCGTCCCGAGGGCAACGACAACAGCCACCAGAACAACTCGGCCGCGAACGGCGCCGTTCCCGCGTCGCCGCAGCCCGAGTCCACCACCCCCGCCGCCCCGCGCTACGACGCGCCGCCGGTCCCCACCCGCTCGCCGGCCTCGGCCGCCGCAGCCTGGCCGCCGCCCGCCGCGGGTGCTGCGCCCCAGCAGCCCTTCGCGCAGCACCCCGGGTACGCCTCGGCCCCCTCGGGCGCGACGTCGCCCACCGGCCAGGCCTTCGGCCCTGCCGCAACCGACGCGCACCCCACGCTCGCGATGCCCTCGTCGACCTCGACCGCCCCCCGCAAGAAGGGTTCGGCGCCGCGCATCGCGGCCCTGCTGGTCGCGGCCGCCCTCGTCGGCGGTGGCGCGGGCCTCGGCGGCACGTACGCCGGCCTGAACCTCTGGGGCGGGTCGAGCTCGTCCGTCGCCTCGGGACCGCAGGCCATCACGGTCAATAACCCCGACAGCGTCAACAACACCTCCGCGGTCGCCGCGAAGGTGGTGCCGAGCGTCGTCACCATCAGCGCCACCGCCGGACAGTCGGGCGGTACCGGTTCGGGCGTCATCCTCAGCCAGGACGGCTACGTGCTCACCAACACCCACGTGGTCACCCTCGATGGCCAGAGCGGCAGCGCGAAGATCTCGGTCACCACCTCCGACGGCAAGGTCTACGCGGCCACGGTCGTCGGCACCGACCCCACCTACGACCTCGCGGTCATCAAGCTCGACAACGCGTCGGGCCTGACCCCGATCGAGTGGGCCGACTCGTCGAAGCTCAACGTCGGCGACAACGCCATCGCCATCGGCGCCCCGCTCGACCTGCCCAACACGGTCACCACGGGTATCGTCAGCGCGCTCAACCGCTCGATCCAGGTCGCCTCGTCGGCCGCGCCAAGCGACGGGTCCGATCAGCAGCAGGACCAGGGCCAGGGCGGCGAGAGCCCGTTCCGCTTCGACTTCGGTCAGGGCGAGCAGCAGCAGTCGACCAACCAGACCATCAAGATCGCCGTCATCCAGACCGACGCCGCCATCAACCCCGGTAACTCGGGCGGGGCGCTCGTCGACAACCAGGGCAAGCTGATCGGCATCAACGTCGCCATCGCGAGCGCCGGCGGGTCGTCGTCGGGCGGTCAGTCCGGCAACATCGGCGTCGGCTTCTCGATCCCCTCCGACATCGCCAAGCGCGTCTCGCAGGAGATCATCGACAACGGTTCCGCCTCGCACGGCCTGCTGGGTGCCTCGGTTCAGGATGCCGCGTCCATCCAGGGAGCGACCACGACCGGTGCCTACATCGCCGACGTCTCGAGCGGCGGCGCCGCCCAGGCCGCAGGGCTCCAGAAGGGCGACGTGATCACGAAGTTCAACGGCATCCCGATCACGAACTCCATCGACCTGACCGCTCAGGTGCGCGCTCTCGCCGCCGGCAGCAAGGCCGAGGTCACGTACAACCGCGGCAACCAGGAGAAGACGGCCGAGGTCACCCTGGGTTCCATGCCCACGAGCTGACCCGCTCACCACGAAAGAACGCCACCCCGCCGGATCGCGCGGGGTGGCGTTCTTCTGCGCGTCGGGGCGGCGTCAGTGCAGCGGGGCTAGACGCCCGATCGCCGCGAGGGGGATGCCCACCCAATCCGGACGATTGCGCGTCTCGTAGATGGCCTCGTAGACCGCCTTGTCGAGTTCGAACGCCTTCAGAAGCGCGTCGTCGTCGGCGCGCGGGCGGCCCGTCGTTGCGGCGTAGCCGTCGAGAAACGCCTGCTGCGCCGCGATGACCCACGCGCGGACGGCGTCACCGTCATCGTCGGCGACGGCGCCCGAGACGTAGTCGAACGATCGGAGCATGCCGGCGACGTCGCGCACGGCGACATCGGGCTGCAGGCGTTCGTTGATCGGTCGAAGCGGCTCGCCCTCGAAATCGAGCAGCACCCAGCCGTTCGAGGGGGTGTCGAGCACCTGTCCGAGGTGCAGATCGCCGTGGATGCGCTGCAGATCCGGCCACGGACCGTAAAGGGCGTTGTCGTACACCTCTTGAATCTGTTCCGCGTACGGGGCGAGCTGGGGTACTTCCATCAGCGCGATCGTGAGGCGGCGCTCCCAGGCGTTCGTCACCGACGAGCGGTCGGCAGGGCTCGGCTTCAGCGTCGAGAACTGCTGGGCCAGAGCCAGGTGCATGCCGGCGACGCTCGCGCCCAACGCGTAGGCGCGCTCCGAGAAGTCGTCGCCTGCGGCGGCCGCGTCCAGGGCGACGCGCCACGCATCCTCGACCCCCTCGAAGAACTCCTGAGCGAACGCGAGCGAACCGCTCACCGGAACCCCCTCGGGGGTCATCCACGTGCCGCGCACCTCGCCGATCGCTCCGGGGACGAAAGTGGCCCCACCGGCGGCCAGAGCGGACTGAAGTTCGACGTCGGGATTGATCCCGGGGTTAACCTGCCGGAACAACTTGCAGATCACCGGGACGCCCGATTCTTCACCCTCAGGCCGGTAGATGATCGAGGTGTTCGACTGCTCACCGCTCAGCACGCGAGCACTCACGCGTGCGGCCAGGGGGCGTCCGTTGGTCGCTCCGAGCGGGATGCCACGGAACCCGTCTTCCTCCGAACCCGCGTCGCCGCCCGCCGTCACCAGCGCGTACAGCGCATCGGTGAAGGCGGGGTCGGTCGTGGCATCCGTCCACACCAGCGCCTCACCGGCGGCGCCGATCAGGCTTCCCGGGGGAACCGAGCCCTCGGGCCGCCGCGCGACGGGTACCTGGTAGACGATCGCCGGCTGCACGGCTTCGTCGCGCACCAGCAGCAGTCGCGCGTCGACGGCGTCGAGCGGCCAGTCGGCCACGAGAGTCAGCCGCGGGTCGCGGCCCTTCGTGCCGTACCAGCGTTGCCGCGGCATCCAGACAGCGAGGAGTTCGAGGAGGTCGCCCATGCGGCGAGGCTAACGCGCCCCGCCGTCCTGCGCGCAGGTCTTGCGCGCGGCCCCGTCTCGATGAGAGAGGGTGAAATTCAGGATGCCGGCGCCTCCTCCGCGCCGCCCGCCTCGAGCTCCGATGAGTCGGTGCGGCGCGAACGGCGGGGGAGAGCCCGGCGAGCGATGGCTTCGCCGGCGCGACGCACGCCGCCGAACGCGGCGCGCTCGAGACGCTCCGCCCCCGGCTGAGGCTCGAGATCGGCGGGAAGCGTGAGCGGGGGAGCGCCGAACGCCCGCCGCGCGTTGACGAGCACGCGACGGCCGAGGATGTGATTGCCCGCCCCGCCCACCACGGCGCCGACGCCGAACGGCAGGGCCTTGCCGATCCACGACGCACCCCCGCGGGTGGCGAACTGGCGCACGAACGTCGTCTTGAGCCGGTCGACGAGGGGACCGACCATCGCGCGCGGAAGCGTCTTCGTGACCATCTCGCCCCAGTAGCTGGAACGCGTGCCCCCGCGACCGGCGGCTTGAGAGGCCAGCTGCGAGACGAGGTCGATGCCCTCCTTGCCCAGCATGAGCGCGAGCACCAGGGCGCGACCACGGTCGGGGTCCTGAACCACGATCCCGTGCACCTCGGCGACCGACTGCGCGTACAGAGCGGTCGCCTCGAGGAAGCCCACCGTCTCGACGCCGCTGAGCGCGAGTGTCACGCCGGTTCCGATCCCGGGGACCACGGCGGTCGCACCGACGGCGGCTCCGCCGGTGGTGACGGCCGCGAGATAGCGACGCTCGAGGATCTTCAGGATCTCGTCGACCCCGGCATCCGGATGCCGCAGACGGATGCTGCGCAGATGCGCGAGCACCACGGGGCGCTGCACCGACAGCACCCGATCGAGCATGCGGATGGTGCGCGGGTGCTCCTCCGACCCCACCGGGGGGAGGCCGCCCTTCCAGGGGGCGTCGTCGGGCAGGGTGTGGATGCGGTGCACCTTCTCGGCCATGCATCCATCCTCACCCGATGAGCGCGTCGGGCGGGGGTGCTTGACGGCGGGGCGGCGGGTGTCGGGGTCCTCGGGCCTGGGGCGGGGTCTGGGGGCGCCACACATTTTGGCGACTCACGCGGGGGACCGGGGGCGGCGGGATGCCGGAAGAGGGCGTCATTCGTTCGGATGAAATGTTTCACGCTGGTCCCGGGGCTTTTCGTTATCTGTGAGTGTGTGCGGCGCGCGACCCGACGTCGGGCGGTGTCGGAGGGGGTTGGTAGTTTGGTGCGATGACAGCGTCGCTGCCGGTGCCCCCCGAAAAGTCCTCCGCAGATACCGAGGGCGCGTCGGCGAGCGCCGAAGCCTCGGTGTCGCCTCCGCCGAAGCCCCGCACGCCCCGCGCGACGACTCCGCGCGCTCCGCGTAAGCCTGCCGCTGCCGCCGCGACCGACGGTGCGGAAGCCAATTCGGCTGAAGCGCCGAAGCCGGCTGCCAAGCCGCGTGCTCCGCGCACCACCGCCGCCCGCGCCGCCTCGGGTACGGGCACCACGGCCCGCACGCCCGCGGCGAAGAAGCCCGCGGCGCCGAAGAAGCCGGCGGCCCCGCGTGCGACGGCCGCGTCGAAGGCCGCGGGCTCGACCACTGCGAAGGCGGCTGCTGCCGCGAAGCCCGCTGCCGCCAAGCCCGCCGCCGCGAAGCCCGCCGTGCCGAAGAAGCCCGCCGCTCCGCGCCAGACGGCGGCGGCCAAGGCCGCGGCGGCGAAGGCCGCGGCGGCGAAGGCCGCGGAGGCAGCGTCGGCTGCGGAGGCTGCGTCTCTCGACGTGCCGAAGGGTGAGGCGGCCCTCGAGGCGCCGAAGGCCGGCATCCCCCCGCTCCTTCCCGACGACATCGTGGTGCCGCCGCGCCCGCCTTTGCCCGCGACCGAGGCGGCGCTCGCCGGTGCCGCGCCCGCGGACGCTGTGGGGGAGGAATCGGTTGAGGAGACCGTCGCCGACCCCGCGCCGGCGGATGTCGCCATCGAGGAGCCGGTTGTCGAGACTGTCGCTGACCCCGCGCCGGCGGATGTCGCCGTCGAGGAGTCGGTTATCGAGACTGCCGCTGACCCCGCGCCGACGGACGTGGCCGTCGAGGAGCCGGTTATCGAGACCGTCGCTGACCCCACGCCGGCGGATGTCGCCGTAGAGGAGCCGGTTGCCGAGAGCGCCGCTGACCCCGCGCCGGCGGACGTGGCCGTCGAGGAGCCCGCGATCGATGTGGCGGACGCGTCCGAGCAGAGCGCATCGTCGTCTGAGCGAGCTGTGTCGTCGACGGCGGAGGTGGTGACCGAGACGCCCCTCGAGCCCGACGTTCCCGCCGAGCCGACGTCCGAAGACGATGGCGAGACCGCGGATCCCGCGCCCGCCTCCGTCGACCGCGCGACCTCTTCCGAGGATCCGACTCCCGCCGACGTGCGCATCGACGAGGTCGAGTCGGCGCCCACCGACACGGACCTCTCCGTCGTTCCGTCGTCCAGCGATGCTGGCGTCGACGAGGTGGATCCGGTCGCCTCCGACTCCGACCTCCCGGTCGAGCCGACGCCGACCCAGGCGCCCGAGACGACCGTCGTCGGTGCGACGCCCGCCGTCGAAGACGGACAGACGGCCGTCTTCGACGTGGCGCCGGCCGGACCCCTCGCGGAACCCGAGGCGCACGAGGCCCTGACCCACGACGATGACGCCCTCGAACCCGCCGCGACCGTCGCGGAGCCCGCGGTCGAGGTGTCCACGGCATCCGCTGACGAAACCGCCGTCCCGGCCCTGGCCCTGCGCACGATCACGAAGAGCTTCGGCGAGCTGCGCGCGGTCGACGCGGTCGACCTGACCGTGCCCGCGGGCGCGTTCTACGGCCTCGTCGGGCCGAACGGCGCCGGCAAGACCACGACCCTGTCAATCATCGCGGGACTCCTGCGTCCCGACGGCGGCACCGTCACCATCAACGGTGTCGACGCGGCCAAGCGCTCGCGCGAGGCGAAGAAGCTCATCGGTGTGCTGCCCGACCGGCTGCGCACCTTCGACCGTCTCACCGGCCGTCAACTGCTGTCGTACTACGGCGCGCTGCGCGGCCTGCCCGCGGCGCTCGTCGAGAGTCGCATCGCCGACCTCGCCCGGGCCTTCGACCTCGTCGAGGCGCTGTCGCGCCCGGTCTCGGACTACTCCGCCGGTATGACCAAGAAGGTCATGCTCGCCGGCGCCATGATCCACTCGCCGCGCCTGCTGGTGCTCGACGAGCCGTTCGAGGCCGTGGACCCGGTGTCGAGCGGTGTGATCCTCGACATCCTCGGCACCTACGTCGACCACGGCGGCACGGTCATCCTCTCGAGCCACGGCATGGAACTCGTCGAGCGCGTCTGCTCGCGCGTCGCCGTCATCGTCTCGGGACAGGTGCTCGCCGAGGGCACCGTCGACGAGGTGCGCGGTGAAGGAACGCTCGAGGAGCGCTTCCGCGAACTCTCCGGCGGGCTCGGCGACGTGGAGGGCCTCGAGTGGTTGCACACGTTCTCCGCCTGAGGCTCGCGATGATGCTGGGCGCCCTCCGGGGCGACCGGCGCGACGTCGTCCGGCGTGCCATCGGCGTCGTCATCCTGATCGCCGCCACCGTCGTCGCTGCGCGCAGCGCCGCCGGTCTCGCGGATGCCAGCCCCCTCACCACGGCGGTCGTCACCGTTCTCGCGGGCTCGGCGGTGACGCTCGGCTTCGCGGTCGGTCCTCCCGTCACCGCCTCGATCGACCCGCTCGACCCGCGACGCTTCGCCGTCGTCGGCCCGGAACCCCGACCCCTCGCCGGGGCGCTGCTGCTGGCCGGGTTCCTCAGCGTGCCGGTGCTCGTGGTGCTTGTTCTGGGAGTCAGCCTCGCCATCGCCTGGGGCGCGCACGGGGCGTCGGCCTGGGCGAGCGTGGCATCCGTCGTCCTGGGCCTGACCACCTGTGTGCTGTTCGCGCGCGTGAGCATGGCACTCGGCGCGCTCGTGCAGCGGCCGCGGCAGTCGCGCGAGCTGATCGGCGTCTACCTGATCGCCGTCCTCGTGGTCGTCGTGCCGGTCGGCGTCTTCCTCGGGTCGCTCGAATGGCGGGGCGTCGTGCCCTCGCAACTCGCGTCGGCCGCCGAGATCCTCGCCTGGACCCCCATCGGCGCCGCGTGGGGCATCGCCCTGGCGCCCTCGGCGGGGGCGGCCGTCGGCAGCCTCATCGTGGCAATCGCCACCGTCGTCGTCTTGACGCTCGCGTGGTTCGCGCTCGTCGACGTCCTGCTCACCACCACCCGACGCCCGGTCGCCGTGCGCGAGCGAGGCGGACTCGGTTGGTTCGCGATCCTGCCCGGCACGCCCGGGGGAGCGGTCGCCGCCCGCAGCCTCTCGTACTGGCTGCGCGACCGCCGGTACATCGTGAACGTCATCATCGTGCCGATCGCCGCCGTGGTCTCGACGGTGCCGCTCCTCGTCGCCGGCGTCCCGTTCGAGCTCGCCGTACTGCTGCCGGTGCCGATCATGGCGCTCTTCTTCGGATGGCTGCCGCACAACGACCTCGCCTACGACTCCACCGCCCTCTGGATGCACATCGCGAGCGGCATGCGCGGGGCTCCCGACCGCATCGGGCGTCTCGTGCCGGTACTGCTCATCGGCATCCCGATCCTCGCCGTGACCCTGCCGCTCGCCATCGTCGCCCACGGGCGCTGGGCGATCTTCCCCGCCATGGTCGGCGTCTGCGCGGCGCTGTTCCTCGCTGGTCTGGGACTGTCGAGCATCTCGTCGGTCGTCGCGCCGTACGCGGTCTCGCGGCCGGGCGACAGCCCCTTCCAGCAGCCGCAGCGAACCGGCTCGGGCGGCGTCGTCGCCCAGGGGCTCGTGATGGCCGGAGCGATCGCGGCCGCCTCACCCGCAGCGTGGCTCACCTGGCAGGCGGTCAACGGCGAGACCATCGACACGATGTTCGCCCTGTGCGTCGGTATCGGTGCGGGAGTGATCGTCCTCGTCATCGGTGTCGCCATCGGTGCCGCGCTGTTCGAGCGTCGTGGAACGCGTCTCATGGAGTTCGCCGAAGCGACGTGAGCCGGGCCTCGACCGACCCTTCGGGGCCGACCGCGGCTACACTGGCTCTCCATGAGCACGCCTCTCGACAGTCCCGACAGCGGGGGTCTCGCGACCCTGGATCGCGAGCTCGAAGAGCTCATCCGCGAAGAGAACATCGAGCCCGGTGATCACGAGCGCTTCTCCCATTACGTGAAGAAGGACAAGATCCTCGAGTCGGCCCTCAGCGGCAAGCCGGTGCGGGCTCTGTGCGGCAAGAAGTGGACGCCGGGGCGCGACCCCGAGAAGTTCCCCGTGTGCCCGCAGTGCAAAGAGATCTACGAATCCCTCATCAACTGAGCGCCTCGCGCGCGGCGGCCCGGCCCTCACCCCGCGTGAGACGCCACTTTCTGTCGCCGAGCCGCGCCCTGGGCGGCAGTTTTCGGCCCCTCACGCGGGGGTGTAGCGCGTGAGGCGCTCGGGTTCGGGTTCTACGAGGCGTCGACCCCAGCCGACCCACGCGGCAGACCTCTACCCGCGTGAGGGGCCATTTCTTGTCCCCGAGCCGCGTGCTCGGCGACAGTTTTTGGCCTCTCACCCGCAGGCGCAGCTCCCTCCGGCGTGAGGCGCCGGTGGCCTTCACCGCGCTTCGCGGTACTCCGTCGGTAGCGCCGGGTCGGCCTTGCTCAGCGCGAGGGCACGCACGGGCAGCTCCTCGCGGACGCGTGCGTGATGAGCCCGAGCGGCCTGCACCCCGTCGGAGCCGAGAGCGCCGGCATCCGCCTCTCCGTTCTGCATCAGGGTCGCCTGCAACGCGCGGGCGTCGGGGTGCTCGGCCGCGGTCGACAACTCCTCGAAGCCGTCGCTGACGACGATGAGCTCCGAGGTCGCGGTGCCCGAGTCCAGCGTGCGGAACGCGGCCTTGCGTCCGCCGTGCGAGGCCTTCTGCGCGGAGGCCTTGGCGACGCCCACCCACGAGCCGTCGGCGGCCTCGCGAGCGACGAGCTTGAAGACGAGCCCCGCGGTGGGAACCCCCGAACCGGTCGCAACCGACGTGCCGACGCCGTAGGAATCGACGGGGGAGGCCGCCAGGGCAGCGAGGGCGTACTCGTCGAGGTCGCTCGTGACGGTGATCCGCGTCTTCGTCGCGCCCAGGTCGTCGAGCAGTGCGCGCACCTCGCCCGCGACGATCGGCAGGTCGCCCGAGTCGATGCGCACCCCGCCCAGGTCGGGGCCGGCGACGCGCACGGCCGTCTTGACGCCCTCGGTGATGTCGTAAGTGTCGATGAGCAGCGTTGTACCGGCGCCCAGCGCGTCGACCTGCGACCGGAACGCGTCTTCTTCAGTGTCGTGCAGCAGCGTCCAAGCGTGGGCGGCGGTACCCATGGTGGGCACGCCCCAGCGCCGGCCGGCCTCGAGGTTGCTGGTCGCCGAGAAGCCGGCGATATACGCGGCGCGCGCGGCGGCGACCGCGGCCTCCTCACTGGCACGTCGCGAACCCATCTCGGCGAGCGGTCGATCGCCCGCGGCGACACTCATGCGGGCGGCGGCGGTGGCGACGGCGGAGTCGTAGTTGAGGATGCTGAGCGCGAGCGTCTCGAGCAGCACGGCCTCGGCGAACGTGCCCTCGATCGTGAGCAGGGGAGAGCCGGGGAAGTAGACCTCGCCCTCGCGGTATCCCGTCACCGAGCCCGTGAACCGGTAATCGGCGAGGAAGTCGAGGGTCTTGGCATCCACCACCCGGTTGTCGCGGAGGTAGCGCAGCTCGTCGTCGCCGAAGCGGAAGTCGCGAATCGCCTCGAGAAGACGCCCCGTGCCCGCGACGACCCCGAACCGACGGCCACCCGACAGGCGCCGCCCGAACACCTCGAACACGCAGCGACGCGAGGCCGTGCCGTCGCGGAGGGCCGCGTCGAGCATCGTGAGTTCGTACCGGTCGGTGTGCAGGGCGGTGCTACGGCTCATGGCGCCAGCCTATTCGGGCCCTCGCACCGCGCCCGTGCGCCGCGTCGCCGCTTGACACCGGGTCGGTGTGCCGAACTCCGGAGGTCCGGCGGGCGGAGGGGCTCAACGGGAGCTGAACAGCGGTCCGGTCCCGACCATCGGGGCCCGAGACGCCCGGCTCCGGCGCCGTCCCGCGCGTAACTCCTGATTCCTGCGCCCCGTCACCCTCGCCAACGCCCGCGCGAGCCCGCACCGCCCGCGTTCTCAGGAGTTACGGACGCCCCGCCCACCCAAACCGGCGACGCAACCATCCGGACCCCGGCACGCCCCCGGCCCGAGCGGCCCCCGCCCGATAGGCTGGCTCCCTATGAACGACGCGCCGATCGGGATCTTCGACTCAGGGGTCGGCGGACTCACCGTCGCCCGGGCCGTGTCGCAGCAACTGCCGCGCGAGTCAATCCTCTACATCGGCGATACCGCTCGCTCGCCCTACGGTCCGAAGCCCATCGCCGACGTCCGCAAGTATTCGCTCGAGGTGCTCGACACCCTCGTCGAGCAGGGCGTCAAGATGCTCGTGATCGCGTGCAACACCGCCTCGGCCGCCATGCTCCGCGACGCGCGTGAGCGTTACGACGTGCCCGTGGTCGAGGTCATCGGCCCGGCCGTCCGCACCGCCATGTCGACGACCCGCAACGGCCGCATCGGCGTGATCGGCACGGTCGGCACGATCGGCTCGCGCGCCTACCAGGACATGCTCGAGGTCAACGAGCGCCTCACGGTGTTCGCCGAGGCCTGCCCGCGCTTCGTCGAGTTCGTCGAGGCCGGCGTCACCGACTCGCCCGAGGTGCTCGCCACCGCCGAGCAGTACCTCGCACCTCTCCGCCACGCCGGGGTCGACACCCTGGTTCTCGGCTGCACGCACTACCCGTTCCTCGAGGGGGCCATCAGCTACGTGATGGGCCCCGACGTAAGCCTCGTCTCGAGCGACAGCGAGACCGCGAAAGACGTCTACCGCCAGCTCGTGTCGCGGGATCTCCTCGCGACCCCGGATGCCGTGCCCACCGCCCGCTACGAGGCCACGGGATCGTCGGCCGACGATTTCCTGCGCCTGGCGCACCGCCTCATGGGCCGGGAGGTGCGCGAGGTGCAGCTCGTGCAGACCGGCGCCATCGACCTGCCGCGCTGAGTCGCGGCATCCATTCCCGTTCCCCTGGAGGACCCATGACCCGCAAAGACGGTCGCACCAACGACCAGCTCCGTCCCGTCACCATCGAGCGCGGGTGGTCGGCTCACGCCGAAGGTTCCGCCCTCGTCACGTTCGGCGGCACCAAGGTGCTGTGCACCGCGTCGTTCACGAACGGCGTGCCGCGCTGGCTGACCGGCAAGGGCAAGGGCTGGGTCACGGCGGAGTACGCGATGCTCCCGCGCGCGACGAACAGCCGTAACGACCGCGAATCGATCAAGGGCAAGGTCGGCGGTCGCACGCACGAGATCTCGCGACTCATCGGCCGCGCGCTGCGTGCCGTCGTCGACACCAAGGCCCTCGGCGAGAACACGATCGTGATCGACTGCGACGTGCTGCAGGCCGACGGCGGTACGCGCACCGCGGCGATCACCGGTGCCTACGTGGCCCTCGCGGATGCCATCGCCTGGGGCCGCGAGAAGAAGTTCATCGGTCAGCGCGCCGAGGTGCTGCGCGACTCCGTCGCAGCGGTGTCGGTGGGCATCATCGACGGCGAGCCGATGCTCGACCTGGCGTACGTCGAGGACGTGCGCGCCGAGACCGACATGAATGTCGTCGTCACCGGTCGGGGGCTGTTCGTCGAGGTGCAGGGCACGGCCGAGGGTGCGCCGTTCGACAAGCGCGAGCTCGACCAGTTGCTCGAGCTGGGCGTGAACGGGTGCGCCGAGCTGCGCGGCATCCAGACGTCGGCGCTCGAGGGCTGAGATGTCCCGCATCGTCCTGGCCACGCACAACCCGCACAAGGTCGAGGAATTCCAGGCGATCGTCGCCGAGGTGCGTCCCGACCTCGAGGTCGTCGGCTACGACGGCCCCGAGCCGGTCGAAGACGGCGTGACGTTCGCCGCGAATGCGCTCATCAAGGCGCGCGCCGCGGCGGCGCACACGGGGTTGTCGGCGCTGGCGGATGACTCCGGCGTGGCCGTCGACGTCTTGGGCGGTTCGCCCGGGGTCTTCTCGGCGTACTGGGCGGGACACAAGAAAGACGCGACCGCCAACCTCGAACTGCTGCTCGACCAGTTGTCGGATGTCGCCGACCCGCACCGCACCGCGCAGTTCGTATCGGTCATCGCGCTCGTGCGCCCGGACGGCGGCGAGCAGACGGTCGAGGGCCGCTGGCCCGGACGCCTCGCGACAGCACCCGCCGGCCCCGGGGGCTTCGGCTACGACCCCGTCTTCATCCCCGACGGCCAGCCCGCGGGGCGGGAGCGCACGGTCGGTGAGTGGACGGCGGCCGAGAAGAACGCCGAGTCGCACCGGGCCCGCGCGTTCCGGGAGTTGGCGCCGCTTCTGCGCGAGCTCTGAGCGCGAGAGCGACACCCGTTCTCATTCCCGACTACGCCGAACCCCGGCGGCCGGACCTGTGCCCGTTCTAGCCTGGAGCTATGCACGATCACGCGCCCTCCGGCGGCATCCGGGATGCCGGCAATCGGCGCCTGCTCGCGACCGCCCTGGCCCTGACGGCCACGGTAATGGTGGTGCAGATCGTCGGGGCGATCCTCACCGGATCGCTGGCGTTGCTCGCCGACGCCGCGCACATGTTCACCGACGCGGCCGCCCTGGTGGTCGCGCTGATCGCCACCGCCATCGCGGCACGGCCGGCGGATGACCGCCGCACCTTCGGGTACCAGCGTGCCGAGGTGCTGGGGGCGCTCGCCAATGGCGTGATCCTCATCGTGCTGTGCGCGTGGGTGGGTGTCGAGGCCGTGCAGCGGCTGCTCGCTCCGGCCGAGGCGGAGGTGCAGGGCGGGCTCATGCTCGTGGTCGCGACCGTCGGCATGATCGCCAACGCCGTGTCGATGTTCCTGCTGTCTCGCGCACAGAAGCGCAGCATCAACGTGCGCGGTGCCTACCTCGAAGTGCTGGGCGATCTGATCGGGTCGGTCGCCGTGATCATCGCGGCCCTCGTCATCATCACGACGGGATTCGTGCAGGCGGATGCCATCGCCTCCCTGCTCATCGCGGTGCTCATCGTGCCGCGAGCCATCGGGCTGCTGCGCGAGGTCGTCGTGGTGTTGACGGAGTCGGCGCCGGTGGGGGTGCACGTGGCCGAGATCCGCGAGCACCTGCGTGAGGCCGACGGAGTCGTCGATGTGCACGACGTACACGTGTGGCAGCTGACGCGGGGAGCGCCGGTATTCAGTGCCCACGTGATCGTCGAAGACGCCGCGCTCACCGACGGCCGGGCCGCCGCGATCCTCGGTTCCCTGCAGACGTGCCTGGCGGATCACTTCGACGTCGAGCACTCGACCTTCCAGCTCGAACCCGCGGGGCACGTGGAGCACGATTCGCGTCACGCGTGACCGTCGGTGCCGTGCGTTAGCCTGCCGTCAGGCACCCGTACCCACGGAAGGTTCCGCATGTTCTCCTCTCTCGTCATCGACCACTGGCTGCCGGCCGCGTCGGACTCCCTCTCCGACGACGAAGCGATCGTCGTCGTGGACGCAGAGCTTCCGGAGAACCGCTCGGTCTCGGTCCTGCGTCTCGACGACGGAGCCACCATCGTTTCGCTGACGCCCGATCGCGCGGTGCAGATCGGAGCGGTCGACGGTGAGCGGTTTCCCGCGGACACGGCGGGGGAGCGCATCGAGGCCTCCGGCATCGTGCTGAACGATCCCGACCACCTGTTCTACCTGCCGGTGGAAGAGCACGCGAATGTCGCGTCCACTGTCCCCGGCACGAACACGCGCCGCCTCTCGGTCGCCGATGCCGAGGTGTTCGCCGCCCTCGAAGCGGCGGCGCCCGAGGACGATCTCGACGAGGCGTTCGTCGAGATCGACCACTGGCTCGTCTTCGGCACGTTCATCGACGGTCGGCTGGCCGCCGCCGCGAGCATGTACCCGTGGAGCGGAACCCGTCTCGCCGATCTCGGGGTCCTCACACTGCCGGAGTTCCGCGGTCGCGGTCTCGCCCGAGCGACCGTGCTGGCGATGGCCGCCGACGCCCTGGAGCGCGGGTACGAGCCGCAGTACCGATGCCAGCTCGATAACGCGCCGTCGGTGGCGTTGGCCCTGGCCTCCGGCTTTCGCCGCTTCGGTGAGTGGATGGTGATCGACGACTGATGCCCGGGCCATCTCCCGGGCATGAAGGCCGCCACAGCACCAATAGCACGGAGCTGACGCGGGTCGAGACACGCGCCTGACGTCGCGACACCCGCCGGCGACGGTCAGTCCTCCCGCACGACCTCGCCCGGGTCCTTGTCCGGCCGCAGGCCCCGCCACCGCGCCTGCCGCAGGATGCCGCCGGGTGTGAACTCCGCGAACTCCACCTCGGCCACGAGCTCGGGCCGGACCCACAGGGCATCGCGGGCGTCGGCTGCCGGCACTCCGACGAACGGGTCGGTGTCGGCGCGCAGCGGCTCCAAGAGGTCCGTGAGCCGGGCCAGCGTCTGCTCGCCGAATCCCGAGCCCACTCGGCCCGCGTACCGCAGGCCGTCCGCCGTGGGCACCCCGACCAGCAGGGAGCCGATCGTGCCCGCGCGGTTGCCCTTGCCCGGCCGGATCCCACCGATCACGACCTCTTGCGTGCGCGAGTGTTTGACCTTCAGCCACTGCTCCGACCGCACGCGGCGCCGGTAGGTGGAGCCCGGGTCTTTCACGACGACCCCTTCGAGCCCGAACCGGCCGCTCGTCGCGACCGCGGCATCCACGTCGTCGAACACCGGAGGCACGACGACAGGCCCCCCGGCGCGACCGGCCAGCTCTTCGAGCACTTCTCGCCGGTGGGACAGGGGCAGGGATGCCACGTCTCGGCCACCCGCCGACAGCACGTCGAACAGGTACAGGTGCACGGGGGTGCGCTCGGCTTCAAGGGCGATCTCTCGCGGCTTCGCGAGGTTCATCCGTTTCTGCAGCAGCGGGAAGCTCGGCCGACCCTGCTCGTCGAGGGCGACGATCTCGCCGTCGAACACCGCCGGGTCGGAGCCGAGTCCCAGATCGACGCTCGTCAGCTCGGGGTAGGCGGCGGTCAGGTCGTTGCCGTTGCGCGAGCGCAGGCGCAGACGTTCGCCGTCCCAGATTCCCAGACCCCGGATGCCATCCCACTTCATCTCCACCCAGGGCGTGCCGCCCCAGCGCTCAGCGGCGGCGCGGGCGATCCCGGCCGTGGAAGAGGTGGCGAGCATCGGCTTGAGGTCGGCGACGCGGGGCGGCGAGGCGGCGGGTGGGGAAGCCGCGGGTGGCGTAGCGGCTGATGCGGGAGAGGCGGCGCGGCCCCCGTCGGAGGAGCCGTGGTCCAGGGGCACGACGGGCTGTCCGTCGCTCTGCGGTCGGCCCGCGGCATCCGTCTTCATCCGGTGCAACAGCCACTGCGACTTCTCGCCGTGCCCCTCGGTGCGGATGAGGGCGAAACGCACGCGGCCCAGCGGGCCGCCCTCTCGGCCCTCGAGGGTGGCGATCACCTCGTCGTCACGCCACTTCTCGAGGTCGTAGGTGCCGGTGTCCCAGACGGTCATGATGCCGGCGCCGTACTCACCACGGGGGATCTCACCGGCGAAGTCGAGGTACGGCAGCGGATGGTCCTCGGTCATGACGGCCAGGCTGTTCTTCGCCGTCGTCGGCGGAACGCCCTTGGGCACGGCCCAGCTGACGAGCACGCCGTCGCGTTCGAGGCGCAGGTCCCAGTGCAGGCGCGACGCGTGGTGCTCCTGAATGACGAACCGGGGGAGTCCCTCGGGCGCAGGAGCGCCGTGCGGTGTCTCGGGGACCGGTTCGGGAGTCTTCCCGGCCGTGCGCTTCGCGATGTAGGCACGCAGGGGGCCGTGCACCGCGTCGACGGGCGCCAACGGATCATCGGGACGCTCGAGCACCTCGCTGAACAGCAGATGGCGCAGGTCGGGGTCGTCGAGCTCCGCCCACGTGCGCGGGGCGGCGACGTACGGACGCGGGCGCCCGCGCAGGGAGTACGGCGCGATCGTCGTCTTCGAGCCGTTGTTCTGGCTCCAGTCGATGAAGACCTTGCCGGGGCGCGCGGCCTTCGACATCTGACTGACGACGAGGTCGGGATGGTCGGCCTCGATCGCCCGGGCGAGTTCTTTCGCGACGGCGCTCGCCGCATCGCTCGACTGTCTGCCGTCGAGCCGCGCGTACAGGTGGATGCCCTTGCTGCCGCTGGTCACCGGCAGCGGGTCGAGACCGATGTCCTGCAGGATCGCCCGGGCCCACCGCGCGACCTCGGCGCATTCGGCGAGGCCCACACCCGGTCCGGGGTCGAGGTCGAGCACGAGGCGGTCGGGGTTCTGGCGTCCGCCCTCGCTCGAGAACCGCCACTGCGGCACGTGCAGCTCGAGGCTCGCGACCTGCGCGAGGTAGACCAGGGTGGGCAGGTCGTCGACGAGCGGGTAGTCCTTCGCGCCGCTGGAGTGATCGATCGGGAAGCGACGCACCCACGTCGGAGCGCCGGGTTCGAGGGCCTTGGCGAAGAACGGCTCGCCGGGGCTGGCATCCGTCCCCACTCCGTCGGGCCAGCGCTTGCGGGTCAGCGGACGGTCGGCGACGTGCGGGAGCAGCAGGGGAGCGATCCGCGAGTAGTAGTCGACCACCTCGCCCTTGGTGGTGCCGGTCTCGGGGTAGAGCACCTTGTCGAGGTTCGACAGACGCAGGCGGCGACCGCCGATACGCACCGTCTGCTCCGTCATCGCCCCAGCGTAGGGCGAGGACGGTGACGCGTACCCAGGGGGTTGCGAGCGGGCGGTGCCGGGCTCCGGTGAACGGGGGCTAGTCCGGGGCGTGGGGGGTGAGGGGCTGTGGATGCACCGGGGCCTAGGACGGGCGCGAACCCGGTTCGCAAGGGTCTCGGCATCCGCACCCCATCCGGTGTTCACTGGTCGCATGCGATCGATCTGGAAAGGCGCCCTGACCTTCGGCCTCGTCAACGTGCCCGTCAAGGTGTACTCGGCGACCGAAGACCACGACGTCTCGCTGCACCAGGTGCACAACAAGGACGGCGGCCGGATCCGCTACCAGCGGATCTGCGAGGTCGACGGCGAGGTGGTGCCGTACCAGGACATCGACAAGGCCTACGACGACGGCGAGCAGACGGTCGTGCTCACCAAGGACGACCTGGCGTCGTTGCCCAGCGAACGCAGCCGGGAGATCGAGGTCGTCGAGTTCGTGCCGAGCGATCAGGTCGATCTGCTGACGCTCGACAAGGCGTACTACCTCGAGCCCGACTCCTCCTCTCCCAAGGCCTACGTCCTGCTGCGCAAGACACTGGAGCAGACTGACCGCACCGCGATCGTCCGCTTCTCGCTCCGGCAGAAGACCCGGCTCGCGGCCCTCCGCGTGCGCGGCGACGTGCTCGTGCTGCAGACGCTGCTGTGGGCCGACGAGGTGCGCGAGGCGGCGTTCCCGTCGCTCGACGAGAGCGTGCGCATCTCGGCGAAAGAGCTCGAGATGTCGGCATCCCTCGTCGACAGCTTCTCGAAGGACTTCGACCCCGAGGAGTTCACCGACGAGTACCAGGCCGAGCTGCGCACCCTCATCGACGCGAAGCTCGAGCAGGGCGACGCGATCGACACCGACGCGACTTTCGGCAAGAAGGAAGAGGAGGACGGCGGTGAGGTCATCGATCTGATGGAGGCCCTGCGCGCGAGCGTCGAGCGGAGCCGCGCGGCCCGATCGGGCGTCACCGACAGCGGCAAGTCCGACCAGAAAGACAAGGCCGCCGACACGAAGCCGGCGGCCAAGAAGAAGAGCGCGAAGGCGTCTTAGCGCGTCGGCTGGTCGCCGTCTTCGAGGGTCTTCGCGTCGAGGGTGAGCGATTCGGCCTCGGCGGGGGTGACGGCACCCTCACGCTTGGCGGCGGCGCGCTCACGGAAGTAGTGGATCGCGATGAAGATCGCCGTGCCGGCGACGGCGGCGAGCAGGATCACATCGATGTACTCGGTGACGATGTCGCGGATGAAGGGGATGTAGCCGACCAGGTAGCCGATCATCGTCAGGCCGATGCCCCAGATGACCGCGCCGATCAGGTTGTACAGCGAGTACTTCTTCCACGGCATGTGGCCGACACCCGCGGCGATGGGCGCGAAGGTGCGCACGACCGGCACGAAGCGGGCGAGGATGACGGTCAGACCGCCGAACCGCTCGAAGAAGGCGTTCGTGCGTTCGACGTTCTTCTTGCTGAACAGCCCCGACTCTTTGCGCTCGAAGATTGACGGGCCCGCCTTGTGGCCGATGAAGTACCCGACCTCACCGCCGACGAACGCCGCGAAACCGATCGCGAGGGCGACCCACCAGGCGTTGAGCCCGAACACGCCGTTCGGGGCGGCGTCAGTCGAGTGCGACAGCAGGCCCGCCATGATCAGCAGGGTGTCGCCCGGCAGCAGGAAGCCGATGAGCAGACCGGTCTCGGCGAAGATGATGAAGCAGACGACGAGCAGCGCCCACGGCTGCGAGTTGGTGATGATCGTCGCGGGGTCGAGCCACGGGAGCAACGAGCTGGTGGTGTGGATCACATCGGTCCCGTCGGGTCGGAAGGGTGCAGAGAGCGGTTACCGTGCGGAAGGGGGGACTTGAACCCCCACGCCCGAAGGCACAGGAACCTAAATCCTGCGTGTCTACCGATTTCACCACTCCCGCGAGTGTGCTCATTCTAAGCGGGCGACGCGCTCCGACGTTGTGAAGCCGCCGTCAAACGCGGCGCTCGTCCGGTAGCCGCGACACGCCGGAGGAATGTCTCCGCCCGCTTCGACGCTGGATCCGGCATGAAGGCGATCACGTACTCTCAGCCCGGTGACTCCTCCGTCCTCTCGCTCGAGGAGCGGCCTCTGCCCGAACCCGCCGCGGGAGAGGTGCGCGTGCGCCTCACTGTGTCGGGCGTGAACCCCACCGACTGGAAGGCCCGCGCCACGACGGGGCGTCCGCTCCCCTTTGACGAGGTCACCCCGAACCAGGACGGAGCGGGAGTGGTGGATGCCGTCGGCGAGGGCATCGACGAACTGTCGGTGGGACAGCGGGTGTGGGTGTACCTCGCCGCGCACCAGCGCCCGTTCGGCACGGCGGCGGAGTACACCGTGCTCCCCGCGTCGCGTGCGGTGCCCCTGCCGGACAGTGCGTCGTTCGAGCTCGGCGCCAGCCTCGGCGTTCCCGCGATGACCGCGCACCGCGCCCTCACGGTTCACGAGGACGCACCTTCGCGTCTGGCTCCCGGTGCGCTGGCCGGGCGCACGGTGCTCGTCCAGGGTGGTGCCGGGGCCGTCGGTCACGCCGCCATCCAGCTGGCCGCCTGGGCCGGAGCCACGGTCATCGCCACCGTGAGCAGCGTCGAGAAAGAGGCTCTGGCCCGCGCGGCCGGCGCCCACCATGTGCTGCAGTACCCGAGCGAGTCGCTGGCCGACGGCATCCGGGAGCTCGCCCCGAACGGCGTCGAGCACATCGTCGAGGTCGCCATCGCCGACAACGCCGGTCTCGACGTCGAGGTCGTCGCCAATCACGGGACGATCGGCTACTACGCCGACAACGGCGGGGCCGATTTCACCGCCCGGGTGCGCGAGAGCTTCGCCAAGAACGTCCGCTGGCAGGGACTGCTGCTGTACACGGTGGGGGAGCGGGCACTGCTCGCCGCCGCCGAGGACGTCGCGGCGGCCGTCGCCGACGGAGCGCTCCCGGTCGGGGACGACGCCGGGCTGCCGCTCACGTGGTTCGCGCTGGACGACACCGCCGCGGCGCACGACGCGGTGGAGCAGGGCGCGTTGGGCAAGGTGCTGATTCGCGTAGGGGAGTGAGTGCTCCTCTCGCGTGAGGGGTCAGAGTTCGTCGCCGAGGAGTGCCCCGAGCGACGGAGAGTGGCCCCTCAGGCGGGCGTGGCGCGGTCAGCGGGAGCGCGGGACGTAGCGGGGAACCCAGCGGATGAAGCCGGCCGCCCCCAGGACGGCGATCACCCCCATCGCGCCGACGCCGACCGAGAGGGATGCCATGGCCGTCAGGGCCGACACGATCAACGGGGCCACCGCGCCGCCGCCATCGGTCAACGTCCTCCAGGAGCCGAGGAACGCCGCGGGATCCGTGGGGGGAGCCACGTCCGCGCCAAGGGTGAGCAGGATGCCGCTCGACAAGCCGTTGCCGACCCCGAGGACCGCGGCGAACATCGCGTACCACATGGCCGCCGACGACAGATCGTGCGTGAACGACAGGGCAAAGAAGCCCGCGCCCATGAGGACCATCGCCGGGAGGGCCGCCCACAGACGACCGAAGCGGTCCATCACCTGACCGCTCGCGTAGAAGAGGGCGAAATCGATCGCTCCCGAGACGCCCACGACCACGGCGATGGTGCCGGCATCCATCCCGAGGGAGACACCCCACAGGGGCAGGACGACTTGGCGCGCCGAGCGCACGGCCGACAGCGACGAGGCGGCGAGCCCCAGGCGCGCCAGCACTCCGCGGTACCGCCACATCGTGCGGAACACCCCGACACGTTCCACCGTGGGGATCGCGCCGGTGACGGGCTCGCCGGTGTCCTCGGCGTCGCGGGAGTCGCCCGCACCTGCTCGGGTGGGCGCACCCGCGCCGACCGGGATCGCCTTCTCGGGGTCGGGGCCGAAGAACACGAGCAGGATCGTGGCGACCTGGCAGACGGCGAAGAAGACGATGGATGCCGTCTCGGTGCCGAAGACCGCCAGGAGCGCCGCCGAGATGAACGGGCCGACGAACATGCCGAGGCGGAACGTGCCACCCAGCAGCGAGAGAGCTCGCGCCCGGAACGTCAGCGGGACGCGCGTGGTCATGAACGAATGGCGCGCCAGGGCGAACGAGGCCGCGCAGAAACCGATGAGGAACACCGCCGCGGTGAAGAACGCCAGCGACTGAGCGAACACGATGCCGAGGAGCCCCGCGAGCACCACGATCCCCGCCACGCCCATCGTCAGGCGCTCGCCGAAGCGGGCGACGGCCCAGCCCGCGGGGATGTTCCCGCACAGCTGCCCGACCACGAGGGCGGCCGCCACGAGCGCGGCGAGGGCGACGTCGGCGCCGAGGCGGTTCGCGATGACGGGGATGAGGGGGATCACGGCTCCCTCGCCCAGGGCGAAGAGCAGGGTGGGGCCGTAGATCATCGGTGCGAAGCGCACCAGCACGTTCCGGGGAGAGTCGGCTGTCACTGTCTCCACGATAGGCTTGATCTCAAATGCTCGAACTCGATTTGACCGCCGACATCCAGGCGCTGCGCTCGACCTTCGCCGATATCCAGGCCGTGGTCGACGTCGACGCACTCAAAGCCGACATCGAACGCCTCAGCGACGAGGCCGGTGCCCCCGACCTCTGGGACGACGTCGAGAACGCTCAGAAGGTCACCAGCCGCCTCAGCCATCGCCAAGCGGAGCTCAAGCGCGTCTCGGAGATCGAGCAGCGCCTCGACGACCTCGAGGTGCTCGTCGGGCTCGCGATCGAGATGGACGACGAGGAGTCCGCCGACGAGGCCCGCCGCGAACTCGCTTCGCTGAAAGACGTGATCGGCCAGCTCGAGGTGCAGACGCTCCTCGACGGCGAGTACGACCCCCGTTCCGCTGTCGTGACGATCCGCTCCGGCGCCGGCGGCGACGACGCCACCGACTTCGCCGAGATGCTGCTGCGCATGTACCTGCGCTGGGCCGAACGCCACAAGTACCCCGTCAAGGTCATGGACACCTCCTACGCCGAAGGCGCCGGCATCAAGTCGGCCACCTTCGAGGTCGACGTCCCCTACGCCTACGGCACGCTGTCGGTCGAGGCGGGCACCCACCGCCTCGCGCGCATCAGCCCGTTCGGCGGTGCCGACAAGCGCCAGACGAGCTTCGCCGCGGTCGAGGTCATCCCCGTGATGGAAGAGGCCGTCGAGGTCGAGGTCCCCGAGGGCGACATCCGCGTCGACGTGTTCCGGTCGTCGGGGCCCGGCGGTCAGTCGGTCAACACCACCGACTCCGCCGTGCGCATCACGCACCTCCCCACCGGCCTCGTCGTGTCGATGCAGAACGAGAAGTCGCAGATCCAGAACCGCGCCGCGGCCATGCGCGTGCTCCAGACGCGCCTGCTGCTGCTCAAGCGCGAAGAAGAGGCCGCGAAGAAGAAAGAGCTCGCCGGCACGATCACCGCGAGCTGGGGCGATCAGATGCGCTCGTACTTTCTCTACGGTCAGCAGCTCGTGAAAGACCTGCGCACCGGCTACGAGGTCGGCAACCCCGCGGTCGTCTTCGACGGCGACCTCGACGGACTGATCGCGGCCGGCATCCGCTGGCGCAAACGCAAGGACGACGACTGAGCCCGTTCGCTCTCGACAGCAAGCCCTCTGGATGCCGGCACCTCGGCATCCAGAGGGCTTTCTCCGTTTCGTGACACGGCGCGTCCTGTCGGCGTGCCCGGGGCCCGCGCTTAGGCTCGTCGAGCCATGATCCGGTTCGAGAACGTCACCAAGCGGTATCGCGGCACCGCGAAGCCCGCCCTGAACGCCGTCGACTTCGAAGTGCAGCGCGGGGAATTCGTCTTCCTCGTCGGCGCTTCGGGCTCCGGCAAATCGTCGTGCCTGCAGCTCATCCTGCGCGCCGAGACACCCAGCGACGGTCGCGTCGTGGTGCTCGGCCGCGACCTGCGTACGCTGTCGAACCGCAAGGTTCCCTACTTCCGCCGCCACATCGGTTCGGTGTTCCAGGACTTCCGCCTGCTGCCGAACAAGACGGTGCACCAGAACGTCGCCTTCACGCTGCAGGTGACCGGAGCGTCGCGCGGGTTCATCCAGCAGGCGGTGCCCGAGGTGCTCGCGCTCGTCGGTCTCGACGGCAAAGAGAAGCGTCTGCCGCACGAGCTGTCGGGTGGAGAGCAGCAGCGTGTGGCCATCGCGCGCGCCCTCGTGAACCGCCCCCAGGTGCTGCTGGCCGACGAGCCGACCGGAAACCTCGACCCCGGCACGTCGATCGACATCATGCGCCTTCTCGCGCGCATCAACGCCGGGGGGACGACCGTCGTCATGGCGACCCACGAGGCCGGGTTCGTCGACCAGATGCAGCGTCGCGTGATCGAGCTGCGCGGCGGCGAGATGGTGCGTGACGAGCGTCATGGCGGGTACGGCGACACGTCGAGCCTGCCGCGCCTGGCACCCGAGATCGAGCGCGGTGCGGCGGCCGTGGCGGCCCTGACGGCCGTCCTCGAGGTGCAGCGAGAGGTGACCGGGCTCACGGGTCCGGTCGAGCCGCTCACGAAGCCCGGTGCCGAGCCCGCGTCTGCGGCGCCGCGGTCGGATGCGGCTCCCGCCCCCGCGGCATCCGCGGACCCCGCCCAGGATGCCGAGCCCGACGCGCCCGCCGCCGTCGAGCCCCGCGAGCCGGGCACGAACACACGCTCCATTCCGGTCACCCGCCCCGACGTCGATGCTCTCGGTCTCGCCGACCGGCTCGGCTTGGGCGAGAAGAAAGACCGCAACGACGAAGTGGGACCCACGTCATGAGGTTCGGGCTCATCCTCTCGGAGGCCTTCACCGGTCTCCGCCGCAACGCGTCGATGGTGATCTCGGTCATCCTCGTCACCTTCGTGTCGCTGACCTTCGTCGGCGCGGCGATGCTCATGCAGATGCAGATCGGCAAGATGCAGTCGTACTGGGCCGATCGTGCCCAGGTGGCGGTGTTCATGTGTGCGGCGTCGTCGAACGCCCCCACGTGCGTCGCGGGCGAGCCGGCGACGCAGGACCAGATCGACGCGGTGAAGGCGACGCTCGACGGGCAGGCGCTCGCGCCGCTGATCCGCGACTACACCTTCCAGACCAGCGACCAGGTGTTCGAGAACGCGAAGCAGCAGCTTCCCGAGGACATCGCCGGTGTCGTGACGGCGGACCAGTTCAACGCGACCTTCAGCATCAACCTGGTCGATCAGAGTCAATCCGACGTCATCGCCGAGGCCTTCAGCGGCCAGAACGGTGTCGAGGCGGTCACCGACCAGCTGCAGTACCTCGAACCCCTGTTCCAAGCACTCACCGTCGCGACCTACGTGGCCGTCGGCATCGCCGGTCTCATGCTGATCGCCGCCGTGCTGCTGATCGCCACGACCATCCGTCTCTCGGCCTTCGCGAGACGTCGAGAGCTCGGCATCATGAGGCTGGTGGGTGCATCCAACCGCTTCATCCAGACACCGTTCGTCGTCGAGGGTGTGCTGGCCGCGCTCATCGGTTCGGCCCTGGCGAGCGTGGCGGTGTGGGCGATCGTCGGAGTCGGGGTGAACCAGTACCTCCGGGACCGGATCGGGTTCATCACGTCGTGGGTGGACTTCGGCGACGTGGCGATCGTGATTCCGCTCCTCGTCGTGATCGGTATCGTGCTCGCGGCACTGAGCGCGAGCTTCGCCATCCGTCGCTGGCTCCGCGCCTAGCATCCCGCGGCGCCGCGCTCGGCCGGCATCCGGTGGGGGTAAACTGTAAGGCTCTGTGTGCCCATAATCATGAGGAGGTGGCACCATGCCTCGTGAGCAGGGTGAAAAGCTCATCGCGTCGAACAAGAAGGCGCGTCACGACTACGCCATCGAGAAGACGTACGAAGCCGGATTGGTGCTCACCGGCACCGAGGTGAAGTCGTTGCGCCAGGGGCGCGCGAACCTGACCGACGGCTACGCCTATATCGACGGCGGCCAGGCCTTCCTCGACGCCGTGCACATCCCGGAGTACTCGCAGGGGCACTGGACGAATCACTCGGCCAAGCGCACGCGCAAGCTGCTGCTGCACAAGGAAGAGATCATCAAGCTCTCGCACGCGGTGTCGGCGGGCGGATACACGCTCGTGCCGTTGCGGCTGTACTTCCTCGACGGGCGCGCGAAGGTCGAGATCGCGGTCGCCAAGGGTAAGCGCGAGTTCGAGAAGCGCCAGACCATCCGCGAGCGCGAAGACAAGCGCGAGGCCGAGCGCGCGATGCGCACGAAGAACCGTCTGGGCGAGTAAGCCCCGCCGGTCACTCGGCGCGGAAGCGCCCCTCGACGACCGACGTGACGACGATCTCGGGCGGCTGCAAGCTGAACGACGGTCCGCCGCCGGGTCCCGACGCGGCCATCATGCGCGCGCCGAAGGGGGTCGGAGCCTCCGGGTTCGCGGCGAGCAATCCGGCATCCGCGATCTCGACGGCGGAGACGGATGCCAGCCCCAGAGCGTCCGCGTACGCGGTCGCGCGCTCCACGGCCACATGCACGGCGTCGGCGGCGACCTCGCGCTCGACTCGCGCGCGGGTGGTGGGGGACAGGCGCCACTCCACCGCGGTCACCTGCACGTCGTCGGACTCGGCGACGTCACTGAGCCACCACGACAGCGCCCCGGCGTCGGTGAAGGTGGCCGACAGCTCCACCGCCGCGTGATGGACAAGGGGGAGCTGCGCGCCCTCGTTGTTCCACGGGCGGTCGGACCAGACCGAGACGCGGGCGCTCGACCACTCCGACACCTCTCCCGATCGAAGGTGGGCGACCAGACCGTCCTGCACGCTCGCGGCGCGCTCCTGCGCCCGCTCGACGACCGGACCGCGCGACGGACCGTCGGTGGACACGGTCACGCGGACGGCAGCCTCTTCGGCGCGGGCGCGGGCGTTGCTCTCGCCCCGGACGGTGATGACGACGTCGCTCATGCGGTGAGCCTACGGGACAGGGGGAGGCGGCCCCGGTCAGGCGGGCGGCTGGAGCAGGTCGAGTTGGGAGCGCACGACGGCCCAGCGCACCTCGGAGCCGCTGAAAGAGTAGGTCTCGCCCCAGCCGTCGTCGTCCTTCGCGCTGCCGTCGTCGGAACGCATTCCCCACTGGACGGCGTCGGAGGTGTCGACGCGCTGGAAGCCTTCCGCCTCGAGAGCACGTTGAGCGGCAGCGGCTGTCGTGGCGTCGATCGGCGCCCACGCGAGGTCGATGACGTTGTCGGTCGCGACCTCGGGTCCGGCTCCGAAGCGGCAGCTGAGCTGACCGGTGGGCGCGCCCTGGGGGAACCTGTCGAAGGGGCTGTGACCGATCTCACGGCCCACCATGTTCCAGCCCACCCAGCCGTTGTCGGAAACCGTCTGACGGAACGCGGGGGTGATGACGTCGTCGCACGAGGTGTACACGACCGGTGCGACGTCGGGGGTGGCGGTGGGTGATACCTCGGGGCTCGGCGAGATCGTCGCGGTCGTCGTCGGCGACGGGGACGGAGACGGGGTGGCTGTCTCGGCGGCCGGCTCCGGTGACGCGGTGCAGGCGGAGAGAGCGAGTACGCCCCCGAGGACGAGAGTGAGCGGGAGCAGCGAGGGGCGAGTGGTCATGGCTCTGAACGTATCGACAACGCAGCCTCGATGAAGACCCTTTCCGGCGTCGTCATCAGATCGTTGCGCGTCGAGCGGGAATCATCGCGCCCACGATCCGTTATAGACTGTGACGCTCGGGAGCTTCGGCTGCCGAGGTGGTAACTCAACAGTGTGACAACGGCCGCTCCATCACGGAGTTCCTGGGGCTGATCGGTTTCGACAGCGCCTGCGAACCCGCGAGAAGCGGGCCGAGGATGTGGGGTTATCTCGTAAACGCTCCCTGCAAAACAATAAGTGCCAATGCTAAGCGCACTGACTTCGCCCTCGCTGCGTAAGCGAGCCCGATAGTCCGTCAGGCCGTGTGCGACCCCGCCACGGAATCTGGCGTCATTTAGGGGTCTTGCTGTGTGACGGCGTCTGGACGTCACGCGGGACTTTTCCCAGGCTGGGCTTGTCGACTTAGGTGTCTGTGACAAAGGTCGGAGCCGAGTAGAACGTCTGCACAGACTGCGCCCGGAGAAAACGCGGAGACCCAGCGTTGGACGGGGGTTCGATTCCCCCCAGCTCCACGAGCCGTTGTCATATGAAGAAGTCCCCATCTTCGCCCGTTTCGGCGAGGGTGGGGACTTTTTCGTGTGCGCTCAGCCCGCCGCGCGCGTGTGGATGTCGCTCTCACCCGAGACACCGTTGAGCTCGAGGTAGACGCGCCCCTCGGTGCGGGTCAGCGTCGCCGTGTTGCGCCGCTCGATGGCATCCGCGAGCTTCTCGACGAAACCGGGCTCGAAACTGTGCAGCAGCACCTCGTCGGCGCGGTGGATGCGCTTGCCCGCCCAGGGCGCGGCGACCTTCTCGGGGTCGCGGTGCGTGTACACGGCGACCCGTTCGGCTTTCATGCTGCCGGCGTGGAGGCGAGCGGCATCCGGGGCTCCCACCTCGACCCAGGCGACGAGCGCGCCGGTGAGATCGCGGACCATCACGGCGGGCTCGTCGGTGGCGGCGACGCCCTCGCTGAAGCCGATGCCCTCCTCGTACTCGAGGCAGTACGCCAGCACGCGCGTCAGCATGTACGGAGCCGTCTCGGAGGGATGCCGCGCGACGCGCAGCGGCAATTCGTCATAGACGCCGCGGTCAACGTCTGAGAGCTGCACCGTGAAGGTGTGAATGGTCGAGCCGATAGCCACGAGGATCGAGCCTACGCGGTCGGACCCGTGTCAACGGATCGGAGGACGCCCGTGCGTCCCCGTGAACCAGCTAGCGTCGAGGAATGCCCGACCCGCGTACTACCCGCATCGACATCGGTCCGTTCCACCTCGAACCGGTGCCGGACTCGGCGCGGTGGCGGGCCGGCGCGCGCGATGAGGGCGCTCCGGTCGAGGGCGGGTGGAGCGACTGGGTCGCTCTCGCGCACCGCGTGCTGCGCGCCGACGAGCTGTGGCGGGGCCTCGAAGCGCGCGGAGACGCGTGGGACGAAGGGTTCGCGGCGGCGACGGACACCACCGCGGTGAATCCGTACCGGTAGGCCCGCCCTACTGCGGGGTCTCGACGAGGAGCAGGCTCTGGCGGGTGTCGGCGAACTTCACCCAGCCGTCGCCGAACAGGTAGGTCAGGCCGTAGCCGTCGGCTCCACGACCGCCGAGCCAGTCGGGATTCTCGGTGACGTAATCGCCGGTGGCGTCGCGCTCGAGCTTCCAGCCCGAGGCGACGAGGTCTTTCTCGGCCTGCTGGGCAGTCGCGTCGTCGATGGGCGCCCAGCCGAAGATCTGCACGCGGTCGGAGGCGACCTTCGCGTCGCCCCACTTGCACTGGATGCCGTCATCGAGGGTGGTCGCACCGATGCGGAACGGCTCTTCCTGGGAGGTCCACCCGAGGCTCTTGAAGTCGTCGACGGTGGACGTCGGGATGATGTTCTCGCAGGTCGGATCGATGGGATCCGTCGTCGGGGTCGAACTGGCGGCGGCGTCCGGCGTGGGCGCATCGCTCGCCGTGGCGCTGGCGGCGACGCTGGGGGCGGTCTCGGGCATCGAGGTGCAGCTGGCGAGTGTAAGAGCCGCGAGAAGCCCGGCGGCGGCGAGAAGCGGCGAGCGTGAGCGGTTCATCGCGCGTCATCCTCATGCAGCAGGGCGAAGAAGTCGTCGTGCAAGAGGCCGTTCGTCGCGAGCGAGGATCCGGCGTCAAGGCGATCGGTGCCGTCGAACGCGGTGAAGCGTCCGCCGGCCTCGCGGACGATGGGGGCGATCGCGGCGATGTCGTACTCCTTCACGTCGAACTCGGCGACGAGCTCGAGGCGGCCCTCGGCGAGCCACATGTAGGGGAGGGCGTCACCGTACGCGCGGTCGCGCCACACCGCCCGAGCGAGCTTCTCGAGGGTGGGGACGAGATCGACGTCGTCCCACTGCTCGATGCTCTGGAAGCTGATGCTGGATGCCGAGATCTCATCGATCGCGGACACCGAGATGCGTCGGGTGTCGCCGGCGGCGGTGGTGGTCCACGCGCCGTGTCCGGTGGCGGCCCACCAGCGTCGGCCGATGGCGGGTTGGCTGACGACCCCGACCCGGGGGACGCCGTCCACCGTCAGCGCGATGAGGGTCGCCCACACCGGGATTCCCCGCATGTAGTTGTGGGTGCCGTCGATCGGGTCGATCACCCAGCGCCGGGATGTGTCGCCCGAGGTTCCGTACTCCTCACCGAGGACGGAGTCGCCGGGGCGCTCGGCATCCAGGATCTGTCGGATCGCGCGCTCGGTGGCGAGGTCGGCCTCGGTGACGTGCGTGCGGTCGGGCTTCGTGTCGATCCGGAGGTCGGGGGAGTCGAAGCGCTCCATGGCGACCGCGTCGGCGGCGTCGGCCAGACGAAGGGCGAGCGCGAGATCGTCGGTCAGGTCCGCGAGGGGCGCGGCGGGCTCTTCGATAGGAGACACGGGTCAAGGATAACCGGCGTACCTGGCTCGATTTGGTGTGCTCGAGTCACGCCTGGTAGTGTCATTCCTCGGCGCGGAGAGCGAAACTCCGGCCGAACGGAACGCACCTCTAGCTCAATCGGCAGAGCAACTGACTCTTAATCAGTGGGTTCTGGGTTCAAGTCCCAGGGGGTGCACCAAGAAACCGCCTCACACCAGGCATCACTGGTGTGGGGCGGTTTGTCGTTTCGCCCATGCAAGATTACTTGCGGAGCGAGCGGTCGAATCGAGTCGGCCAGGCGAGCGCTGCACTCCTGATGATGACTACCCAGCCCAGGAAGAACGCGGCCAATCCTCCGACGAGCGCGAGCGCGGGCCAGAAGAAGTCATAGGCCGGAATCGGCTTCGGAGATGCTTCGCCGAAGATCGGCACGTAGCTGAACCATGCCCCGAACACCTGGACACCCATGCCGATGATCTGAGACCCCTTGACCACGGTAAGCACCATGCCACCCACGAGGAGGGCTGCGCCGCCGACCAGGAGGCCGGTGATAGCCATGCCGCGCTGCCCAGCCTTCATGTGTCCCCCAATGCAATCGCGTGCCGCGATTGTGGCACGCGCCGCATGCGTTACCGCGTACGCGACGTGCGAAGAGCGGTGAAGACTGCGTCGCGACCCTCGCGCCTGAGTTCTCGGCGGGGGTCGCCCCCTTGGCACGCGCGCATGCGTCAGGCGGCGCGTTGCTCGGTCCGTGCATCGATGAGCGCGATCTCGTGCGGCTGCCATCCGTACTCGTAGATCAGATACGTCGTGAGCGTCTGCAGCGGTGACTGGAGGGTCGTGGAAATGCCGTGGCGCGCATTTCGTGCCTCGGGGTCTCGGTGGCGGACGGCGATCTGAAGGTCGGACACGAGTTCTCGGGCGCGCAGGATCCCGTAGGCGTCGACGACGAGACGCCAATCCGCGATGGTCAAGGTCGTCCACGCTCGCGAGGCCGCTGTGGCGTCGCGAGCGACGGGGAGGAAAAGCAGAAGAATGGCGGCGGCGACGCCGGCGTTGGCGAGGAGCGCCGCAGCCAAGGTGCTCACGCCGAACGGCGCGGCGCCGAAGACGGCGTCCGGCCCGTTGGTCAGATAAGCCAGCGCGCGCGTCGCGCAGTGGAGGGCGTAGAAGACCGTTGCGACGGCGACGACGATGCGGGGTGGCCGGGGTAACGCCCTGTTGCGCAGTGCCAGTGTCGCGCAGGCGCCGCAGGCGAGGGCGAGCGTGCAGAGCAGCACGATGCGCGCTGCGTCGGGTGGAAGCAACACCGAACTCGTGGCGACCGTCAGCCCCGCGAGGAGTGTTGCGCCCGCTGCGGAGCGTGCGAGACGCTCCCGCGTCATGGTCATCGCGACGCACATGAGGCCGATGGACAGAACGAACGTGGTGTCAGCGGGGAAGCTGGCAGCGACGACGTTCACATCGCGGTCTCCGATGAGACGCATGAGGGCCGACCCGACGGAGAGCGCCGCGGCCGCGGCCGCGATTCTCAACGCGGCGGCGCGGGGATCCAGGGGGCGGGGTCGGGCGAAGGAGTACGCAGCGACGACGATGGCGACAGCGACAGAGACGATGACGATCCCCACCGACGACAGCAGCATGATTCCCCGTGACCCCCGGCTCGGAACGCTACTGGGGGATCCCGCGCCTTTCAAATCGCGCGCGGCTACCCCGCGCAATCCTCCTGCGCCGGGTCTGTGCGCCCGGCAGGATGGATCGACGCGCCGCACGCGGCGCACGACGGACCCGGGAGGTTTCGATGGCCGATGACGAGATGTGGGATGTCACCGACATCCAGGGGACCCCGACAGGGACGTTGCACCGACGCGGCGATGGTCCCGTGCCGGCGGGGTCGTTCCACGTCGTGGCATCCGTGTGCCTGGTGTCGTCGAGTGGGCGCGTGCTGATGAGCCTGCGGGCCGCGGGTAAGGACTACCCGTTGGCGTGGGAGTTCCCCGCCGGCAGCGCCCTGCGCGGAGAGACCAGTCGTACGGGCGCGGTGCGCGAGCTCGCCGAAGAGACCGGCATGGTGCGCTCTTCTGACGATCTCGTGCTCGTCGGACGCGTCGTGGAGGAGAGCGCTCTGTTCGACCTGTGGGTGGCTCGCATCGAGGGCGAGCCGGCGCCCGTGCCCGACCCGGAGGAGGTCCAGGATGCCGAGTGGGTCACCCTCGACGTCGTGCACCAGCGGTGGCAGGACGGTGTCTTCGCGACTCCGTGGAACGCCCGTTTCGATCAACTGTGGGAGACGCTGGAGCAACGGGTCGCAGAGATGCGCGACCGCGTCGACGGCGTCTGACACCGCAGCCGGCCGATCCCTTCACCCGGGACACCCACGAAGCATCCCCTCCGCGGCACACGTGCCTGGCGGAGGGGATGTCCGTGTGCGGGATGGGTCATCTCCGCACCTGCGGGGCGTGGCGCTTACGGCACCTGCACCAGGAGGTTCGGCGAGGTGAGGGCGTTGCTGATGCGGCCCGACACGGCATCGCCCAGGATCGTCGAGGTCACGTCCGCGGGAGACGCACCCGGCGACTGCTGGAGGACGAGCGCGGCGACACCCGCGACGTGCGGTGAAGCCATGGAGGTACCCGAGATGGTGTTGGTCGTTCCGTTCAGCCAGGTCGAGGTGATGTCGACTCCCGGAGCGAACAGATCGACGCAGCTGCCGAAGTTCGAGAACGACGCCCGGGCGTCGGTGCGCGAGCTGGCGGCGACCGTCAGCGCCGAGGCGGCGGAGGCCGGCGACGAGGTGCACGCGGGCAGGGAGTCGTTGCCCGCGGCGACGGCGACCGTGATGCCCCTGTCGGTCATGCGCTGGACGGCCTCGTTGGTCGCCGAGCTGTACGTGCCACCCAGGCTCATGTTCGCCACGGCCGGTCGTGCGGCGTTGCTCGCGACCCAGTCCATGCCGGCGATGACGCCCGACGTCGATCCGGAACCGTCGCACCCGAGGACGCGTACCGCGACGAGGTCGACGTCGGTCGCGACCCCCCAGGTCTCGCTGCCGACGGTACCGGCGACGTGCGTGCCGTGGCCGTTGCAGTCGTCCGTGCCGCGCCCGTCGGAGATCGCGGTGTAACCCGGGGTCACTCGGCCCGTGAATTCGGGATCGGCCGGCACGATGCCTGTGTCGATGATGTACGCGGTCACTCCCGCGCCGGTGCCGTCCGGCGTATAGGAGTCGTCGAGCGGCAGGTCGGGCTGATCGATGCGATCGAGTCCCCAGGTGACCTGCGTCGTCATCACGGAGTCGCGCTCCACGCTCTCGATGAGGGGGCTCTGCGAGAGGAGTTCGGCTTGGGAGGGGCTCAGTGTGGCGACGAAGCCGCCGAGGGCGTCGAACGTCCGCGTCACCGCTCCGGCGGGAAGGAGCGCGCCCAGCCGTTGGGAGATGCGGTCGACGGCGGTGCCGCCCTCGAGCATGACGATGTAGTCGTCTTCCACTTCGGGTGCGGCCACCGCTGCCGGGGCGAGGCACAGAGCGGTGAGCGCTCCGGCGACGGTGACGACGGCGGATGCGATGGTCCGCCGGGATCGTGCACGGGTCGTCGATGACATGGGGATCCTCTCTCGCCCGACGTGGCGGGCTCGCTCGGCGCCGACCGGGGGAACGGCGCTGACTCCGGGGGAAGTCATGCACCGAAGGTAGGACGCGGGACGCCGGATCCGAGAGCTTCTCCGAGAGAATTTACGTTACCGAAACGGGACAGCCGTTTCGTTTTCGGTCGTCATGATCGTCCGCGCGTGGAAGTGACGGGAAGTCGGCCTGGCGCAACGGAGGGGCCGAACCCTCCGGTCCGGCCCCTCCGCGGCGGGTGTTGCTGCCTGAGCTCAGGCCGCGTCCCCGATGAGAACGGCGGCGCCCTCGTCGGCGGCATCCGCGTGCGTTCCGTCGACGTGCGCGAGCAGGCGCCGGCCGAACAGGATGCACGCGGCCGAGATCACCACCGACACCGCGGCCATCACGTAGGGCACCCCGGCGCCGTACGCGTGCCACAGCAGCGCTGCGAGCGGGGGAGCGACCGCACCGCCGAGGAAGCGCACGGCCGAGTATGCCGACGACGCCACGGAGCGGGGCAGGTCGGTGGCCTCCATGACGGCCTCGGTGAGCGCGGTGTTCACGACGCCGAGGACGAGACCGCCCACGATGATGCAGACGACCAGGGCCACGGCCGACGAGACGATGAACGCCGCGACGAGCAGGTCGAGAGCCAGCAGGGGGAGGGCGATCAATAGCACCGTCGTCAGACGGAGGCGGCGAAGCAGCAGGGGAGCGACCCACACGCTCGTGATCGCGAGGCCCAGGCCCCACCCGAAGAAGGTCAGGCCGATGCCCATCGCCCCGAACCCCAGCGGGAACGGCGAGAACGCCAGCAGGGTGAAGAAGCCGATGTTGTAAAACAGCGCGGTCGCGGCGAGGATCGCCAGCGCTGGACGACCCAGGGCGCGGAAGGGAGCGCTGAAGGGGAGGGGCTTCCGCTCGGGAGCGGGCCCGCGCAGCAGCGCGAGCACCGCGAGGAACGCGATCGCCATGAGCACCACCACGCCGAAGAACGGCCCGCGCCAGCTGACCTCGCCCAGGATGCCGCCGAGCAACGGCCCCACGGCGATACCGAGGCCCAGAGCGGCTTCGTAGAGGATGATCGCGGCCGAGCTGCCGCCGGACGCGGCTCCCACGATGGTCGCCAGCGCCGTGGAGATGAACAGGGCGTTGCCCAGACCCCATCCGGCGCGGAAGCCGATGACGGCGTCGACGCTCCCGCTGATGGCGCAGAAGAAGGCGAAGACGACGATCAGACCGAGACCCACCAGCAGGGTCGCCTTGGCGCCGATGCGGCTCGAGATCCAGCTCGTGACGAGCATCGCGAGACCGGTGACCACGAGGTAGCTGGTGAACAGCAGCTCGGTCTCGACCGGAGACGCCTTCAGGGCGTCGGCGATCGCGGGAAGGATCGGGTCGACCAGGCCGATGCCCATGAAGGCGACGACGCACGCGAAGGCGACCGCCCACACCTGCGCCGGCTGTTTCCAGACGCTGGGCGCCTTGCTGACTGCTGCGGTACCGGCGCTCACCGGACCACCTCCTCTTCTCGTGCGGCGCCCACGAGGGCTCCGCGATCTTCGGTCGTGTCGGCGTCGTCTTCGTCGTCGGGGGTTTCGTCGTGACCCGTGGCGGTCGGCACCATCCCCACGCGCCGTGACAGCGCGCTGGCGGTGAGGCTCACGGCATCCCATTCGCTGTCCGAGAGGTCGGCGACGTGGGGCGCGAGGGCGGCGCGGAACTGCTCGTACCAGCCGTCCAGCGCAGTGAGGCCCTCCGGGGTCGCGGCGATGACGCTCACCCGCGAGTCCTCGGGGTGCCGTCGTCGCTCGACGAGGCCGGCCGCGTCCAGCTGGTGGACGAGGCGGGTCATGCCGGGCTGCGTCACGCGACTGAGCCTGGCCAGATCTCCCAGGCGCTGCGGGCCGTGGTCCCGCAGCAGGGTCAGCGTGCGCCACTGCGCGGCGGGGGCCTCGGTCTGCGTGTCGAGAGCGGCGATCCGGGTGAGCGCGTGCACCGCGAGCAGCAGGGTCTGCAGGTCGTCGTCACGGGTCATGCATAGAAGTATACCCCCGGTATATACCTGGGGTATCTATCGGTGGCGAGTCAGCGTGATGAGATCCGCGACGACAACTGATGCGCGTGCGCAAGCAGGGTCCGACCCAGCTCCGCGAGGCGCTCGCCGCCGAACCGGAAGTCGACTCCCGTCAGGCTGAGCGCCCACTGCGGGTCTCCCGACCGGGTGAAGACGGCCGCGCCCAGTCCCCAGCTGCCCTCCACGATCAGCCCCGGATTGACCGCGTACCCACGGGCCTGCGTGTCGCGGATCCTCGTGCGCAGGCGCTCGGGGGAGTGCGACGCCCCCCACTTCGCGGGCAGTTCCGGATGCCGCTCCAGGTAGGCGTCCACATCGTGCGGGGGCAGGAACGCCAGGATCGCCAACCCCGCCGAGGCCACTCCGAGCGGGAACCGCACCCCCTCCGACAGGACGAACGAGCGGATGGGGAAGCTCCCGTCCTCGCGAACTAAGCAGACGGTCTCGTCTCCACGTCGCACCGAAAGGAACGCGCTCTCTTCCGTCCGCACGGCGAGCGAGCGCACGATGTCGCGAGCGGTCGAGGTGATGTCGAACCGGGATGCCGCGACATTCCCCATCAGGTACAGCTCGGGTCCCGGGAGCCAGCGCCCCGTCGTTTCGTCGCGGTCCACGAGCCCCTCGGCGCGCAACGCGCTCAGCAGGCGATGCGCGGTCGGCCGGGTCAGGTCGGCACCGCGGGCGAGATCGCCCACGGTGGCTCCGTCGTGGCCGGCGGCCGTGACGAGCCGCAGGAGCCGCGCCGCTCGCGAGATCGCCTGTGCGCCGGGCACGGAACGGGAATCGCTGTCCACGATGTGGACGCTACGCCGCACGCCATCCACATGACAAGCACCGGGTCGCTCGCACGGCGGTCGGAGAGCCACGGTGAAGAGACACCCGATCGAAGGAGTTCGCGTGATCGACAAGACCGTCGCCACCGCCGTCGAGGCGGTCGCCGACATCCCCGACGGGGCCTCGCTGGCCGTCGGCGGGTTCGGATTGTCCGGCAACCCCATCGCCCTCATCGAAGCGTTGCTCGCGCAGGGCACGCGCGACCTCTCGGTCGTGTCCAACAACTGCGGCGTCGACGACTGGGGGCTCGGGATCCTGCTGGGCGCCGGGCGCATCCGCAAGATGACCTCGTCGTACGTGGGCGAGAACAGGGAGTTCGAGCGCCGGTTCCTCTCCGGAGAACTCGAGCTCGAGCTCACCCCGCAGGGCACGCTCGCCGAGAAGCTGCGCGCCGGCGGCTCCGGGATCGCGGCTTTCTACACGCAGACCGGGGTGGGTACGCAGGTGGCCGACGGCGGGCTACCGCAGCGGTACGACGGGTCGGGAGGCATCGCCGTGGCGTCCCCGGCCAAGGACGTCCGCGTCTTCGACGTGGACGGCGAGCCCCGTGAATTCGTGATGGAAGAGGCCCTCACCACCGACTTCTCGCTCGTGCACGCGTGGAAGGGCGATCGCCACGGCAACCTCGTCTTCCGCAAAGCCGCGCGCAGCTTTAACCCCCTCGCCGCGATGGCGGGACGCACCTGCATCGTTCAGGTCGAGCACCTCGTCGAGCCCGGCGAGATCGACCCGGATGCCGTCCACCTCCCCGGCGTCTACGTCCACCGCATCGTGGAGGTCGGCGAGATCGAGAAGCGCATCGAGAAGCGCACGGTGCGCGAGGGGAACCACTGACCATGCCTCTGACCCGCACCGAGATGGCGGCCCGCGCCGCCCGCGAACTCGCCGACGGCTCGTACGTGAACCTCGGCATCGGCCTGCCCACCCTCGTGCCCAATCACGTCCCCGATGGCGTCACCGTCGTTCTGCAGTCCGAGAACGGCATCCTGGGCGTCGGGCCGTACCCGAGCGAGGACGCGGTCGACGCCGACCTCATCAACGCCGGTAAAGAGACCGTCACGACCCTGCCCGGTGCGGCCTTCTTCGACTCGGCGCTGAGCTTCGGCATGATCCGCGCCGGCAAGATCGACGCCGCCATCCTCGGGGCGATGCAGGTGTCGGCATCCGGAGATCTGGCGAACTGGATGATCCCCGGAAAGATGGTCAAGGGCCCGGGCGGGGCGATGGACCTCGTCCACGGCGCCGCGCGCGTGATCGTGCTGATGGAGCACGTCGCCCGGGACGGCTCGCCCAAGATTGTGCAGGCCTGTTCGCTGCCGCTCACCGGTCGCGGCGTCGTCGATCGCCTCATCACCGACCTCGCCGTCCTCGACGTGACGGAGGATGGACTCGTGCTCGTCGAGCTCGCCCCCGGGGTGAGCGTCGACGAGGTGCGGGCGGCCACCGAGCCCCCGCTGACCGTGAGACTCACCGAGGAGATCGCATGACCACCGAGAACGACGTCGTCATCGTCGCCGCGGCCCGCACCCCCCAGGGCCGCCTCAAGGGGCGGCTCGCCCCGCTCACCGCCGTGCAGCTCGGCGCCGCCGCCATCCGCGGAGCGCTCGAGCGCGGCGGCATCCCGGCCGAGACCGTCGATGCCGTGCTCGTCGGACAGGTCCTGCAGGCCGGGGCCGGACAGAACGCCGCGCGCCAGGCCGCGATCGCTGCCGGCATAGGGTGGGACGTCCACAGCGCCACGATCAACAAGGTCTGCCTGTCGGGCCTCACCGCGATCATCGACGCCGCGCGCATGCTGCGCCTCGGCGACGCCTCGGTCGTCGTCGCCGCGGGCATGGAGTCCATGACCCGTGCGCCCCACCTGCTGATGAACTCGCGCGACGGCTACGCGTACGGCTCCGTGGAGGTGCTCGACCACATGGCGTACGACGGCCTGACGGACGCGTACGACCGAGAGAGCATGGGCGCCTCGACCGAACGCGCGAATGCCCGGTACGAGGTCACCCGGGAAGCCCAGGATGCCGTGGCCGCCCGCTCCCACCAGCGCGCTGCCCGAGCGCAGGCCGAGGGCGTCTTTGACGCCGAGATCGTTCCGGTCGAGATCCCGCAGCGCAAGGGCGATCCGGTCGTCGTCACCGCCGACGAGGGGATCCGCGCCGATACCACCGTCGAGACCCTCGCGAAGCTGCGACCCGCTTTCGCGGAGGGCGGCTCGATCACCGCGGGAAACGCCTCGCAGATCTCCGACGGCGCCTCCGCGGTGGTCGTGACCACTCGCGCGGTGGCCGAGCAGCACGGGTGGGACGTGTTGGCCGTCGTGGGGGCCGCGGGCCAAGTCGCCGGTCCCGACAACTCCCTGCACGATCAGCCCGCCCGCGCGATCGCCCGGGCGCTCGAGAAGCAGGGCATCTCGGCACCCGACCTCGATCTCGTCGAGATCAACGAAGCCTTCGGCGCCGTCGTCGCCCGTTCGCAGGCCGAACTCGGGCTTTCCGACGACGTCGTCAATCCGCACGGCGGCGGCATCGCGATCGGTCACCCCATCGGAGCCTCGGGCAACCGCCTCGTCGTGCACGCCGTGCACGAGCTGGTGCGGCGGGGGAGCGGCACGGCCGCGGTGGCGCTCTGCGGCGGCGGCGGTCAGGGCGACGCGCTGATCCTGACCCGCTGACCTCTCGCGCACAGACGACGGACGGATGCCGCGACCGCGAGGTCCCGGCATCCGTCCGACGTTCTGTGGGTCAGCGCGCGAGGCGCTTCTTGAACAGCTTCTCCTGCTTCTTCGACACGGGGGAGTCGCCCGCGATCACGCGGCCGCGGCGTGCCCGACGCGTGTCGACGACGGCCCCGATCGCGAGGGCCAGCGTGATGCCCCAGCTGAGCCAGGCGAGAGCGGTGCGCCAGGTGAACGGCTCGTCGTTCTTGAGGCTCCGCAAGAGGGTGACGCCGCCGGTGATGGCGCTGAGAAGACCGGTTCCGAAGATGTACTGCCGCATGCGCCCAACCTATCGAGCGGCACGGCCGGGCGCGGCACCTTGACACGAGAGGCGTCGGCCGTCGGACCGCTCTATCGCATGGCGTCCACCCCCTCGACGGATCCGAGCGCGCTGTTAGCCTGAGGACGATCCCCGAGGAGGACCTGTGACCCAGGCCGATTTCGTCGTCGTCGCCAACCGACTGCCCGTCGATCGCACCCCCGACGGAGAGGGGTGGAGACGCTCACCCGGCGGTCTCGTCACCGCTCTCGAACCCGTGATGCGCCGCGCCGAGGGCGCCTGGGTGGGGTGGGCCGGACAAGCCGACGCCACCGTCGAGCCCTTCGACTTCGAGGGCACGCACCTCGTTCCGGTGACCCTGTCGGCCTCCGACGTGCAGCTGTACTACGAGGGCTTCTCGAACGACACCATCTGGCCGCTGTACCACGACGTCATCGCCGAGCCCACCTACAAGCGCGCTTGGTGGGACGCCTACGTCAAGGTCAACGAGCGCTTCGCGAAGGCGGCGGCCGACGTCACCGCCGAGGGCGGCATCGTCTGGGTGCAGGACTATCAGCTCCAGCTCGTCCCCAAACTGCTGCGCGAGCTGCGCCCCGACCTCACGATCGGGTACTTCCACCACATCCCCTTCCCCGCCTACGGCTTGTACTCGCAGCTCCCGTGGCGCCGGCAGGTGCTCGAAGGACTGCTGGGCGCCGACGTCATCGGCTTCCAGCGGGTCGCCGACGCGGGCAACTTCGCCCGGGCCGTCCGGCGGCAGCTGCGGTACGAGACCAAGGCCAGCGGCATCCTGGTCCCCGACGCGTCGGGCGGCACGCGCGTGGCCCTCGCGAAGGCGTTCCCGATCTCGATCGACGCCGACTCGTACATCGAACTCGCGCAAAAGCCCGAGATCCAGCAGCGCGCGAAAGAGATACGCGAGGGGCTCGGCAACCCGCGCAAGATCCTGCTCGGCGTCGACCGTCTCGACTACACCAAGGGCATCCGCCACCGTCTGAAGGCGTGGGGCGAGCTGCTCGAAGACGGCCGCGCCACGGTCGAGGACGCCACCCTCGTGCAGGTCGCGAGTCCCAGCCGCGAACGCGTCGACGCGTACGTCCAGCTGCGCGACGAGATCGAGATGACCGTCGGACGCATCAACGGCGACTACGACACCACGACGCACACCGCGATCCGCTACCTGCACCAGTCGTATCCGCGCGAAGAGATGGTGGCGCTGTTCCTCGCCGCCGATGTGATGCTCGTCACCGCCCTGCGCGACGGCATGAACCTCGTCGCCAAGGAGTACGTCGCCAGCCGCATCGACAACCGCGGAGTGCTCGTGCTCAGCGAGTTCGCGGGTGCGGCCGACGAGATGGGCAGCGCGCTGCTGATCAATCCGCACGACATCGACGGCCTGAAAGACCAGATCGTGCGGGCGATCGACATGCCCGCCGCCGAACAGGGTCGCCGCATGCGGGCCCTGCGCAAGCGCGTGCGCGACCACGACGTCGAGGACTGGTCGCGGGAGTTCCTCGAGGCTCTGTCGGTCTTCCACGAGAAGTCGTCGAGCGCCGCCGCGGCGGCCGAGGTCGGCGAGGGCGACGACGGCTCGACCCCCGAACGCGAGCCCATCGACGAGACGGATGCCGAATGACCGCCGCCGACGCGGCCATCGAGGCCGTCGCCACCACCGAGACGCTGCTGATCGCGCTGGACTTCGACGGCACCCTGTCGCCGCTCGTCGACGAGCCGATGTCGGCGCGGATGACGCCGGGTGCGCGGGCCGCGATCGACGCCTTGGCCGCGCTGCCGCGCACGGTCGTCGCTCTCGTGTCGGGCCGCTCGCTCGGGCACCTGCGCGAGATCTCCGAGCACGACGACGCCTCCCCGATCTGGCTCGCCGGCTCCCACGGCGCGCAGTTCTGGGTTCCCGGGGAGGGAATCCAGGCCGCCGGTGACGACGAGACCGACATCGCATTGCGCGACCGCCTGCAGAAAGAGGTCACGGACCGCACCGCCGACATGCACGGGGTCTGGATCGAGCCGAAGGAGTACGGCCTCGGCGTGCACACGCGCACCGCGGATGCCGGCACCGCCGACGCCGCGCGCTCGCTCGTCGATCAGCTGCTCGCCGACGAGGCGCCCTCGTGGCGTCGACGCACCGGACACGACATCCTGGAGTTCTCGTTCCGACACGAGGGCAAGGACTCGGCGGTCGCGCACCTGCGCGAGCGGGTGGGCGCCTCGGCCGTGCTGTTCGCCGGAGACGACGTCACCGACGAAGACGCCCTGAACTCGCTGAACGCCGGTGATCTCGGCGTGCGCGTCGGTGGGGGAGAGACCGCGGCGACGCTGCGTGTCGCGGACATCGACGCTTTCGTGGCGGTGCTGGAGGACGTCGCACGGCTGCGCCGCGCGCACATCCACTGAATCGACGCCGGATCGACCGGCCCTGTTCGCATCACGTCCTCGGCGCGCGCAATAGACTTCGACAATGCCCGCACCGCAGAATCCGAACACCGGCGAGTTCGACATCAAGCCCCGCAGTCGCGTCGTCACCGACGGCATCGAAGCCACCACCTCCCGCGGAATGCTCCGCGCGGTCGGCATGGGCGACGAGGACTGGGACAAGCCCCAGATCGGCATCGCGTCGAGCTGGAACGAGATCACCCCCTGCAACCTCAGCCTCGACCGCCTCGCGCAGGGCGCGAAAGAGGGCGTGCACGCCGGCGGCGGCTACCCGCTCCAGTTCGGCACCATCTCCGTCTCCGACGGCATCTCGATGGGCCACGAGGGCATGCACTTCTCGCTCGTCTCGCGCGAGGTCATCGCCGACAGCGTCGAGACCGTCATGATGGCCGAGCGCCTCGACGGTTCGGTGCTGCTCGCGGGCTGCGACAAGTCGATCCCGGGCATGCTCATGGCATCCGCCCGACTCGACCTCTCGAGCGTCTTCCTCTACGCGGGCTCGATCGCACCGGGCTGGGTCAAGCTCAGCGACGGCACCGAGAAGGACGTCACGATCATCGACTCGTTCGAGGCCGTCGGCGCGTGCCTCGCCGGCAAGATGAGCGAGGCCGACCTCAAGCGCATCGAGTGCGCGATCGCCCCCGGCGAGGGAGCCTGCGGTGGCATGTACACCGCGAACACGATGGCGTCCGTCGCCGAGGCCCTGGGTCTCAGCCTCCCGGGCTCTGCCGCCCCGCCGTCGGCCGACCGCCGCCGCGACTACTTCGCCCACCGTTCGGGCGAGGCCGTGGTCAACCTGCTGCGTCAGGGCATCACCACGCGAGACATCCTCACCAAAGAGGCGTTCGAGAACGCCATCGCTCTCGCCATGGCGCTCGGCGGCTCGACCAACGTCGTGCTGCACCTGCTCGCCATCGCGAACGAGGCCGAGGTCGAGCTGAACCTCCACGACTTCAACCGCATCGGTGACCGCACGCCGCACGTGGCCGACATGAAGCCCTTCGGCCAGTACGTCATGAACGACGTCGACCGTCACGGCGGCATCCCCGTCATCATGAAGGCGATGCTCGACGAGGGCCTGCTGCACGGCGACGCGCTCACCGTCACGGGCAAGACGCTCGCCGAGAACCTCGCCGACCTGAACCCCGACCCGGTCGACGGCAAGGTCATCCACTCGTTCGACGACCCGATCCACGCCACCGGCGGCATCACGATCCTCCACGGTTCGATGGCCCCCGAGGGTGCCGTCGTGAAGTCGGCCGGCTTCGACGGCAACGTCTTCGAGGGTCCCGCGCGCGTTTTCGAGCGCGAGCGCGGCGCCATGGACGCCCTCGAGGCGGGCGAGATCACCGCCGGTGATGTCGTGGTCATCCGTTACGAGGGTCCCAAGGGCGGCCCCGGCATGCGCGAGATGCTCGCGATCACCGCCGCCATCAAGGGCGCCGGGCTCGGAAAAGATGTACTACTGTTGACGGACGGACGATTCTCAGGCGGCACAACCGGCCTGTGCATCGGCCACATAGCTCCCGAAGCGGTGGACGCAGGTCCTATCGCCTTCGTGCGCGATGGTGATCTGATACGGGTCGATATCGCCGCTCGCACTCTCGACTTGATCGTCGATGACGCCGAGCTGAGTTCCCGCCGCGAAGGCTGGGAACCGCTTCCCCCGCGCTATACCCGTGGCGTTCTGGCCAAGTACTCCAAGCTCGTGCACTCCGCCGCGGAGGGCGCTGTCACGGGCTGACGGCCGTCCCCCTTCTCACCTTCTCCCGGTTCTCGAGGTACTCCCATGTCCATCGATTCCCCTACGGCGGCCGTGCCCCGGCCGCCCGCCCGCACCGCTCCGGCGCCCGTGATGACGGGAGCGCAGGCGGTCGTCCGCTCGCTCGACCTGCTCGGCGTCACCGACGTGTTCGGTCTGCCGGGCGGCGCGATCATGCCCGTCTACGACCCGCTCATGGATGACAAGCACGTGCGCCACATCCTCGTGCGCCACGAGCAGGGCGCCGGCCACGCGGCCGAGGGCTACGCCGCGGCATCCGGAAAGGTCGGTGTTGCGATCGCGACATCCGGCCCCGGCGCGACGAACCTCGTCACCGCGATCGCCGACGCCTACATGGACTCGGTCCCGCTCGTCTGCATCACCGGCCAGGTCTTCTCGACCCTCATGGGGACGGACGCCTTCCAGGAGGCCGACATCGTGGGCATCACGATGCCGATCACGAAGCACTCGTTCCTGGTGAAGTCGGCCGACGAGATCCCCGGCGCGATCGCCGCGGCGTTCGAGATCGCCTCGACCGGCCGTCCCGGCCCCGTGCTCGTCGACATCACCAAGGACGCGCAGCAGGCCGAGGCGCCGTTCGTGTGGCCGCCCAAGGTCGACCTGCCCGGGTATCGACCGGTCACCAAGGCGCACGGCAAGCAGATCCAGGCCGCGGCCCAGTTGCTCGCCACCGCCAAGAAGCCCGTGCTGTACGTGGGTGGAGGCACGATCCGCTCGAACGCGTCCGCCGAGCTCAAGGTGCTCGCCGAGGCCACCGGTGCGCCGGTCGTCACGACGCTCATGGCGCGCGGCGCGTTCCCCGACTCGCACGAGCAGCACCTCGGCATGCCGGGAATGCACGGCACCGTGCCCGCGGTCCTCGCCCTGCAGGAGAGCGACCTCATCGTCTCGCTCGGCGCCCGCTTCGACGACCGCGTGACCGGCAAGGCGGCCCTCTTCGCGCCGCACGCGCAGGTGGTGCACGTCGACATCGACCCCGCCGAGATCTCGAAGATCCGCACGGCCGACGTGCCGATCGTAGGCGACCTGCGCGAGGTCCTCGTCGACCTCGACGCCGCTTTCCGCGTCGCCGATGCCGAGCACCCGCACGACTACACCGAGTGGTGGACGTACCTGAACGGCCTCCGCGAGGAGTTCCCGCTCGGCTACACGCCCACGACCGACGGTCTGCTGTCGCCGCAGCACGTGATCCAGCGCATCGGCGAGATGACCGGTCCCGAGGGCGTCTACGCCTCGGGCGTCGGTCAGCACCAGATGTGGGCGGCGCAGTTCATCAAGTATGAGCGTCCGAACGCGTGGCTGAACTCCGGCGGCGCCGGCACGATGGGCTACGCGGTCCCCGCGGCCATGGGTGCCAAGGTCGCCCAGCCCGAGCGCGCCGTGTGGGCGATCGACGGCGACGGCTGCTTCCAGATGACGAACCAGGAGCTCGCGACCTGCGTCATCAACGACATCCCGATCAAGGTCGCGATCATCAACAACTCCTCGCTCGGCATGGTGCGTCAGTGGCAGACGTTGTTCTTCGACGGCCGCCACTCGAACACCGACCTGAACACGGGACACGGCACGCGCCGCATCCCCGACTTCGTCAAGCTGGCCGAGGCCTACGGATGCCTGGCGATCCGCGTCGAGAAAGAAGACGAGATCGACGCGGCCATCCAGCTTGCTCTCGACACGAACGACCGTCCGGTCGTCATCGACTTCGTCGTGAGTGCCGACGCGATGGTGTGGCCCATGGTCCCGCAGGGCGTCAGCAACAGCTACGTCCAGTACGCGCGCGACCACTCGCCCGCTTTCAACGAACAGGAGGACTGAGATGTCACGTCACGTTCTGAGCCTCCTCGTCGAGGACAAGCCCGGTCTGCTCACCCGCGTCGCCGGCCTCTTCGCCCGACGCGGCTTCAACATCGAGTCGCTCGCGGTCGGCGTCACCGAGGTGCCCGGCCTCTCGCGCATCACGGTCGTCGTCGACGTCGAGGGCCTGCCGCTCGAGCAGGTGACCAAGCAGCTCAACAAGCTGATCAACGTCATCAAGATCGTCGAGCTCGACCCCGCGAGCTCGGTCCAGCGCGAGCACGTGCTCGTGAAGGTCCGTGCCGACAACGCCACGCGCTCGAACGTGGTCGAAGTCGTCAACCTGTTCCGTGCTTCGGTCGTCGACTACGCCCCCGACGCGATGGTCATCGAGATCACGGGCGACTCCGGCAAGGTCAGTGCCTTCCTCAAGGCGATCGAGCCCTTCGGTGTGAAGGAGCTCGCGCAGTCGGGCCTTCTCGCCGTCGGCCGCGGTGGCAAGAGCATCACCGAGCGCGTCCTGCGCGGCTGAAACTTTCCCGACTTCCACTCACCAGCGGCCCCTGAGCGGGGCCACGATTCAAGGAGAAACATCCTCATGGCAGAGATCTTCTACGACGACGACGCCGACCTCTCGATCATCCAGGGCAAGAAGGTCGCGATCGTCGGCTACGGCTCGCAGGGTCACGCGCACGCGCAGAACCTCCGCGACTCCGGCGTCGAGGTCGTCATCGCGCTCAAGGACGGCTCGAAGTCGGCCGCCAAGGCGCAGGAAGACGGCTTCGAGGTCAAGAACGTCGCCGACGCCGCCGAGTGGGCCGACCTCATCATGATCCTGGCGCCCGACCAGCACCAGCGCTCGATCTTCGCCGACTCCATCAAGGACAAGCTGACCGAGGGCAAGACCCTGGCCTTCGCGCACGGCTTCAACATCCGCTTCGGCTACATCGACGCCCCCGAGGGTGTCGACGTCATCCTCGTCGCCCCGAAGGCCCCCGGCCACACCGTTCGTCGCGAGTACGTCGCCGGCCGTGGCATCCCCGACATCATCGCCGTCGAGCGCGACGCCTCGGGCTCGGCCTGGGACACCGCACTGTCGTACGCCAAGGCCATCGGCGGCACCCGCGCCGGCGTCATCAAGACGACCTTCACCGAAGAGACCGAGACCGACTTGTTCGGCGAGCAGGCCGTGCTCTGCGGTGGCATGAGCCACCTGGTGCAGGCGGGCTTCGAGACGCTCGTCGAGGCGGGTTACCAGCCGCAGATCGCCTATTTCGAGGTCCTGCACGAGCTCAAACTCATCGTCGACCTGATGTGGGAGGGCGGCATCGCCAAGCAGCGCTGGTCGATCTCGGACACCGCCGAGTACGGCGACTACGTCTCGGGCCCGCGCGTCATCTCGTCCGACGTCAAGGCCAGCATGAAGGCCGTCCTCTCCGACATCCAGTCGGGTGCGTTCGCCGAGCGCTTCATCGCCGACCAGGACAAGGGCGCCCCCGAGTTCCTCGAGCTCCGCGAGAAGGAGCAGGGTCACCCCATCGAGGCGACCGGTAAGGAGCTGCGCGGTCTGTTCGCGTGGAAGCAGCAGGACACCGACTACGTCGAGGGCTCGGCCGCGCGCTGATCTCTCCGTCACGAACGCCCCGGGACCCCGCCGTCCCGGGGCGTTCGCTTTTCGAAGGGGACGGATGCCGCGGACCCGGCGAACGGCGGGGCGCAGCCCCATCGCGGGGAACGCCGCTACCGTGGAGCCGTGAGCACTCCGCGTGATGACGACGCCCTCTCCTGGGACGGTGACGACGACCCCACGCTCGACGTCGGCGAGAAGCACGTGCCGACGCGCCCCGCAGGCGGGGAGTCGGGGGTCGAACCCGAGCCTCTGCAGCCCGAGGCGTCCGGCCCCGCGCCGGCCACTCGGCATCCCGAGCCCGTCGCCCCCGAGCCGGTCGCTGCCGACGCGACCGACGATGACGGTCCGGATGCCGCCCACGCGGCGCCCCTCGGGAACGTCGGCCTCGTCGGGATCGGCATGGTCGCCGCGACCTTCCTGCTGTTCGCGATCGGGTGGCTTCTCGCGGGACTGCGCCTGAACGGCCTGGGTCTTCCCATCCCGTCGGTGACCGTCATCGCGCTCACGATCGGTGCCGCTCTCGCACCCGTCGTGTGGTTCGTCGCCGTGCTCGCACTGACCCGTAGCTGGCGCACCTGGCAGCGGTTCCTGCTGCTGATCGTGGGGATCGTGCTGCTCGTTCCCTGGCCGTTCCTGTCGTTGGGAGCCTTCGCATGAGCACTCCCGCCCGCACCCGCCACCTCCCGACCTGGCTCCTCGTCACGATCTCTGGCCTGTTCGGCCTGTTCTACGCGTACGTCGTGTGGAGTTCGGTGGCTCTGCTCATCCAGCAGGTCAACGGCCCCCTCGGGCTGAACGGTCTGGGCTGGTTCGTGTACATCCTGCCGATCGTGTTCCCGCTCATCGCCTTCGGTGTCGCCTTCGCGATCGGCCAGCGCCGCAGGGCCGGAGAACTCGCTATCGCGCTCCTGGCGGGTCTGACCCTGTCGGCGGCGTTCTGGCTCGCGATCGTCGGCTACGGCACGACCTCGTACGGGCTGTACGGCGGCTGATCCGCCCGGGTCGCGGCATCCGGTATCCGATGCCCGCCGCGCGCGCGTCGCCCCGGGTCGCTGTCGCTCCTCTGGTCGCGAGACTGCATCTCGCCGACATCTCGGTGTCAGGCTGACGCGCGTTTGTCAGCGGGTTGCCGCCTCACAGTCTTGGATGGCGCGGCTGCGGGGCGCGTCGTCGTCGGCCGTCACACGGTCGGGGGCGGCTCCGCCCCCGCGCTAGGCTGGCAGACGGCCCGCACGGGTCGCGCGCCCGGTTCGCGCCGGTGGTGTGCGACGGTGCGCGGCAGACCCCAGCACCGTTTCGAAGGACGCATCCGTGACGAAGCCCGTCGTGCTCATCGCCGAAGAACTCTCTCCCGCCACGATCGACGCGCTCGGCCCCGACTTCGACGTGCGCAACGTCGACGGGACCGACCGCCCCGCACTGCTCTCGGCTCTGGCCGAGGCTCACGCGGTGCTCGTGCGCTCGGCCACTCAGATCGACGCCGAGGCCCTCGCGGCCGCGCCGTCGCTCAAGGTGGTCGCCCGCGCCGGTGTCGGCCTCGACAACGTCGACATCAAGTCGGCCACCGCAGCCGGCGTCATGGTCGTCAACGCGCCGACCTCCAACATCATCTCGGCCGCCGAACTCACGGTCGGCCACGTGCTGAGCCTCGCGCGCCGCATCCCGGCCGCGCACGCCTCGCTCGCCCAGGGGCTGTGGAAGCGCAGCTCGTTCACCGGCACCGAGCTGTTCGAGAAGACGATCGGCATCATCGGCCTCGGCCGTATCGGCGCGCTCATCGCGGCGCGCCTGCAGGGCTTCGACATGCGCGTGATCGCGTACGACCCCTATGTCACCGCGGCTCGAGCGCAGCAGCTCGGAGTGCAGCTCGTCTCGCTCGACGAACTGCTCGAGCAGAGCGACTTCGTCACCATCCACATGCCGAAGACGCCCGAGACCACCGGCATGATCGGTGCCGAGCAGCTGCGCCGCATGAAGAAGACCGCGTACGTCATCAACGTCGCCCGCGGTGGCCTCATCGACGAAGAGGCGCTGTTCGAGGCGCTCACCACCGGCGAGATCGCGGGAGCGGGTCTCGACGTCTTCTCGACCGAGCCCCCGGCGGAGGGCGGCCCCGCGCGCAAGCTCCTCGACCTGCCGAACGTCGTCGTCACCCCACACCTCGGTGCGAGCACCGAGGAAGCGCAAGAGAAGGCGGGCGTCTCCGTCGCGCGCTCGGTGAAGCTGGCGCTCGAGGGAGACCTCGTCCCGGATGCCGTGAACGTCGCCGGCGGCGCGATCGACCCCTTCGTGCGTCCCGGCATCGCGCTCGTCGAGATGCTCGGCCAGTTCTTCAGCGGTCTCGCCGATAGCGCCCTCACCAGCCTCGACATCGAGGTGCGCGGTGAACTCGCGCAGTACGACGTCAGCGTCTACCGTCTCGCGGCGCTCAAGGGGTACTTCAGCCGGATCGTCAGCGAGAGCGTGTCTTACGTCAACGCCCCGCTGTTCGCCGAGCAGCGCGGCGTCGAGGCGCGTCTGGTCGTAGAGGCCGAGAGCCCGCTCTACCGCAACATCACGATCCTCCGCGGCACGTTGGCCGACGGTTCCACCCTCGAGGTCGCGGGGACGCTGGCCGGCACGCGGATGGTCCCCAAGGTCGTCTCGATCAACGGCTACGAGATCGAGGTGCCCATCGAGCAGCACCACGTCGTCATGCGCTACGCCGACCGTCCGGGCATCGTCGCCATCTACGGCCAGAAGCTGGGGGAGGCGGGCATCAACATCGCGGGCCTGCAGGTGGCGGCTCCAGATGCCACGGGCCGGGCGCTCTCGGTGCTGACGGTGGACTCGCCCGTTCCCGACGAGATCCTCGGCGCGATGCGCGAGGCCGTCGGCGCCGACCTGTTCCGGCAGATCGACATCGTCGAGGGCTGAGGCCCCGGTCGTTCGGGGGAGGGGGTCGCTGCGGCGGCCCCCTCTTTCGTCGGTTCTGGGTGGGCGCGTCGGCAATTCTGGGCTCGCGCACAACCGTCCGGTTCACACTGCGCGAGTGGCTCTCGTCCTTCGCGTCGTCTCCGCCGTTTTCGGCATCCTGTTCCTGGTCGCGGGGGTGGCCGACGTCGTGCGCCGCACCCCGTGGGGCTTCCTCGGCGTGATCGGGGGAGCGCTGATCCTGCTCGGTGTCGTCCTCGACCTGCGGCGCGAGCGCCGGGAGCGTCGCGCGCAGCGAGAGAGAGCGCGGGAGGAACTCTAGGTCGCCGCGGCGACGACCCGGGCGATCAGTGCGTCGAGGTCGGCGCCTTCGAGCGCGGGACCGGCGACGGCGTTCAGATCCAGGACGGCGTTGAAGTACAGCCCGTCGCTGACCAGTAACACCATCTGCAGCGCCGTCTCGTCGCGCGTGTGCGCGCGCAGGCTCTCTTCCCAGAGCTCGCGGACACGGCGGAGGGATGCCGAGGCGGCATCGCTGCCGTTCTGGGCGAGGCGGGACACGGCGAGGATGGTGACGTCCAGCGGCGACCCGGTGTTCTGTGAGGAACGCAGGTGTGCCGCGACGACCCCCTCGTCGGATCTTTCGATCTCGGCAACGTCTTCTTCGGCGAGCCGCTCGAGCCGTTCGACGAGGGCCGCCTCGAGAGCGCTCTTCGAGCTGAAGTGGTAGAGCAGGCCGCCCTTCGACACCCCGGCGCCGCGAGCGGTGGCATCCACCGTGGCGGCGCGCTCGCCCTCGTCGACGAGGATGCGGCTAAAGGCGTCGAGGACGGCTTCGCGGGCGAGAGGGGGTCGGCTCATGACTCCTCGATCGTAGTGGCGGCGGGGTGGGTTGCTCTGATACTATACCGGCTGGACGGTTTAGAAACGGACTCCCTCATGCTCACCACGTTGCCCACCTCGGAAATCGCCGTGACCCGCGCCGGATGGCGGGGGTGGTTCGCGCTGGCCGTGCTCATGCTGCCCGTGCTGCTCGTCTCGGTCGACAACACGGTGTTGAGCTTCGCGCTGCCCGAGATCGCGCTGTCGCTCCAGCCCTCGAGCATCGAGCAGCTGTGGATCATCGACGTCTACCCGCTCGTCCTCGCCGGACTCCTCGTGACGATGGGCACGCTGGGCGACCGTTTCGGCCGCCGCCGCATGCTGCTCATCGGGGCGACCGGTTTCGCGGCGGTGTCGGCGCTGTCGGCGTTCGCCCCCACCGCGGCGCTGCTGATCGCCGGTCGCGCGCTCATGGGCGTGTTCGGCGCCATGCTCATGCCGTCCACCCTGTCTCTGCTGCGCAGCATCTTCCGCGACCGGGACCAGCGTCGGGTCGCGATCGCCGTCTGGGCCTCCGGGTTCTCTGCGGGAGCGGCGCTCGGCCCGATCGTCGGCGGGTTCCTGCTCGAGCACTTCACCTGGGGCTCGGTCTTCTTGATGGCCGTGCCCGTGCTCGTCCCGCTGCTCGTCCTCGCGCCGTTCTTCGTGCCCGAGAGCCGCGACCCGAAGCCCGGCCGGTTCGACCCCCTCAGCGTTCTGCTGTCTCTCGCGACGATGGTTCCGATCGTTTACGGCATCAAGAAGCTCGCGGTCGACGGACCGATGTCGCTCGCTCCGGTGCTCTTCGTCGTCGGCGTGGTGTTCGGGTGGCTGTTCGTGCGCCGCCAGCGCCGTTTGGCGACGCCCATGCTCGACATGACCCTGTTCCGCCAGGGGACGTTCTCGGGCGCCATCCTGGTCAACCTGCTCAGCGTCGTCGGCCTCGTCGGCTTCCTGTACTTCGTCGCGCAGCATCTGCAGCTGGTCGTCGGTCTGTCCCCGATGGTCGCGGGCTTCGCCCTGCTGCCGGGACTCGTGCTCATGATCGTCTCGGGGCTCGCGGTCGTGCCCGTGGCGAAGAGATTCCCCGCGCGCATCGTCGTGCCCGTCGCCCTGTCGTTCTCGGTGATCGCCTACGTCATGGTCGCCCTGTCCACGGCCGACCTGGTGCTGCTCATCGCCGCCTTCGCCCTGCTGGGCGTCGGTATCGGCGCCGCTGAGACCGTCTCGAACGAGTTGATCCTCTCCAGTGCCCCTTCGGCCAAGGCGGGCGCGGCCAGCGCCGTCTCCGAGACTGCGTACGAGGTCGGCGCCGTCCTCGGCACCGCCGTGCTCGGCGGCATCCTCGCCGCGTTCTATCGGGCGCAGCTCGTTCTGCCCGCCGGGCTTCCGGATGCCGCGGCTCACGCTGCCCGCGAGACCCTCGCCGGAGCGGTCTCCGTCGCCGACACCCTCGACGACGTCGCGCTGGCCGAGGCCCTGCGTGCCGCCGCCGCACACGCCTTCGACTCGGGCGTCGTCGTCACCGCACTCATCGGCGCGGCGCTGATCGTCGTGGCCGCGGTCGTCGCTGCCACTACCCTGGGAGGATCCCGCAGCGCGTCGAAGAAGTGACGTGCCCGAGCTCTGAGGAGAGCGATGTCGCGTGTCGTGAAGCTGGCCGTCATCCCCGGTGACGGCATCGGTCCCGAGGTCGTCGCCGAGGCCGTGAAGGTGCTCGACGCCGTCACCGCCGGATCCGACGTGTCGTTCGACAAGACGCCGTTCTCGCTGGGGGCGGGTCGCTTCCTCGAGACCGGAAACACTCTCACCGACGACGACCTCGCCGCGATCGCCGCACACGACGCGATCCTGCTCGGCGCCGTCGGGGGAGTGCCCGGCGACCCCCGCCTGAAAGACGCGAACATCGAGCGCGGCCTGCTGCTCAAACTCCGCTTCGAGCTCGACCATTACGTCAACCTGCGCCCGTCGAAGCTCTACCCGGGGGCCACCGGACCGCTTGCGGAGCCGGGCGAGATCGACTTCGTCGTGGTGCGCGAGGGAACGGAGGGGCCGTACGTCGGCAACGGCGGATCGATCCGCCGCGGCACGCCCCACGAGGTCGCGAACGAGACCTCGGTCAACACCGCCTACGGCGTCGAGCGCGTGGTCCGCTACGCCTTCGCTCTCGCTGAGCGCCGCCGCCACAAGCTCACGCTCGTGCACAAGACGAATGTGCTCGTGCACGCGGGTGGCATGTGGAAGCGGATCGTGGATGCCGTGGCATCCGAGTTCCCCGGGGTCGACGTAGACTACCTGCACGTCGACGCGGCAACCATTTTCCTGGTCACGAACCCGAGCCGCTTCGACGTGATCGTCACCGACAACCTCTTCGGCGACATCCTGACCGACCTGGCCGGCGCCGTCACCGGTGGCATCGGCCTCGCCGCTTCGGGCAACATCAACCCCGACGGCGCGTTCCCCTCGATGTTCGAGCCCGTGCACGGTTCGGCGCCCGACATCGCGGGAAGTCAGAAGGCCGACCCCACGGCTGCGATCCTCTCCGTCGCCCTCCTGCTCGACCACCTCGGGCTCACCGACGAGGCCGCCCGCGTGACCCGCGCGGTCGAGGACGACATCGCCAGCCGCGACGGGGTCCGCACCACCGCCCAGATCGGCGACGCCATCGCCGAGCGCGTCCAGGCGTAACCTGGACCGATCGGCGAGCATCGCCTCCGGCACTCGAGAAGCTTTGGACAACGAATGACCACCATCGACACCGATCCCGACACCGGACTCGAGCCCCTCGAGTTTTCCGTCACGCGCAACCTCGCCGCCAAGAACGCGGCCGACCGCGACGCGATCCTCGCCAACCCCGGCTTCGGGCAGAGCTTCACCGACCACATGGTCGACATCTGCTGGTCGGTCCGCGGCGGCTGGCACCGCCCGCGCGTCTCGCCCTACGGCCCGATCTCGCTCGACCCCGCCGCGGCGGTGCTGCACTACGGCCAGGAGATCTTCGAGGGCATCAAGGCCTACCGCCACGCCGACGGCTCGGTTCACACCTTCCGCCCCGACCAGAACGGCCGCCGTCTGCAGCGTTCGGCCCGCCGACTCGCGCTCCCCGAGCTGCCGGTTCCGTACTTCCTGCAGTCGCTCAAGGAGCTCATCGCCCTCGACGGCGCGTGGGTCCCCTCGGGCGACGACCAGAGCCTGTATCTGCGCCCGTTCATGTTCGCGAAAGAGGCGTTCCTCGGCGTCCGCCCCGCGCACAAGGTCGCCTACTACCTGATCGCGAGCCCCGCGGGCGCCTACTTCAAGGGCGGGGTGAAGCCCGTCTCGATCTGGCTCAGCGAGGACTACTCGCGTGCCGGCAAGGGCGGCACGGGTGCGGCCAAGACCGGCGGCAACTACGCCGCGAGTCTGCTTCCCCAGTCCGAGGCGTACGAGAACGAGTGCGACCAGGTCGTCTTCCTCGACCAGGACCACAACGTCGAAGAGCTCGGCGGCATGAACGTCGTCTTCGTCTACAAGGACGGCACGATCGTCACACCGCAGTCCGACTCGATCCTCGAGGGCATCACGCGCGACTCGCTCCTGCAGCTCGCCCGCGACCGCGGTCACCACGTCGTGGGACGCAACGTCTCGCTCGACGAGTGGCGCGAGGGAGTGGCATCCGGAGACATCGTCGAGGTGTTCGCGTGCGGCACCGCCGCGGTCGTCACCCCGATCGGCGTGCTCAAGGGTCGCGACTTCATCGACGAGCAGCCCACGGGCACCCTCGCGCTCGAACTGCGCGAGGAGCTCACCGACATCCAGTACGGCCGCGCCGAAGACAAGCACGGCTGGCTGTATCGCCTCGACGCGTAGCGTCGCGCACACGGAGGGGCTCCCGGATGCCGGGGGCCCCTCCTCCGTTTCGTCGCGCGATGGACGTGTGGGCGAGAGACCCCCGTGGCGCGTCCCCGGGAACTCGCTCTGCACGTGTTTATGCGCGTGGATAGCGTTTATGCGTTGGGTGCTGGCGCCCCGCGGGGTCGCGCATGACCGCGTGTGGGCAAGCGTGGGCGGGCAAGCGTGGGCGGGCGAGTGTGGGTGGGCGAGTGCATCGGCGTCTCGGCGGAGCCGGGAGGTGTCGGGGGCCGTGGATAGGCTGGCACCGTGAAGATCGCTCGATTCAGCTACCAGGATGCCCTTCGCTACGGAATCGTCGACGACGGCGAGCTCGTAGTCCTCGCCGGCGACCCGATGTTCGCCGGGTTCGACACGACGGGGGAGCGCGTGCCGCTCGCCGACGTGACCCTGCTCGCACCGGTGATCCCGCGCTCGAAGGTCGTCTGCATCGGCAAGAACTACCACGACCACGCGGCCGAGATGGGCGGCGAAGCACCGGCAGAACCGCTGATGTTCCTCAAGCCCAACACATCGGTCATCGGCCCCGACGACGTCATCGTGCGCCCCACGAGCCTGAGCTCACACACCGAGTACGAGGGCGAGCTCGCCGTCGTGATCGGCCGCATCGCCAAGAACGTGCCCGCCGAGCGCGCGAGCGACTACATCTTCGGCTACACCGTGGCCAACGACGTCACGGCCCGCGATCTGCAGCGCACCGACGGACAGTGGTCGCGCGCCAAGGGCTTCGACACGTTCTGCCCGGTCGGGCCGGTCATCGAGACCGACCTCGACCTCGACGCCGCCGCGATCACCACGCGCGTCAACGGCGAGGTGCGACAGCAGGGTCCCGTCTCCGACATGATCCACGGCATCGGCGCGCTCGTCGCCTACGCCTCCGCGGTGTTCACGCTGCTCCCCGGCGACCTCATCCTCACGGGCACGCCGGCCGGTGTCGGTCCGTTCGCAGCGGGCGACACCGTCGAGGTCGAGGTCAGCGGCATCGGGATCCTGCGCAACACCGCGCGCGATGCCTGACACCCGCGCGGCGGCGGGAACGGTGCTGACAGAGCGCGATCTCGCCGCCACGCAACGCCGCACGGTCCGGGTGCTGGCGGCCGGTCAGGTGCTCACGGGGGTCGCTTTCGGTGCGACCCTCTCGCTCGGGGCGCTCCTCGCCGCCGACCTGTCGGGTCAGGAGGCGCTGTCGGGCTTCGCGACGGCGTCGGTCACCCTGGGCGCGGCCCTCACCGCGATCCCCCTGGCTCGTCTGGCCGGTCGCCGCGGCCGACGTGTCGCGCTCACCACGGGCAACATCGCGGCCCTGATCGGCATCGCCGTCGTCATCGCAGCCGCTGCGCTCCGACTCTTCCCGCTTCTGCTGGTCGGGATCGCCCTGATAGGCGCCGGCAACGCCGCGACGCTCCAGTCGCGTTTCGCCGCCACCGACCTCGCGACCACCGCGCGCCGCGGGCGCGACCTGGCCACGGTGGTGTGGGCGACGACCGTCGGCGGGGTCGTCGGTCCGCTCCTGCTCGCGCCCGGCGAACTCATCGGGGCGAGCATCGGGATGCCGCGCCTCACGGGTGCGTACCTCTTCTCGTTCGCGGCCCAGGTCTGCGCGTTCGCGCTGTACGTGCTCGTCCTCCGGCCCGACCCGCTGCTGCTGGCCCAGCGCGTCGAGCGCGAGAAGTCGGCATCCGTCGCCTCTCCCGCCCCTCGGGCGGACCGGCCGGGTCTGGCGCGCTTCGCCATGGTGGCGGTCGCTGCGTCGCACGTGACGATGGCGTCGGTCATGGCGATGACCCCGGTCCACCTTTCGCACATCGTCGCCCCGGATGCCGTGACTCTCGCGGTGGGCGTCACGATCGCCGCGCACGTGTTCGGGATGTACGGGCTGTCACCCGTCTTCGGCGCTCTCGCCGACCGCTTCGGGCGCGTCCGTGTGATCATCCTCGGCCAGGTGCTGCTCGCGGCGTCCCTGGCGGTTGCGGCGACGCTGCCCGACTCGCAGCTCGGGGTGCTCGTCGCCCTCGTGCTGCTCGGCCTCGGGTGGAGCGCGGCGACCGTGTCGGGGTCCGCTCTGCTCACCGAGGCGACGTCCCTCGCGCTGCGCCCGCGGCGTCAGGGCCGCAGCGACACGCTCATGACGGCCTGCGCGGCCGTGGGCTCGGTGCTGGCCGGTCTGATCCTGGGGGCCGTCGGATACGACGGCCTCGCGCTGTGGGCACTGGTGCCGGTGGCCGTCGTCTGCGCGGGCGCGGTCGTCGTGCGCGTGCGTCAGCCCTCGCCACAGGGTGAGTGACCGGGGCCCCTCGCTCCGGCATCCGCCCCGGGATTGACGCACACTCGACGCAGCGCGCCGCCGGTCGCTCAGATCGCGTAGACCAGGCCATCGAACGCCGACAGGTCCTCGCCGCCGCGGACACCGAGGGCGTGCAGCGCCCGGTCGACGTCGAGCTCGTCGTTGAAGACGTGGAACGCCACGCGGGCGCGTCCCGCGCGACCCGACGCCGTGATTCCGTGGGCCGTGAGCTGCGCGAGGGCCTCGCCCGTGGCATCCGGCCAGGTGACGATCGCCGAGGGGCGCTCGGGGTGCTCGAGGCCGAGGCCGTCGCGGAAGCGCGCCGCGAGTCCCGTCACGTGCGCATAGGTCGCGGTGATGTCGGCGTCGGCGAAGAGGGCGAGGGCGGGAGCCGCCCCGGTGAAGGCCTGCCAGGCGGGTGAGACGTCGAAGCGGCGGGCATCGGCGGCGAGCGTGCCCCCGGTGCCGTAGCAGGACGACCACGGGTCGGCGCCGGAGTACCAGCCGGCCTGTACGGGACGGATCTCGCCGCCGAACGCGGGAGTGAGCGTCAGGAACGACACCCCGCGCGGGCAGCAGAGCCACTTGTAGGCGTGGCAGACGGTCGCGTCGAACATCGTCGCGTCGACGGGGAGCCACCCGGCGGCCTGCGTCAGGTCGCACAGTGTGCGCGCTCCGGCGCGGGCGGCCGCGGCGGCGATCCCGACGGCATCCGCCACCTCTCCGGTCGCCGACTGCACGAGCGAGAAGGCCACGAGCCACGTTTCGGGCGAGATCGCGGCGGCCAGTTCGCGCAGGGGAGCGGTGCGCAGCCGCACGCCCCGGCCCACGTGGGCGAACGGCGCGACGAGCGACGAGAAGTCTCCCTCGGCGCACAGCACCTCGGCGCCGTCGGGCACGGACGCGGCGATGAGAGACACCTGCACCGAGGTCTGCGAGCCGATCGCGACGTCGCCGACCGGAGAGCTCACGAGGTGCGCGTACGACGCCCGGGCCTCTTCGACCGCCTGCGACGCGGCGACCACGTCGGGGCGACCGGATGCCGCGGACTCGAGGTCGGCGCGGACCGCGTCCACCGTGGCGCGCGACGGCAGGCCGAGGGTGCAGGCCGCGAGATAGTCGCGACCACCGGCGAAGTGCGAGGCGAGGTTGCTCATGAATCCAGGATCGCGTCGCCCATGTCATTGCACTAGAACAGGTGTTGCATGAGAACCATCACTTCTGCTTATGTATGGCCATGCCCGACATTGACGACTCCCTCGACGCGAACGCCCTGCGCGTGGTCAAGGCGATCGCCGACACCGGGTCGATCACCGCCGCCGCCCGCCTTCTCGGCTACAGCCAACCGGCCGTGAGTCAGCAGCTGCGCCGTCTGGAGCGGCGCGCCGGGATGCCGATCGTCGAACGTGTCGGGCGAGGCGTGCGTCTCACCGAGGCGGGGTCGATCCTCGCCCGCCACGCCGCCGCCGTCACCACGGCTCTCGACGCGGCCGCCGGAGACCTCGCCGAGCTGCGGGGTCTGCGGGCCGGTCGCGTACGGATCGCCGCGTTCCCGTCGGCGTCGTCGACGGTCGTTCCGCGCGTCATCGCCGCCGTGACCGCTCGCCGACCGGGTGTGTCCATCAGTTTCGTCGAGGCCGAGCCGCCCGAGGCCATCGCCGCCGTTCGCGAGAACCGCGCCGACATCGCCCTCACCTACAGCTACCCCGGCGACCGCCGCGAACATCTGGAGTCCGCGGCATCCGGACTCGCGGCCCGGCTCATCGGCGCCGACGACACCGTGGTGGTCGTTCCCGCCGACCACCCCGCGGCAGCCCATGACCCCATCGATCTCTCGCGACTCGCGGGGGAGCGGTGGATCGCGGGCTGCCCGCAGTGCCGCGGCCATCTGCTCGAGGCGTGCGGACGCTCGGGGTTCATCCCCGACATCGCTTTCGAAACCGACAACTTCATCGCCGTCGAGAACCTCGTCGCCCAGGGTGTGGGCATGGCGATCCTGCCGCGGATGGCCGTGGCATCTCTCCCGATGCTGTCGGGCATCGCGGCGCCGCGGCTGCCCGCCGCCGAAGCGCGGACCCTGCACGTGATCACCGCTCGGGGAGCCGAGCACGTGCCCGCGGTCGGAGCCGCACTCGAGGTCATGGGCGAGGTCCTGGCCGATCATCTGCGGCACTCGGGAAGCGCCACCGCCCGCCGATAGGATCAAGGGGATGTCTGCCACGCCCGATCCCCGCACCACGACCGCCTCCGGCACCGACGTTCGCGTCCGCTTCTGCCCCTCACCCACGGGGTTGCCGCACGTCGGTCTCATCCGCACCGTCCTGTTCAACTGGGCCTACGCCCGGCACAACGGCGGCAAGCTCGTCTTCCGTATCGAAGACACCGACGCCGCGCGCGACAGCGAAGAGAGCTACCAGCAGCTCCTCGAGGCGCTGCGCTGGATGAACATCGACTGGGACGAAGGCGTCGAGGTCGGCGGTCCGCACGCGCCGTACCGTCAGTCGCAGCGCCACGAGATCTACCGCGAGGTGCTCGACAAGCTCATCGCCGCGGGAGCGGTGTACGAGAGCTACTCGACCGCCGAAGAGATCGACGCGCGCAACGAGGCCAACGGCCGCGCCAAGCAGCTCGGCTACGACAACTACGACCGCGACCTCACCGACGAGCAGAAGGCCGCCTTCCGCGCCGAGGGGCGCGAGCCCGCGTGGCGCGTGCGCGTACCCGACGAAGACCTCACCTTCGTCGACCTCATCCGCGGCGAGGTCACCTTCCCCGCCGGATCGTTCCCCGACTTCGTGATCGTGCGCGCCGGCGGCATCCCGCTCTACACCTTCGTGAACCCGGTCGACGACGCGCTCATGGGCATCACCCACGTCATCCGCGGCGAAGACCTCATGCCCTCCACCGCGCGTCAGCTCGCGTTGTACCGCGCGCTGCTCGACGCCGGGGTGACCGACTACCTGCCGCGCTTCGGGCACATGCCGCTCGTGCTCGGCGAGACGGGCAACAAGAAGCTGTCCAAGCGCGACCCGCAGGCCGACCTGTTCCTGCAGCGCGAGAAGGGCTTCATCCACGAGGGTCTGCTCAACTACCTCTCGCTGCTCGGATGGTCGCTCTCGGCCGACCGCGACGTGTTCTCGCTCGACGAGATGATCGCCGCCTTCGACATCGCCGACGTCAACCCGAACCCGGCGCGCTTCGACCAGAAGAAGGCCGAGGCCATCAACGGCGACCACATCCGGATGCTGGATGCCGAGGACTTCGCCGCCCGCATCGTCCCGTACCTCGCAGGTGCGGGGTACATCGCCGAGCAGCCGAGCGACGAGCATCGTGCGCTCATCGCGCAGGCGGCTCCTCTCGTGCAAGAGCGCGTGCAGCTGCTGGGCGAGGTGCCGGGGATGCTGGGCTTCCTCTTCGTCTCCGACGTCGACTACGCCGACGACGCCCTCAAGGGTCTGCCCGCCAACGCGGCCGAGGTGCTCACGGCATCCGTCCGCGCTCTCGAAGGTGTCGACGACTTCACCGCCGCTGCCGTCCAAGAGGCGCTGTCGGGTGCGCTCGTCGACGATCTGGGCCTCAAGCCTCGTGTGGCTTACGGTCCGCCCCGCGTCGCCCTCACCGGACGCCGTATCTCGCCGCCGCTGTTCGAGTCGATGGAACTGCTCGGCAAGGCCGAGTCGATCCGTCGCCTCGAAGCGCTGGTGGCGCACCTGGGCTGAGCACACCGCGCGACGATCCCCGTGACCCTGACGGTCGCGGGGATCGCGTGTTTTCGGGCGCTCGGAGGCGCTGGACTCGGAGAATGCGACGCAGATCGGAACTTTCGCGCCGGACGTCCGCGTTCCGCGCGATTCTCCGTCATCGGCGCCCGGCGAGGAGCGGCCCGGGACGCGCCCGGGACGCGCGCAGCGAGGCGCCGGTTTGGTGCACGGCCCGCTGTCGCGTAAGCTTGATCCTCGGCACGAGTTACGGCTCGAAGCCATTGGGGTATGGTGTAATTGGCAACACGGCGGTTTCTGGTTCCGTTGTTCTTGGTTCGAGTCCAGGTACCCCAGCTTCACGAAAAGGCCCGGTGATCGTTCAGATCCCGGGCCTTTCGCGTGCGTGCGAAGAGCCGGCATCGGCCGTTTCGAGGCGAACCGTAGGATGACCCGATGCGCCTCCGCTCGCTCGCCGTCCTCGCCGCGATTATCGCCGTGGCCGTCCTCGCGGGGTGCAGTGCAAGCCCGGCGGGAGCGCCCACGCCGTCCGGCTGCGACGCGACCCCGTCCCTCGAGCCGGGCACGAGCACCCCCCTCTCGGTGACGGTCGACGACGCGCCCCGCAGCTACACCGTGCACGTCCCCGCGACGCTCGCGGCGACCAGCCCGACGCCGCTCATCCTCGCCTTCGCGGGATACCGCATGCCGGCCGGGCAGTTGGAGCAGCTCACCGCCCTCGACGACAGCGGCGCGGTCGTCGTCTACCCGCAACCGGCGAGCACCGCGGCGGGCACCGGGTGGCAAGGGGCGCCGTACTCCTCGGGCGCCGACGACATCGCTTTCACCTCCGCGTTGCTCGACGATGTCGCGTCGCGCTTGTGCATCGACGCGAAGCGCGTGTTCGCCGCGGGCATCTCGAACGGTGGCGGCTTCGTGTCGCTGCTGTCGTGCGCAATGCCGGAGCGCATCGCCGCCTTCGCGGTGGTGTCCGGAGCCATCTATCCCGCGACCAACGCGCCCTGCCCGAGCGGGCCCCCTGTGCCCGTGATCGAATTCCACGGCACCGCCGACGACGTCATTCCCTACGACGGCGGCACGCGGCACGAGGCGACGGTCGCGCCCGTACCGCTGTGGCTGTCGCAGGTGGCGACGCGCAACGGCTGCGCGTCCGACCCGCGGTCCGACACCGTCGCACCGGGCGTGACGAGACAGACCTGGACCGGATGCCGTGACCGCGGCGCCCTTATCCACTACCGGCTCAACGGGGGAGGGCACGTCTGGCCCGGCGGCCCGGATCCGAGCCAGCTCGCGGCCACGCCCCTGATCGAAACGTTCTTCACAGCCCACCCCCTGCCGTGACGCGCCGGGCGGAGAGAGGATAGGGACATGGGACTCTTCGTACAGCGACCCGAGGAACCGAGCGAGTGGGCGGGGCTCCCCGGCGAACCTGCTCGACCGAAGACGCGGGCGGAGCTCCTCCCCGACGACGAACAGCCCGCGCCCGTTCCGGGACTGCTCGACCTCGGCGGCTCGTCGGTCACCTCCGTCGAGATCCCCCTCGGGGACTGAGCCCGGCGCGCGCTCGGCGCGATCAAAGACTTCCGGGGTTAGCATCCGAGCGAGGGACGCAGACCGCGCCCTCTCGGCGGAAGAAGGTCCCCGTGCAGCGCTCCCTCGCTCTCCGGCTCGCCCTGGTCGTCACGGCGGTCGTCGTGCTCGCGGGGTGTGCGCCCACGGCATCCGACGCTCCCGCCGTTCCCGCCGTCGAGGCGCCCAGCCCCGCCGCATCGATGGACGATCAGGCCTTTGCGCCGACGGTCGCCTCGCCCGAGGACCTCGACGGCAAAGACGCGACGGTGAAGATCGGCACCTCGCTCGTGGTCGCCGTTCCCGACGGCACCGAGGCCGAGTGGACCGGGTCGACGGCCGATAACGCTATCGCCGACTTCTCGCCCGGAGGACCGTCCGAAGGGTCGGTCTTCCGCCCCGGGTTTCTGCCGCACGCGGTCGGGAAGACCGACGCCACCCTCACAGGTCCCGACGGCAAGACGATCCGCTTCACCCTGTCCGTCGTCGCGCCCTGAGCGCCCGCGTCGGGGGCCGCGCCAGGATGCAGGCGGCCCGTTCGAACGGGATCGTGGAGCGCCCCGTCACGGCAACCGGGCAGGCCTTCCTGCTGCCCTCGCCCGGCCTTATCGTGCACCGGCTCGGTGTCGTACGAGACCGAGCCGAGTGCCAGATGAGCCCGTGACGACTCGTCCCGGACCTGGCTCGTCGTCGAATGGGCGACCTCCGACGCGCGTCGGCGAGCGCCACGCCCGAGAATCTGTTGCCCCGTGTGGTTTCGTGTTGTATCGTGTGGGAATCTTCGAAGGAGATCCCCGTGTACGCAATGGAGCGCCAACAGCTCATCGAGCGCGAACTGCGCGAGATCGGACGTGTCAGCGTCGTCGATCTGGCTCGCCGCTTCGACGTCACCACGGAGACCGTTCGTCGCGACCTCGACCGTCTCGAGGGGCTCGGCTCTCTGCGCCGCGTGCACGGCGGCGCCGTCGACATCGGTCGTGCGAGCACGGCGGAATCACCGCTCACCGAGCGTCGTGAGCGTCATCGCGACGCCAAGCGCGCCATCGCCGCCGAGGCTGTGACCCTGCTCGGCCCCGACTTCCGCGGCTCGATCTTCCTCGACGCCGGTAGCACGCCCGCCGCGGTCGCCGCGCTCCTCCCGGCCGCCCTCGGGGCGGGGATCGGCGGTGTCGAGGTCGTGACGCACTCCCTCGAAGCCGCACACCTGCTCGCCGGTGAAGAGCGTGTCCAGCTCACCACGATCGGCGGACGCGTTCGCGGCGTCACCGCCGCAGCGGTCGGGGCTCACACTGTGCGCACCATCGGTCAGCTGCGTCCCGACATCGCGTTCGTGGGGACGAACGGCCTGAGTGCCGGTTTCGGTCTGAGCACCCCCGATCCCGACGAGGCCGCCGTCAAGGCCGCGATCATCCAGTCCGCTCGTCGCGTCGTGCTCCTCGCCGACGCGGCCAAGTTCGGCGAAGAGCTTCTCGTGTGCTTCGCCCGACTCGACGAGCTCGACGTGCTCGTCACCGACGCCGCCCCTCCCGCGGCGCTTTCCGAGGCCCTCGAGGCCGCCGATATCGAGGTACGCGTCGCATGATCGTCACCCTGACCGCCAACCCGTCCGCCGATCGCGCCGTCGTGCTGTCCGAGGCCCTGCAGCCCGGCGAGGTGCAGCGCGCCCTGTCGTCGCGTGAGGACGCCGGGGGCAAGGGCGTGAACGTCGCCCGCGTGGTGTCGGCAGCCGGTGCACCCGCCCGCGCGGTAGTGCCCGTCAACGCACACGACCCCTACCGCCTGCTGCTCGAGGACACCGGCATCGCCCTCGACGTGATCGAGGTGGCCGGGCGTGCCCGCGCCAACCTCACCATCACCGATCCCGTGGGCGAGACCACCAAGCTCAACCTGCCGGGTGCCGAGCTCTCGGCCGCCGAGGCCGAAGCTCTCGTGGCGGGAGTCGTCGCCGCCTCCGAGGGCGCCACGTGGCTGGTCCTCGCGGGATCGCTGCCTCCCGGCGTGCCGACCTCGTTCTACGCGGACCTCATCACCGCCGTCCGTGAGCGGTGGGGGAGCGCGGCTCCTCTCGTCGCGGTCGACGCCTCGGGTCCGGCTCTCGCCGCGGTCGTCGAGACCGCCCGCCCCGACCTCATCAAGCCCAACCACGAAGAGCTGGCCGAACTCGTCGGCGAAGAGCCGCAATCCGACGACGACGTGATCGCCTCCGCGTCACGCCGCGCGCAGTCGCTGGTCCCGGACCGCGTGGCATCCGCCCTCGTCACTCTCGGCGCCAATGGTGCCCTGCTCTTCACCGCCGAGGGCACCTGGCGCGGACGCGCCCCCAAGATCCAGGTCTCCAGCACCGTCGGCGCGGGCGACAGCTCGCTCGCCGGCTACCTGCTCGCCGACCTCGAGGGGACCGCGGCCCCCGACCGTCTCGCGCGCAGCATCGCTTACGGAGCGGCCGCCGCCACTCTGCCGGGCACGCAGGCGCCGACCCCCGACGATCTGCCTTCGGGCGCGATCGCCGTCACCGAATTCCCCACCCCCATCGCAACATCCTGACCACGGAGGTCACTGACAATGTCCGACATCATCACTCCGGAGCTCGTCACTCTCGACGTGCCCCTGGGCACCGACAAGCAGTCGGTGATCCGCGCCCTGGCCGAGCGCGTCGTCGCGCAGGGCCGCGCGCGCAGTGCCCAAGAACTGTTCGACGACGCCTGGGCGCGTGAGCAGAAGGACGAGACCGGCCTGCCCGGCGGCATCGGCATCCCGCACGCGCGCAGCGCCTCGGTCACCGAGCCCACCCTCGCCTTCGCCCGGCTGACCCCCGGGGTCGACTTCGGCGCGCCCGACGGTCCGGCCGACATCGTGTTCCTGATCGCCGCCCCCGAGGGCGCCGACGAGGCGCACCTGTCGGTGCTCTCGCAGCTCGCGCGCAGCCTGATGAACAACGACTTCATGTCGGGTCTGCGCTCGGCGCAGACGCCCGCCGAGGCCGTTCGAATCATCACGGATGCCATCACCCCCGCCGACGCCCCGGTCGCTCCCGCAGCTCCCGCCGCAGCCGCCCCGGCCGCGACGCGCGCCGAGGCCCGCACGACCGTCAAGACGAAGAAGATCGTCGCCGTCACAGCCTGCGCCACCGGCATCGCCCACACGTTCATGGCCGCCGACGCGCTCACCGCCGCCGGTGCCGAGACCGAGGGTGTCGACCTCATCGTCGAGCCCCAGGGTTCCAGCGGATACAAGGCTCTCCCGCAGAGCGTCATCGACGACGCCGACGCCGTCATCTTCGCGGTCGACGTCGACGTGCGCGAGCCCCAGCGCTTCGCGGGCAAGCCCGTCGTCCGCGCCGGCGTCAAGCGCGGCATCGAGCAGCCGAAGCAGCTCATCGCCGAGGCCCTCGCCGCCAGCGAGAACCCCAACGCCGCACGCGTGCAGGGCGGTGCCGCCGCGGCATCCGCGTCCGACGCTCCCGCGGCGCAGCAGTCGGTGGGCCGTCGCATCCAGCGCTGGCTGCTGACCGGTGTCAGCTACATGATCCCGTTCGTCGCCGGTGGCGGTCTGCTGATCGCGCTCGGCTTCCTGCTCGGCGGCTACCAGGTGACGGCGAACGCGTCGAACGTCATCATCCAGAATTCGCTGTGGGATCTGCCGACCGAGGGCATCACCTCGCCGCTCGGCCCGATCGGCCAGTACCTGGGTTCGGTCGCGTTCATGATCGGCGCGACCTCGATGGGCTTCATCGTCGCGGTCCTCGCGGGCTTCATCGCCTACGCCATCGCCGACCGCCCCGGCATCGCCCCCGGTTTCGTCGCCGGTGCCGTGGCCGTGCTCATGAACGCCGGCTTCATCGGCGGCATCATCGGCGGTCTGCTCGCGGGCTTCATCGCCTGGTGGCTCGGCCGCTTCGACGCTCCGCGTTGGTTGCGCGGTCTCATGCCGGTCGTGATCGTGCCGTTCCTCGGGTCGATCTTCGCCTCGGGCCTGATGATCCTCTTCCTGGGCCGCCCGATCGCGGCTCTCATGGCCGCTCTCACCGAGGGCCTGACCGGTCTCGCCTCGAGCGGAGCCGGAGCCATCGTGCTCGGCGTCATCCTCGGCCTCATGATGTGCTTCGACCTCGGCGGACCCGTCAACAAGGTCGCCTACGTCTTCGCCACCACGGGCCTCGCCGCCGCGACCCAGACGAACACCACCCCGTATCTGATCATGGCCGCGGTCATGGCCGCCGGTATGGTGCCTCCGCTCGCGATGGCGCTCGCCTCGACGCTGCTCGCCCGCAAGAAGTTCACGCCGGTCGAGCGCGAGAACGGCGCGGCCGCCTGGCTGCTCGGTGCCTCGTTCATCTCCGAAGGCGCGATCCCGTTCGCCGCGGCCGACCCGCTGCGCGTCATCCCCGCCTCGATGGTGGGCGGCGCGATCACGGGCGGTCTGAGCATGCTGCTCTCGGTGCAGTCGTTCGCCCCTCACGGTGGCATCTTCGTGTTCTTCGCGATCAACCCCTTCTGGGGTTTCGCCCTCGCAATCGTGGCGGGTACCGTCGTGACTGCGCTGATCGTCGTCGCCCTCAAGGGCATCGGCCGCAACACGCAAGACGCCGCCGTCGCCGAGGCTGCTCCCGCAGCCACGGTCGCCGCGTAACACCCCGTCGAATCGGAAGGATTCACCATGGCAGAACGTCAGGCCACTATCGCGAGCGCCTCGGGCCTCCACGCCCGCCCCGCGAAGCTCTTCGTGCAGGCCGTGCAGGAGAAGAAGATTCCCGTCACGATCGCTGCCGAGGGCGGTGCCGACCTGAACGCCGGCAGCATCCTCTCGCTCATGGGCCTCGGGGCCGGTCACGGCACCGTCGTGACGCTCAAGGCCGAGGGCGAGGGCGCCGAGCAGGCGCTCGACGAGCTCGTCGCCCTTCTCGAGACCGATCTCGACGCACAGTAAGCACTTCTCGGTAGAACACCGGATGCCACGGGCCTGAGGCTCGTGGCATCCGGTGTTTTCGTGTGTCGGTGTGTGCCGTGCTCCGGACGACTCCGTCTCGCGGGGCGTTGCTGCGCTGAACGGGAGCGCAGGTGCTGGAAGGTTCCGGAGCCCGGTGTGCCGGGTTCGTCAGACCTCGACGGAGTCGCCCGGCTTCAGGTCGACGAACGAGCCGCCGTTCTGCTCCACCGCCCACGTCAAGCGTGCGTCGCCCATCTGCTTACCGGCGACCGAGAGGGTCATGTCGTGCGTGGCGAAGACGCGCTCGGGCTTGACGTCGAGGACGTAGTCGATGGCGTCGCCGACCTTGAGCCACGGCGCTCCCACGGGGGCCGCGAGCAGAGCGATCTTCTTGTGCTTGGGAACGGTGAAGGAGTCGCCGGGGTAGAAGAACGTGTCGTTCACGAGAACGCCGACGTTGTCGACGACGGGGATCGAGGAGTGGATGACCGCGTGCTTCCCGCCGAAGAACTCGAGGTGGAAGGGCCCGAGGTCGAGGGTGTCGCCCGGGTTCACCACGGTGACATCGAAGCCGGCCGCGGCGTCGCGCACGCCCTCGGGGCCGTAGATCGGCACGCCGGGGTGGGCCTTCTGCAGGCGGGTGAGGTGCTCCGGCGTCCAGTGGTCGGCGTGCTCGTGGGTGATGACGATGCCGTCGAGGTTCGTGAGCTCTTCGAGGGGCGAGGTGAAACTGCCCGGGTCGATCACCAGCGAGTGACCGGATTCGACGAGGACGAGGGCGGCGTGTTCGTGCTTCGTGAGGCGCATGATGAAAGTCAACTCCTGTCGCCGCGAGACAGGCAAGCTCTGGCGCTGCGGGTGAACAGCGTGCAACGGGTCTTCCGTCCGGAGCCGTCCCGCGGTACCGTGGCCGGACACGCCCGAGAAGTCGATGGCTCGGCCTCGATTTTGCGTGGGCGTCAACTGTCATGCATACTTAGATGGTTGACGACGCGGCCCCATCGTATAGCGGCCTAGTACGCCGCCCTCTCACGGCGGTAACGCGGGTTCGAATCCCGCTGGGGTCACCAACACGAAAGAAGCCTCGACCGAATGGTCGGGGCTTCTTTCGTTGCCGGGGGTGCCCGGACTCCGCAACAGAATCGGAGACGTGCACCACAATCGGATGCCAGGACTCCCGGCATCCGATTCCGTTGCTCCGATCCGACTCCGGTGCAGAGTAAGCGCGGCTCAGCTTTCGCGTTCGGCTCGGCGGCGCCGCACCAGGAGGCGAACCCCCCACACCACCGCCAGGACCACGCCCGCCACCGCGAGCCACGGCAGCAGGAACCCGAGGCCGATCACGATCCCGTTCATCGTGGCGACGAGACCGTTCCAGCCGGCGCCGAGGCCGTCGCCGAAGCCGGCGGGGTCGGCGGCGACGGCGGGGGAGCGCTCGACGAGTTGCACGCTCAACGACGACATCGCGACCTGCGACTCGAGCGACTGCAGCACCTGCCGGTCGGAGTCGAGCTGCGCCTGACGCTCGGCGAGAGCGGACTCGGCGGTGATCAGGTCCGACACCGAGCCGGCCTGCGCCAGCAGCTGCGTCAAGCGCGCCACCAAGGCCTCGCCGGCCGCGACGCGTGCGCGCAGGTCGACCGTCTGCTCGGTCACATCGGAGCGACTGACCGTGGTGCCGGTGACCTCTCCGACCTGGCGAAGGCCGTCCATCGTGCTCGTGAGCGCGGCTGCCGGAACGCGCACGGTGATCCAGCCCGAGGATGCCGCGGGGCCCGTCGCCGAGCCCTCGAAGGGCACCGCGCCGGTGGCGCCGCCGAGCTGCGACGACTCGACGTACCCGCCCGCCCCGGTCGCGGCGGCACCGATCTCGTCGATCGCCGCCGCGATGTCGTCGACCTCGACCGTGCCGGACCCGGTCGCGACGATGTAGCGGGTCGCGGCGTCACGTGCCGCCGCGTCGCCGGAGGCCGCGTCTGCTGAAGAGGACGACGACCCCGCGGCATCCTGACCGGGAACGACGGGAACGATCGGTGCGCGTTCGAAGCCGTCGGCGTATTGGTCGGTCAGCCCTTCGCCGCTGGCCCCCACGATCGCCGACCCGCCCGCCCCGGAGGAGGAGGCCAGCGAGGGTCCGATGACGGCGGCGACAACGACGACGGCCGCGGCCGCCCCGACGCCCGTCCAGATGCCGCGGTGGCGCCGACGTGTGCGCTGGCGGTCGTCGGCGATGCGGCCGAAGACCGCCTGCTCGATGGCGTCCCTCCGCTCGTCCGAGAACGGGGGAAGCGTGGGCGCGGTCATGGGGTCTCCGTCTCGATCGCGGTGGCGCGCACCCGGGAGCGGATGCGCGAGAGCCGGTTGCGGACGGTGCCGTGAGAGACGCCCAGCGAGACGGCGGCGGCTTCGTATCCGTAGCCCTCGGCGGCGCACAGGCGGAAGATCTCGCGGTCGAGGTCGCTGAGCCGGTCGACCTCGGCGAGGATGGCCGACACCGTCTGCGCCTGCACGACCTGTGCCTCCACGTCGACCGCCGAAGGGATCTCTTCGCTCAGCGCGTCGTGCGAACTGTGACGGCGACGAGCCCGCAGCCGGTTCTGCGCCTGCAGCCGGCAGACGGTCGCGAGCCACGGCAGCAGGGACTCGCCCTCCAGCCGGAGCGACGGGATCTTGCGCCAGGCGACGACGAACGTCTCCTGCACGACGTCTTCCGCGTCCGCCGCGTCACCGACCAGGCCGAAGGCGATCCAGTACACCGGCCGCGCGTACGCCCGGTACAGCTCGCGATAGGCGACCTCCGACCCGCCGGCGGCGCGCGCCACGAGGGCCCTGTCGTCGATGACGTCGTGGGTCATGGCATCCGTTCCGCTCTCCGGGTGAGCCCCGGGAGCACTCTCTCATCCAGAGGTGTCCGACCGCGCCGGATCGTCTCACGGATGTACGCACGGAATGAGCAGTACGTGCACAAGCCGCGGCGCGAGCGGGGCGGGCGGATAAACTCGAGCGTTTCCCCCCGATGAAAGGCCCGCGATGGAGCTGCAGCTCGACCCTCTCTTCCAGACGATCACGCTCGTCGTGCTCGTGCTGATCCTGGTCGCCGACCTGCTGATCATCCTCAAGCGGCCTCACATTCCGGCGCCGAAGGAGTCGACGCTCTGGGTCGTGTTCTACGTGACCCTCGCGCTGATCTTCGCGGGGGTGTTGTGGATCGTGGCCGGGGGAGAGGTCGCCGGGCAGTTCGTCGCGGGCTGGCTGACCGAGTACAGCCTCTCGATCGACAACCTGTTCGTCTTCGTGCTGATCATGGGCCAGTTCTCGGTGCCCCGCCGCTACCAGCAGGAGGTGCTGATGGTGGGCATCATCATCGCGCTCATCCTGCGCGGTGCGTTCATCCTCGTCGGCGCGACGATTATCGAGAACTTCAGCCCGATCTTCTACCTGTTCGGTGCGTTCCTCGTGTACACGGCCATCCGCCAGGCCTTCCCGGGAGACGACCACGACGACGACTCACAGAAAGAGAACCTGATCGTCCGGACGCTTCGCCGTCTCCTGCCGATGAGCGACGCCTACGACGGTAAGAAGGTGATCACGCGGGTGAACGGCAAAAAGCTCTTCACGCCCATGATCATCGTCTTCGTCGCGATCGGCGTGACCGACCTGCTGTTCGCAATCGACTCGATCCCCGCGATCTTCGGTATCACGCAGAGTCCGTTCATCGTCTTCACTGCGAACCTCTTCGCGCTGATGGGTCTGCGGCAGCTGTACTTCCTGCTGGGCGACCTGCTCGACCGCCTGAAGTTCCTGCACTACGGCATCGCCTTCATCCTCGCCTTCATCGGCGTGAAGCTCATCCTGCACGCGATGCACGTCAACGAACTGTCGTTCATCAACGGCGGCGAACCGATCGAGTGGGCGCCCGAGATCTCGACGTGGGTCTCGCTCGCGGTGATCGTGGTGTCGATGGCCGTCGCGACCATCGCGAGCCTGATCGCCGCGCGTCGCGAGCCCGCTGCGGGGGAGTCTCAGGATGCCGCCGCCGCGGTCGCCGACGAGAAGGGGACGCCGAAGACGGTGGAGCAGCCCGAGCGCGACTGACGCGGCCGCTGTGTCGCGGGCCCCTCAGCGCAACCGACGGGGGCGTCGGGTGCCGGCATCCGGGACCTAGAACGCCCGCAGATTCGCGTGCAGGCCGCCGTCGACGAACTCCTCACGGAGGATGCCGCGCCGCCGGAGGATCGGCACGAGGTCGTCGAGAACGCGGTGCACGGTGACGGGGTGCAGGTCGCCCCACAGCAGGACGCCGTCGTTGCCCCACTCGCCGAGTTCCTCGATACGGTCGGCGAACTCGTCCGCCGTGCCCACGAAGCCGGAGCCGTCGTTCAGACGCCCCAGCCGTGCATGCGCACCCAGGAGCGTCCGCAGCGGAGCGTCGTCGTCGTGCTTCCCGACGAGCCGCTTGATGCTGCCCTCCGACACGTGGTCGCCGAAGATCGACCGATCGAGCGGTTTGTCGAGATCGAGCCCGGTCAGGTCTGTCTCGAGATCGCTCGATTGCCTGCGTGCGATGGCGATCAGGGCCTCCTCGTCGGGGTGGGCGGACGCCGCGACCAGACGATCCGCCTCGTCCGACGATGACACAAGTACCGGCTGGATCGCGAAGAGGATCTTGATGTCGGACGCGGCGCGCCTGGCCGCCCGTGCGGCGGTGTGGATCCGCTCGCGGTATCCGCGGATGCTGGCCTCGTCGAGAGGCGCGAGGGCGAGCTGCACGTCGGAGTTGTGCCCGGCGAACGAGAGACCGCGCCCCGACCCCCCGGGCGAGACGATCGCGGGCTCGCCATCGGTGAACGGGATCGCGTTCAACGGCCCGTCGAACCCGAAGTACTCGCCGCGGTGGCGGGTGGCATCTAGTCTCGTCCCGTCGGCGTAGACGCCGGACTCCTCGTCGACGACGAGGGCGCCCTCGCCCCAGCTGCGCCAGAGCTGACGGATGCCGTCGAGCCACTCCTCTGCCCGGTCGTACGCCGCGTCATGCCCGAGCTGCGGCGCGGTCGAGAAGTGGCGTGCGCTGCCGGTGTCGGTCACGACGTTCAGGCCCAGACGGTGCCCGCTGAGGTGCTGAAGCGTCGCGAACTGCCGGGCCGCCGTGTACGGCAGGTACGCCGCGGGGTTCACCGTGGGCACGACCCCGAGATGTCTCGTCGCGGCGAAGAGGTACGGGGCGAGCAGCAGCGGATCGTGCTTGGGCCCGCCGAACGCGTGCCGGACGCGCAGGTCGATGGTCTCGGCGCTGCCGAGCGAGGGGGCGTCCTCGATGATCAGCAGGTCGAATCCGGCCTGCTCGAGCGTGCGCGCCGAGTCCTGATAGAGCCCCGGCTCGGTCCAGCGATGATTCCACCGGAGGTACGGGTGGCCCCATCCGTGCGGACCGAAGCCGCGCGCCAGGAACCAGCCGAAATGCTGCAGCCGGCTCACAGGACGACCGTCTCGCGCTCGACGACGGGGACGCCCACGAGCGCCTGCTCGAGGTCGGCGAGCAGATCGTCGATGTCCTCGATCCCGATGGACAGACGGATCGTGCCGGGGAACACCCCCGCGCTCTCACGCTCTCCGACAGTCCGTGCCGAGTGCGAGGTGCTCTGCGGGTGCAGGACGAGCGAGCGCACGTCGCCGAGGTGCGTCATGTGCGTGATGACCTCGACCGACTGCACGACGTGGCGCGCCGCCTCGAGGCCGCCCCGCAGCGTCACGGTGAACACCGACCCGGTGCCGCGCGTGAGGTACTGCTTTCCGAGGTCGAAGTCGGGGTGCGACTCGAGACCGACGTGGTCCACGCGCTCGACCTCGGGGCGCTGCTCGAGCCATCGCGCGACGGTGAGGGCGTTCTGCGACTGCCGCTCCACGCGCAGGCTCAGCGTCTCGATGCCCTGGCCGATGAGGAAGGCGTTCAACGGAGACGGCGACGGACCGAATCGCGGCGCAGCGCTCTCGCGGATGTACGCGCCGCGGGCACGAGGGCCGTGCTTCTCGGCGTAGCTCGCCCCGCCCAGGCGGTCGGTCTGCACGAGGTGCGGGAAGAGGTGACCGGATGCCGCGGCGTCGAAGCGACCGTCGTCGACGATCACCCCGCCGAGCACCGCACCCTGTCCCGCGAGGAATTTGCTGGCGGAGTGCACGACGACGGCGGCGCCGTGCTCGATCGGGCGAAGGAGGTAGGGGGTCGTGAAGGTGCTGTCGACGACGAGGGGGATGCCGTGCTCGCGGCCGATCGCCGAGACGGCGGCGATGTCGAGGACGTCGTTGCGGGCGTTCGAGAGCGTCTCGGCGAATAGGGCGCGGGTGCGCGGGGTGATGGCGTCGCGCCAGGCGGCGAGATCACCCGTGGGGACGAAGGTCGTCTCGATGCCGAGGCGTGCGAGATTGTCGAGGAGCAGTCCGCGCGTGCCCTCGTAGATGTGCTCAGAGACCACGACGTGGTCGCCCGCCCCGGCCAGAGCCAGCAGGGCGACGGTGACCGCCGCCTGGCCGCTCGAGACGAGGACGGCCTGGTCGCCGCCCTCGAGTGAGGCGAGACGCTCCTCGACGGCCTGGATCGTGGGGTTGCCCGTGCGGGTGTAGCCGAAGCCGGCGCCGGTGCCGAAGTGCTCGGCCGAGGCGTCGAGGTCGTCGAAGGTGAAACCCGCCGTGAGGTAGATCGGCGTGGCCCGCGGCGAGGCCTGCGCGGTGGCCGAACCCGCGTGCACCTGGCGGGTCGAGAATCCGGTGTCGGCTTTCGCGGTCATGGGTCACGCTCCGTTTCGCGGGGTCGGGGCGGGCTCTCGGGTCGGGCCCTTCCCGACGGGGTGACGGGATCGGCCCAGGCTCGCACGGCGGAGTCGCCGACGGCGAAATGTGCGGCGCTCTATTACACGTGCCGCTCACGACGCGGACATCGTGGCGCGGCCGGCGCGGGTGAGCCCGGTGGTATCGTGACCGGGTGCGGATCGCTCGCCTCCTCCTTAGCGGCCGCGACGAGACCTTGTTCTAGGCCTCTCTCGTCGCGGAGTTCGTCGCGGGCCTCACACCCCTCCCGAGGAGAAACGCAAACATGAGCACCACCCCGATCGACGGCATCCGGATTCCGGACCGCCCCCGCACCCTGGCCGAGAAGGTCTGGGACGACCACCTCGTGGTCAAGGGCGAGAACGGTCAGCCCGACCTCATCTACATCGACCTGCACCTCGTGCACGAGGTCACCAGCCCGCAGGCCTTCGACGGTCTGCGTGCCGAGGGCCGACCGGTGCGCCGGCTCGATCTGACGATCGCGACGGAAGACCACAACACCCCGACACTCGACATCGACAAGCCGATCGCCGACCTCACGAGCCGGACGCAGATCGACACCCTGCGCCGCAACGCCGAGGAGTTCGGCGTCCGCATCCACTCGTTGGGTGACAAAGAGCAGGGGATCGTGCACGTCGTCGGTCCGCAGCTCGGGCTGACGATGCCCGGCATCACGGTGGTCTGCGGCGACTCGCACACCTCGACGCACGGCGCTTTCGGCGCGATGGCGTTCGGTATCGGCACGAGCGAGGTCGAGCACGTGCTCGCCACGCAGACGCTGCCGCTCAAGCCCTTCAAGACGATGGCGATCACGGTCGAGGGCGACCTCAAGCCCGGCGTCACCGCGAAGGACATCATCCTCGCCATCATCGCGAAGATCGGCGCCAACGGCGGGCAGGGCTACGTGCTCGAGTTCCGCGGGAGCGCCATCCGATCCCTCTCGATGGAGGGGCGCATGACGATGTGCAACATGTCGATCGAGGCCGGCGCTCGCGCGGGCATGATCGCCCCCGACGAGACGACGTTCGCCTACGTGAAGGACAAGCCGCACGCCCCACAGGGTCAGGACTGGGACGACGCGGTCGCCTACTGGCGCACGCTCCCCAGCGACGAGGGCGCAGTCTACGACGCCGAGGTGTTCCTGGATGCCGACGAGCTCGAGCCCTTCGTCACGTGGGGGACCAACCCGGGTCAGGGCGTGTCGCTGTCCGACGTCGTGCCCATCCCCGCCGACATCGCCGACCCCAACGAGCGCGCCGCCGCCGAGCGGGCCCTCGAGTACATGGACCTCGAGGCCGGCACCCCGATGAAGGACATCCCCGTGGATGCCGTGTTCATGGGCTCGTGCACGAACAGCCGCATCGAAGACCTCCGGGCCTTCGCGTCCGTCATCCAGGGTCGCACCAAGGCCGAGAACGTCCGCGTCATGGTCGTTCCCGGTTCGGCGCGCGTGCGCCTCGAGGCCGAGGCGGAGGGCCTCGACAAGGTCTTCGTGGATTTCGGTGCCGAATGGCGCTTCGCCGGGTGCTCGATGTGCCTGGGCATGAACCCCGACCAGCTGGCTCCGGGGGAGCGCTGTGCGTCGACCTCGAACCGCAACTTCGAGGGTCGCCAGGGCAAGGGAGGCCGCACGCACCTCGTGTCGCCGCTGGTCGCCGCCGCCACCGCCGTGCGCGGGACGCTGTCCAGCCCGGCGGACCTGGATCCCGTCCCCGCGGAGACCGTTTCGACCGGGGCGGAGGCCTGACATGGAGAAGTTCACCACGCACACCGGTGTCGCCGCGCCGCTGAAGCGTTCGGCGGTCGACACCGACCAGATCATTCCCGCGGTGTTCCTCAAGCGCGTCACCAAGACCGGCTTCGACGACGCGCTGTTCGCGAACTGGCGTCAGGATCCGGACTTCATCCTCAACCAGGACGCCTACCGCTCGGCATCCGTCCTCGTCGCCGGTCCCGACTTCGGCACGGGGTCCAGCCGTGAACATGCCGTGTGGGCCTTGCGCGACTATGGCTTCCAGGTGGTACTGAGCCCGAAGTTCGCCGACATCTTCCGTGGCAACTCGGGCAAACAAGGCCTGGTCACCGGAGTGATCACCGAAGACGAGGTTGAACAGATCTGGGCGGTGATCGAGGCGAACCCCGGCATCGAGATGACCGTGGACCTTACCGCGAAGACCGCCTCGGTGGGAGACCTCCAGGTCTCGTTCGAGATCGACGATTACACTAGGTGGCGGCTTCTCGAAGGGCTCGACGACATCGGGCTCACGCTGCGTGACGAAGACAAGATCACGCAGTTCGAGGCGCGCCGCGAGGCATGGCGGCCGCGGACCCTCCCGGTCCGCTGAGCCCGATCGACCCGATCGGGTCGATCTGCCGCCCCTCGTCCACGAAGTGAGGTCCACCCCCCTATGAGCACACTCGTTTCCGACACCGGAGAACACCCCATCGGGCAGCCGGACTGGGAGGCAGCGGAGACGCTCGCCATCCGCGGCGGTCGTCCTCTGCGCGGAACCGTCGAGGTCAAGGGGGCGAAGAACCTCGTCACCAAGGCGATGGTGGCGGCGCTCCTGGGCGAGACCACGAGCACGCTGCGTGACGTGCCGATGATCAGCGACGTCAAGGTGGTGCGTTCGCTCCTCGAGGTGCACGGCGTCACCGTCACCGAGGGTGACGAAGAGGGCACTCTGCACCTCGACCCCTCCGGCGCGGTCGCCGCGCACTTCGAAGAGATCGACGCGCACGCCGGTGCCTCTCGCATCCCGATCCTGTTCTGCGGGCCGCTGCTCCACCTGCTCGGTGAGGCCCTCATCCCCGACCTGGGGGGATGCCGCATCGGCGACCGCCCGATCAACTTCCACATGGACGCGCTGCGCGCTTTCGGCGCCGTCGTCGACAAGAGCTACGAGGGGATCCGCATCACGGCCCCCAACGGCCTGCACGGCGCCAACATCACGCTGCCGTACCCGAGCGTCGGCGCCACCGAGCAGGTGCTGCTCACGGCCGTCCGCGCCAAGGGCGTGACCGAGCTGCGCAACGCCGCGATCGAGCCTGAGATCATGGACCTCATCGCGGTGCTGCAGAAGATGGGCGCGATCATCTCCTACGAGCCCAACCGCGTCATCTTCATCGAGGGCGTCGACAAGCTCGTCGGCTACGACCACCGCGCGATCTTCGACCGCAACGAGGCCGCGTCCTGGGCGTGCGCCGCCCTGGCGACCGACGGCGAGATCTTCGCCAAGGGCGCTCGCCAGCAGGACATGCTCACCTTCCTCAACGTCTTCCGCAAGGCCGGCGGATGGTTCGACGTCCGCGAGGACGGCATCCTGTTCCGTCGGGGCGATTCGCTCAAGCCCGTCATGGTCGAGACCGATGTGCACCCCGGCTTCATGACCGACTGGCAGCAGCCTCTGATCGTCGCCCTCACGCAGGCTCCGGGCACCTCCACCGTGCACGAGACCGTGTACGAGAACCGCCTGGGCTTCACCGAGGCGCTGAACAAGATGGGCGCCGACATCGTCGTGCACCCCAAGGGCATCTCGAGCCCCGACCGCCGGGTTCCCCGCCGCGACCTCGAGCAGGCCGCCGTCATCAACGGACCGACGCCGCTGCACGGCGCCGACGTCGAGGTGCCCGACCTGCGCGGTGGCTACAGCTACGTCATCGCCGCTCTCGCGGCCGAGGGCGAGTCGACGGTGCGCAACATCGGCATCATCCGCCGCGGGTACGAGAAGTTCCTCGAGAAGCTCACCGCGCTCGACGCCGACTTCGACGTCGTGGGCTGACGCCGGTGGCCTCGACCCCCGAGAAGAGCCGGCCGAGCGCCTTCTGGCCGCTCGCGGCGATCATCGTCCCAATCACGGGGCTCTTCGCCCGGATCGAGATCCGCGGCGCGGAGAACCTCCCGCGCGAGGGCGCATACGTGCTGGCTCCGAACCACAACTCGGAGTTCGACCCCGTGATCGTCGCGGTCGCCGTCTGGCGACTGGGCCGCGCTCCGCGGTTCATGGCGAAGGAAAGCCTCTTCAAGGTCCCCGTGCTGGGGACCGCACTTCGGGCGACCGGCATGGTCCCGGTGCCGCGCACCTCGACGAGCGCGAACCAGTCGATGAAAGCCGCGGAGCAGATCGCCCGCGACGGACGCGGCGTCATCGTCTACGCCGAGGGCACGCTCACGCGTGATCCCGAGCTCTGGCCGATGCGCGGCAAGACGGGCGCGGTGCGACTGGCCCTCGCGGGCGATCTGCCGCTCATCCCCATGGCGCAGTGGGGCGTGCAGCAGATCCTGCCACGCTACGGGAAGCTGAAGTTCCCGCGCCGCGCGCACGTCATCGTCGAGTTCGGCCCCGCGATGGACATGAGCGCCTACACGGCGACACCCACGCAGCCGGCCACGCTGACGAAGGCGACCGACGCGATGATGAACGAGGTCACGGCGATGCTCTCCGGCATCCGGGGTCTTCCCGCCCCCGCAGAGCGCTGGAACCCGTCGCAGCACGGGCAGAACGAGACGGGCCGTCTTGAGTCGTAAGAACGTGCTCCCCGCCGCGGGCCCCCGGGTCGCCGTCGTCGGCGCCGGAAGCTGGGGCACGACGTTCGGCAAGATCCTCGCAGACGGCGGAGCCTCGGTCGTCATGTGGGCGCGTCGCCCCGAGCTCGCCGCCGAGATCACCGAGTCCAAGCGCAACAGCCGCTACCTCTCGGGCATCAACCTGCCGCGCACGATGACGGCGACGACCGATCTGGCCGAGGCCCTGCGCGGTGCCGAACAGATCTACCTGTCCGTGCCGAGCCAGTCGCTGCGTGAGAACCTCGCCGCGATCCGTCCGCTCGTCGAGCACACGGGCGTGCCTCTCGTCTCGCTCATGAAAGGTGTCGAGAAGTCGAGCGGCCTGCGCATGAGCCAGGTCATCGAGCAGGTTCTGCAGTGCGACCCTGCCCGCATCGCGGTGGCATCCGGTCCGAACCTCGCGCTCGAGATCGCGCGCGAGCAACCGACCGCCGCCGTCATCAGCTCCCTGAGCCCCGAGACGGCCGAGGCGGTGGCCCGTCGCGCGCGCAACCGGTACTTCCGCTCGTTCGTGAACACCGATGTGATCGGCACCGAGTTCGGCGGAGTGCTGAAGAACCTCATCGCGGTGGCCATCGGCATCGTCGACGGCGTCGGCTACGGCGAGAACACCAAGGCTTCGATCATCACGCGCGGCCTCGTCGAGATGACCGACTTTGCCGTGGCTCAGGGCGCCCAGCCCGAGACGCTGCAGGGTCTCGCCGGCCTCGGCGACCTCATCGCCACGTGCCAGTCGCCCCTCAGCCGCAACAACACCGCCGGGCGGCTGCTCGGCCAGGGGTACGGCTACAAAGAGGTCGTGGCCCAGATGCAGCAGACCGCCGAGGGGCTGGCATCCGTGGCTCCCGTTCTCCAGCTCGCGAAGCAGGTCGGCGTCGACATGCCCATCGTGCAGCAGGTGAAGATGGTGCTCGATGGGACGATGGACCCGCGCGACATCGCACCGCACCTGACGACAGACGACGACCAGCCGCAGGGCGAGAGGACGCAGAATGATCAAACCGGTGGTGGTGGTGCTCTTCGGCGGGCGCTCCAGCGAGCATTCGATCAGTTCCGCCACGGCGGGCGGGGTGCTGCGGGCGATCGACCGTGACCGCTTCCGGGTGATCCCCGTCGGCATCACCCGCGACGGCGCCTTCGTCCTCGAAGACGACGACCCCGACAAGTTCGCTCTCATCCCCGATGCGCTGCCCGAGGTGCGCGACAACGGTACGCGCGTGCGCCTGCCCGATTCGACGCTCTCGCGCGAGTGGACCGTGACCGACGGCGAGGTCACGCGCTCCCTCGGAGACGTCGACGTCGTGCTGCCGATCCTGCACGGACGTTTCGGCGAGGACGGCACGGTGCAGGGTCTGCTCGAGCTGCTCGGCATCCCGTACGCCGGCGGCGGTGTGCTCATGTCGGCGATCGGCATGAACAAGCACGTGACGAAGCAGGTGCTCCGGGCTGCGAACGTCCCCGTCGTACCGTGGGTCGCGGTGACCCGCCGCGACCTCGCCCGCGACCGCCAGCTGTGGGAGCGCCGCATTCGCGCACTCGACCTCCCCGTGTTCGTCAAGCCGAACGAGGCCGGCTCGAGCGTCGGCGTCACGAAGGTCTCGCGCTGGGAAGACTTGGATGCCGCTCTCGACACCGCCTTCGCCGAGGACGGCCTCGTGCTGGTCGAGAAGGCGATCGTTGGCCGTGAGGTCGAGTGCGGCGTGCTGCCCGGGCGCGACGGGGGTCCGGTGCGCGTCAGCGTGGCCGGCGAGATCGTCGTCACGGGTCGGGAGTTCTACGACTTCGAGGCCAAGTACCTCGGCGCCGCCGGCGTCGAGCTCGTGTGCCCCGCCGACCTCCGCGACGGCGAGCTGGCCGAGATGCAGCGCATCGCCGCCCAGGCGTTCGAGGCGATCGGAGGCCAGGGGCTGGCACGCGTGGACTTCTTCTACACCGGCACCGAGTTCTACGTGAACGAGGTGAACACCATGCCCGGGTTCACCCCGATCTCGATGTTCCCCACGTGCTGGATCGCTTCGGGCCTGTCGTACCCCGACCTCATCAGCGATCTGCTCGACGCGGCGCTCGAGAGGGTTTGAGTCGCGCGTACCCGTTGCGGCAGCCGCGGGCATTGGGAGCGGATGGCGGCGGGGCGTGGATGCGCGTTCATCGCGCTGACCCGTCTCCCGCCGTCGCGCGTCCGGCTCTGCCGGACCCCGGTTACGGGGTCGGCGTCGGCGTCGGCGCGGCGGTGGCGTCGGATGCCGAGGTGCACACGGCACCCGTCGCCGGCAGGTACGAGCGGATGAGGGGCCCGAGGGCCTGCGCGACATCGGCGCTGCTCGCGGCCTGATAGTCGAGGTAGACCTGGATCGCGGGGCTCCGTCCGAAGGTCGTGAGCGTGTAGCGGTTCTCAGACGCCTGGGATTCGTCGACGAGCCAGTCCACGCCGTCGAACGCCCGGCAGGGCAGGGTCGAGGGCCCCGGCGTCTCGAGCCCGCAGGTCATGAGGATCGCTGACGGATCGCCCCACGCGCCGGTCGACTGCGCGTCGGTCCAGCGGCGCTCCTGGCCGGAGATCGTCTTCGGCAGGCGCGAGGTGATCTCGGCGCACGCGGGGTTGTTCGCGTCCTTCGCCGGCTGCATCGCGACCGTCGTGCTGCACGCAGCGAGTCCCGGGAGGAGAGCTGCGGCGGCGAGGAGCGCGAGGAGGCGGGAGGAGCGGGGCACCCCTCCAGGCTAATAGCGTGGGGGAGTGACCGACGCCGAGACCACCCGTGCAACCACTGTGGGAGAACTGTCCGAGGGACAGATCCTGCGCGGCATCCTGGATCGTCTTCCCGCCTCGACCGCTCCGGTCGGTCCGGGGGACGATGCCGCCGTGCTCGCCGTTCCAGACGGGCGGGTGGTCGCGACGACCGACACGCTCGTGCACGGCCCGGACTTCCGCTTGGCGTGGTCGTCGCCGTTCGACCTCGGCTTCAAATCGGCGGCGGTCAACCTCGCCGACGTCGCCGCGATGGGTGCACGGCCGGTCGCCCTGCTCGTGGCGCTCGCGATGCCCGATGACACGCCCGTCGCATTCGTTCGCGGGTTCGCCGACGGTCTCGCTGCCGCATGCGCGGAGCTCGCCCCCGGGTGCGCGGTCGAGGGCGGCGATCTCACCGTCTCCGACACGCTCACGATCGCCGTCACCGCCCTCGGCAGCCTCGACGGCCGTGACCCGGTGCGCCGATCCGGTGCGCGGGCGGGCGACGGGGTGTACGTGATCGGTGAGCTCGGCGAGGCGGCGCGGGGCCTCGAGGTGCTGTTCGGGCGGTTCACGGATGCCGAGGATGTCCCTGTGGTCGTCACGCCCGAGGCGCGCGCGGCGCTCGGCGCCGACGATGCGCGCGGACTGTCGCGTCAACTCGCACCGCGCCCCCCGATCGCCGATGCCCTCCGCGCGGCGGACGCGGGCGCCACCGCCATGATGGACATCTCGGACGGCCTGGTGCTCGATGCCACGCGCCTGGCGGACGCCTCGGACGTCACGATCGCCCTCGACTCCGCGACGCTCGGCGACGACGTCGAACGCGCGCTCGGCGGGGGAGAGGACCACGGGTTCCTCGTCACCTTCTCGAGCGATGCCGAACCGCTGGGTCGTCGAGTCGGGACGGTCGTGGCGCGTGAAGCGGACGCGGTCACCGTCGACGGTCAGCCGTGGTCCGGTCGCTCGGGGTGGGACCCCTACCGCGACTGGGACGCCGGCCGCGGCTGATGCTCACGGTTCCTGCGGTCGCCCCCACCACATGGTGGTGTCGCCGTAGGCGCGGTCGCGGTCGGCTTCCAAACCGGCGGCGGCCCAGTCCGGGGCGGCAGAGCGCTTCGCGCGCTCGACGATCACGGTGGCGTCGGCGCTGAGGCGCGGCGCGAGGGCGATGAGAGCTCGGGTCAGGTCGTCGTCGCTGAGGTCGTAGGGCGGGTCGAGGAACACGAGATCCCATTCAAGCCCGGATGCCGTGAGGAACGTCGTCACGTTGGCCCGGTGCACACGCGCGGGGGCATCGACGCCCGCGGTCCGCACGCGATCGGCGTTCTTGCGGATCAGAGCGGCGGCGGGGGCCGACAGCTCGACGAGGTCCGCCGAGGCGGCGCCGCGGCTGAGGCTCTCGAGCCCGAGAGCGCCGGAACCCGCGAAGAGGTCGGCCACGCGGGCATCGTCGAGGAGCCCGGCGGACTCGAGGGCTCCGAACAGCGACTCCCGGACGCGGTCGCTCGTGGGGCGAGTGCCCTTGGGGGGAACGTCGAGAAGGGTGCCTCCGGCGCGGCCCGAGATGATGCGCGTCACCTCTTCAGCCTAGAGTCCTCGATGCCACGGCCCCGTGCGCGCACGCGCGGTGATGTCGGAGGGCCTGCCTAGACTCGGAACATGCCCGGATTCTCGCTCGCCTCGCGTCTGGACGGCGCCATCGGCGGCAAGACGGCGACGGCGTTCGAGAAGGCGTTCAGCGTGAAGACGGTGGGCGAGCTCCTCGAGCACTACCCCCGGCGCTACGCGCGACGAGGCGAGCTCACGCTCATCGACTCCCTCCCGCTGGGAGAGCCGGTCACGATCGTCGCCGAGGTCGTCAGCGCCAACGAGCGTCGTATGCAGAACCGTCGCGGATCGCTCCTCGAGGTCGTCATCAGCGACGGAGACGGGCGCATGTCGCTGACGTTCTTCAACCAGCCGTGGCGCCTGAAAGACCTGACGCCGGGACGCCGCGGCATCTTCTCGGGCAAGGTCGGCGAGTACCGTCGTCAGACCCAGCTGACGAACCCCGATTACGAGCTGTTCGACGACATCGCCGAGGCCCGCGCCGAGGCCGAGGTGACGGCGAAGCGGCCCATCCCGATCTACCCGGCGACGAGTTCGATCCCGAGCACGCTCGTGCAGAAGACGATCTCCCTCGTCCTCGACGGACTCGGAGAGGTCGACGACCCGCTGCCCGACGACGTGAGAGCGCGCCGGGGGCTCCTCCCGGCCCGAGCGGCCCTCGAGCAGATCCACAGGCCCGAGAGCGACGACGACATCCCGCCCGCCATCGCGACGTTGCGCATGCACGAGGCCTTCGTCCTGCAGACGGCGCTGCTGCAGCAGCGCCAGTTCGTCCGGGCCCTGTCCGCAACGAAACGTCCCGCCGCCCCCGGAGGCCTCCTCGAACGCTTCGACGCCATCCTGCCGTTCGAGCTGACCCCCGACCAGCAGAGCGTCGGCGCCCAGCTCGAGGCCGATCTCGTCGCCGATTGGCCGATGAACCGCCTCGTCCAGGGCGAGGTCGGCTCGGGCAAGACCCTCGTAGCGCTGCGTGCCATGCTGCAGGTCGCCGAGTCCGGCGGGCAGTCCGCTCTCATCGCCCCCACCGAAGTTCTGGCGGGCCAGCATCTGCGCTCGATCGCCCGCATGCTCGGCCCCGAGCTCGCCCCCGAGATCATGCCGACGCTCCTCACCGGGCAGATGCCCGCCGCCGAACGGCGCAAGGCGGCGTTGCGGGTCGCGTCGGGCCAGGCGCGCATCGTCGTGGGCACCCACGCGTTGCTGAGCGCCACCACCACATTCGCCGACCTCGGTTTCGTCGTCGTCGACGAGCAGCACCGCTTCGGCGTCGACCAGCGCGAGGCCCTCCGCGCCAAGGGCAGCTCCCCGCACACGCTCGTCCTGACGGCCACCCCGATTCCGCGCACGGTGGCGATGACGGTGTTCGGCGACCTCGACGTCTCGACCATCCGCACCATGCCCGCCGGGCGCGCCGGCATCCAATCGTTCGTGGCGCCTTTGGCCGAGAAGCCGGCCTGGTTCGCCCGCGTCTGGGACCGCGTCGCCGAAGAAGTCGCTTTGGGGCGCCAGGCCTTCGTCGTGTGCGCGGCGATCGACTCCGACCAGCTCACCGCCGACGAGAAGACCGACGAACCGGCCGACGCGCCCGCCGCGTCAGCGGAGAGCGCGCGCACGCGCTGGGGGGTCGTGCAGGTCGAGGCGCTTCTCACGCGGTTGCCCACGTTCGACGGCATCCGGGTGCAGATCCTGCACGGCAAGATGCCCTCCGACGAGAAGGATGCCGTCATGCAGGCCTTCGCGCGCGGAGACATCGACGTGCTGGTGGCCACCACCGTGATCGAGGTCGGCGTCGACGTGCCGAATGCCTCGACGATGGTCATCCTCGAGGCCGACCGCTTCGGCGTCTCGCAGCTGCATCAGCTGCGCGGACGCGTGGGTCGAGGCGGTCTCCCGGGCCTCTGCCTGCTCGTGACCGAGGCCTCGCCCGGCACGTCGGCGCGCGCCCGCGTCGAGGCCGTGGCCGCGACGCTCGACGGCTTCGCCCTGGCCGAGGTCGACCTCGACCTCCGCGGAGAAGGCGACGTGCTCGGCGGCGCGCAGTCGGGGGCGCGCTCTTCGCTGCGCCTGCTGCGGGTCGTCACCGACGCCGATCTCATCACCGAGGCCCGCGCCGAGGGAGAGCGGCTTCTCGCCGACGATCCGGGTCTGCTCCGGCATCCCGGACTCGCCGCGGCTCTCGAACGCCGCGTGGGTGTCGAGGAGCGCGCCGCTCTGGCGAAGTCCTGACCGCCGGGTCGTTCCGAGGGTCGCGTCGGTAGGCTGGCCGCATGGACCCCCGGATCGCCGTCGTTCCCGGCTCATTCGACCCGCCCACCCTCGGCCACCTCGACGTCATCCGCCGCGCGGCCGGCCTTTTCGACCAGCTGCACGTGCTCGTGGTCCACAACCCGGGCAAAGAGGCGATGCTCCCGATCGCGCAGCGGCAGAGCCTGCTCGAGCGGTCGATCGCCGAGGCCGGCGTCGAGGGCGACGTCATCGTCGCCGCGTGGAGCATGGGCTTGCTCGTCGATTACTGCACCGAGGTGGGGGCGAAGGTGCTGGTGAAGGGCATCCGCTCGCAGGTCGACGTGGCGTACGAGACGCCGATGGCGATCGTGAACCGCGACCTTGCGCACGTCGAGACGGTATTCCTGCTGCCCGACCCCTCGCACGCGCTCGTCTCGAGCTCGCTCGTGCGTCAGGTGGCCGGGCTCGGCGGCGACGTGTCGCCCTACGTCCCTCCCGCCGTCGCGCGCTTCCTCGACACGGGGGCCCGCGGCATTTGACGCGCCGCACCGCCCGTCCAGAACCCCGGCATAAACGCGATCCGTGCCGAGAAACGCGCTCTGCCCGCGTTTATGAGCGTTGAAGGCGTTTATGCGTGATCTGCGGGAACCCCCGGGCGCGCCGACCCGGCCCGGCCCGCACCCAGGGGCGCACGGGTAGCATTGACGACCGTGAGAACCCGCCGACCCGGACCCTTCCAGCTCCCCGTACGCGACATCGAGCGCCACCCGGGCGAGATGCGCGAGCACACCCTCGACATCCCGACCCCCGAGAAATGGGGTGAGGGCCTGACCGCCGTCGCCGAGGCCGAGGTGCTCGAGCTCGACGTGCGTCTCGAGTCCGTGCACGAGGGCATCCTCGTGTCGGGCACCGTGGACACGACCGCGACGGGCGTGTGCGGACGCTGCCTCATCGACATCACCGAGCCTGTCGAAGTCGAGTTCCAGGAACTTTTCGCGTATCCTGGGAACGAAGCGAGTGACTTCGACGTTCAAGACGACCACGTGGATCTTGAAAATCTGGTCCGGGATGCCATTGTCCTGTCGCTTCCGTTCCAGCCGGTGTGTCAGCCGGACTGCCCCGGGCTCGACCCGAACACGGGCGAGAGGCTGACGGAAAGCCCCGGCACCACGGAGCAGGAGCCTGTCGATCCTCGATGGGCTGCGCTCCAGCAGTACACCCCAGACGAAGGCGATGCGCTCCGCGCCGCCCCCAAGACAGAGAAGAGCTAGTCATGGCAGGTAACCCCCCGAAGCGGAAGGTCTCCCGCTCGAACACCCGCTCGCGTCGTGCGCAGTGGAAGGCTGAAGCCCCCGCGCTGGTCAAGACCATCGAGAACGGCAAGGTCGTCTACAGCCGTCCCCACCAGGCGAAGGTCGTCACCGACTCGCAGGGCACCGAGCTCTTCCTCGAGTACAAGGGCCGCAAGGTCGCCGACGTCTGATCGGCGATTCGTGACGCGTAAGAACGTCGAGCGCACAGCGCTCACCGAGAAGCTCGGGGTCGAGATCGACCCCGAGCTTCTTTCTCTTGCTTTGACGCACCGCTCGTTCGCCTACGAGAACGGCGGCATCCCGCACAACGAGCGTCTCGAGTTCCTCGGCGACTCGGTGCTGGGCCAGGCGGTGACGGTGCGGCTGTTCACACGGCATCCCGACCTCGACGAGGGAAGCCTGGCGAAACGCCGTGCGAGCGTGGTCTCGACCGTGGCGCTGGCCGAGGTCGCTCGCACCATCGGCCTCGGTGAGCATGTCCTGCTCGGCCGCGGTGAGATCCTCACCGGCGGGCGCGACAAGGACTCGATCCTCGCCGACACCATGGAGGCGCTGATCGGCGCGACCTTCCTGTCGGCCGGTCCCGACGCCGCCACCGCGATGGTGCTGCGCCTCGTCGAACCGCTCCTGGCTGATCCGGAGCGTTACGGCGCGGCGATGGACCCGAAGACGAGCCTGCAAGAGATCGCCGCCCGCCTGGGACTCGCCGCTCCCGCATATGTGGTCGAGGCGACCGGCCCCGACCACGACCGGCGCTTCACCGCGACCGTCACGACGGGCGACGTCGTCACCACGGGTGTCGGGTCGAGTAAGAAGCACGCCGAAATGGCCGCCGCCCTTGCCGCGTGGCGCGAACTCGACGCGCGTGCCTGAGCTCCCCGAGGTCGAGGTCGTCCGAGCCGGGCTCGAGCCCGCCGTGACGGGGGCCCTCATCGCGTCGGTCGACGTACGAGATGAGCGTGCCCTGACCCGCCACACGGGGGGAGCCGCGCATTTCGAAGCGGAGCTCACCGGGAGGCGCATCACGTCCGCCGTGCGGCGGGGCAAGTTCCTGTGGATGCCGGTGGCCGACGACGAAGCCATCGTCACCCACCTCGGCATGAGCGGGCAGATGCTGCTTCGTTCCCCCGGAGCGCCGGAAGAGCGCCACGAGCGCATCCGCATCGAACTCGAGCACCCGACCCACGGTGCCCTGTCGGTCGTCTTCGCCGACCAGCGCACCTTCGGCTCGCTCGCGGTCGACCAGCTCGTCGATACACCGGACGGTGCGGCGGGTGGGCGCGGTTCCGACCTGACTCGTGTGCCGACGCAGGTCGCCCACATCGGTCGCGACCCTCTGGACCCCGCATTCGATGCCGCAGGGTTCCGCGCCCGCCTCGCTCGGACGTCGTCCGGGATCAAACGCGTGCTCCTCGACCAGACGGTGGCGAGCGGGATCGGCAACATCTACGCCGACGAATCGCTGTGGGCCGCGCGCATCCACCCCGAGACCGCGGCATCCGATTTGCCCACCCGCGCCGTCAACCGCCTCCTCGGCGAAGTGCAGGCGGTCCTCGAGAAGGCCCTCGCCGAGGGCGGGACCAGCTTCGACGCGCAGTACGTGAACGTGAACGGTCAGGCCGGGTACTTCGCGCACTCGCTGAACGCCTACGGGCGCACGGGGCAGCCGTGCCCACGATGCGGGCGCCCCATCGTGCGGGTGTCGTTCATGAACCGCTCGAGCCATTTCTGCCCGCATTGCCAGAAGCGGCGCTGAGAAAAGAGACGTCATGTGGTTCTCGCGAGCACGTTCCGATACCTCACGGCTCGCGGTTCCCGCGGTCTCGGCATCCGTCGTCGACCTGACGACGGATGACCCGTCCGAGAACCGCGTACACCGGATGCTCGACGAACTCGGGGTGCCGTGGGCCGTGCCCCTGCGCGAAATGCCGACTCGGTTCGGTGTAACGCGTCATCCCGTCTACGACTGGGATGTCATTACACTTCCGCTTCCGAGGCTCGCCCTGCCCGGCATGCTGTTCCCCTTGTCGAAGAACGCTTCTCGTCTCGCGGCGCCCAGCCCCGCCGACGTTTTCTCCACCGCCGTATCCGTGGCAGATGACCCCCGCATCAATGTCGAGGCGGCCGTCGAGTTCTTCTCCGCATGGCTCGGTGAAGCACCCATCGAGGCTTTCGGCCGCTCCGCGTTCCGTGCGGCGTGGACCGCAGGTCCTGCGTCCGTGTCCCTTCAGGCGACCGGACCCGATCCGTGGTACCCCCTCGAACCGTCGGAGGCGGACCGACGTGAACCTCGACTTCGTCAGGCGTGCTCCGTCGTGATCGAACCAGGTTTTCGCCCGGCGCTCTCCGTCCTCGAGCGGGAGCAGCTGGGTGGCTCCAGGCTTCTCCTGCGCCTCGACGATGACGCGGCTCTGCGCACTCTGGACGACCTCAGCCGCCAACGGTCCTCCGTGACCAGCGCGCCGTTCGCGCGCGAACCGGATGATTCGTGCCGGCGTCTGCTGGCCGGTCTGCACGTTTCTGCTGACGGACGGATGCTCGTCGTCTGTCGCGAGCAGCTCCTCGTCATCCCTCGAGACCGAGTCACCGCGGTGCGAGTGAGCAAGCTCACTCGAGCGCGGGGTCCGGCGGGAAGCTGGCTTGATCTCATCTGCGTGGACGAGGCGGCGGACGACGGCCTGAGCGCCGTCACCGTCCTTGAGAAGGGCCGAGCCGACCAACTGGACGGACGGGCGCGAGGTCTTGGGGCCAAGCTCGGAGTCCCGGTGGACATCCGGCCCGCGCAGCCGAACGCGTGACGCCTGGCACCCTACGATGAAGGGACCGCCGGGGCGGCGAGACAGGGGAACCCATTCCGCTGCGTCCGGCACGGCAGTGGTCGAAGGACGAGGTGTGAGGTGGGGCGTCACCGACGAGGAGCCATCGCGGTCGTCGTCGTTGCGGGAATGATCGGATTGACGAGCTGTGGCCCGTCGCGGGCCGACCTCATTCCGCACGACGCTGCCAGCGGTGGCCAGACGCTCAGCGAGGCGCGGTCCGCAATGGATCAGATCCCCGGTCTGACCATCGACTTCCAGGGTGGGGAACGCCCGAACATCAAGGGCAACACCGGCTACGACATCGCGGTCACGGTCGATCCCGGTTATCGGATCGTCGATGGTCCCGCCCTGGTAACCTTCCTGACAGAATCGGCGTGGTCGGTGCGGGACGGATACCTCCCCAACACCCAGGTCTCTCTGACGGTGACGGACGACCCGGCGAACGGTTTCGACGTCGCGAAGGCCGCTGCTGCGGCGGAGTGGATCGAGCCGAGAGGCCCTGTTTCTGCGCCGGACGGCTTCACCGTGGCCAATGTCAACACTGTCGAGGGGTCACCTGCCCGCGTGCGGTTGGGCGATTGGCCCGGCCAGGTTCCGGCCGTCCCGACCGGGGTCACCGCCGCGCGATGACAGCGCGGTGGAGGGACGAGCGCCCCGCCCCTCCACCGCGTCACAGAACCTTCTTCCACACTCCTTCGTACGAGATCGGTGCGAAACCGATCGCCTCGTTGATCGAGAGCATGGGCCGGTTCTCTTCCGCGTTGTACGTCATGACCCGCGGCGAGTCCGGTGCGATGTCGTGCCAGGCGAGAAGCCCGGCGCACTTCACCAGCATGCCGAGGCGGTGACCGCGGTGGGCGGCGACGACGAGCGTGTCCTCCTGGCTGGTCGCCGTGGTGCGGTCCTTACCGATGACGAGTTCGTTGAAAGCCGCGAGCTCGCCGGTATCGACGTGCTGTGCCGCGGTGACGAGCATGTGCCTCCCGGCGTCGAGGTACCCGGCCTCGTATCGGCGGACGCGGCCGGCATCCCAGACCTCCTCGTCGAACTCGAGGTCCGCCGACGGGGCATCCGTCACCATGCGGGACTTCATCCATGCGAAGGCGTCGACGAACTCGTCGGGCGTGGGCAGTGCCCATTGGACGACCCGGTAGCCCGAGGCCGCCTGCTCCGCCTCGGCAAGAAGGGTCTCGAGCCGCGGTCGTGCGCCGGCGAGATCGAGCGAGCTGACGCGCACGATCTGTTCGAGCGAGAATCCGGATGCCAGCAGGAACCGCGCCGCGTGATCCCGCGGGATCGAACCGAACCCCGTCGGTGCGTCGAGGCGCGGTCCGTCCGCGGCGGGATGCTCGGCCCACGACTGCAGGACGGTACGTCCGTTCTCGCGGGCGACGTTCTCGATGACGGCGTACGCGGCGCGTCCGATCCCGTTGCCCCACGCGGAGCGGCGCAGTTCGATGAGCCAGAACCCGGTGCGGGCGCCTTCTTCTTGCGGGAAGTCGAGACCCACGCGCCCGACGACCTCGCCGTGGAAGACGGCGATCCACGCGTACCGCTTCATCTCGGGCTGGGGCTGGTACAGGGGGAGGAGCTCGTCGGCGGGCATGGACGAATCGTCGTGCCCTGAGATCTCGGAGTAGACCAGGTTGCGGAGGCGGACCATCTCGCGGAAGTCCGCGGCATCCGGATCGTCGATGCGGGCGGGGATGTGAAGCGGGCGCAGCTCGAGGCCGGCGGGGAAGGAAGTCATTCGAAGGTCTTTCGTCGGATGAGACGGGGGAGGGGTGGGGTCGGCCGAGAGGCCGACCCCACCGGGATCAGAACGGCGGGCGGCTGAACGCCGCGGCGCTCTGCCAGGCACGCTCGCGGCGATCACGCTCGGCAGCGGCGTCGCGCGCCCGGAGGGCTTCGATCGCACGGTGGTCGAGGGCGCGAGCCCGGTTGGCGTGGCGGGTCAGCAGCCACAGACCCAGGCGCAGCGACAGCCGGTCGAAGAGGCCGAGGGGTCGGTATGCCGTCGTGTCGAACGTGACGGTCGACGGAGTGGCAGGGGTGGAAGGCGCGGCCGAGGAGTGCTGCGGCGCACGCGTGAACAGGGCGTTCATGCGGAAGCTCCGTAAGAAGATCTAGCGAGAGAGAAGCGCGTCGAGCAGAGAGCTCACGCGGGGCGGACGCAAAGGGTCCGGGTGGCCGACGTCGAAAAGACGCCGCTCACGAGAAGCGGAGACGCGAGGCGTCTCGACGCGACGGAACTATGCCTGACGAGGGGGCATGCCGACGGCGGTGGTCACTCCCGTGGCGTATGCGGAGAGCACGGAGACGGCGGTGAAGCCTGAGGCGGTGAAGCCGGTCGTGGTGCGAATCATGGAAGTAACCTCCTTTCGACGTCGGTTGCGACCTCAGACGCTAGCGAAGGCTGTCAGGCAATGTCAAGCTTTTGCCCAGATTCGATCGCCTCCCGGGCGGGTCGGGCATGACGGTCCGGCCCGCCGCCGCGGAATCCCGCGGATCTTCGACTACCGTGAGGCGAGGCCCGCGTAGGGGTCGGGGCGGGGAGAAGGGCGGGTGACATGCACCTGAAGAGCGTGACGCTCAAGGGCTTCAAGTCGTTCGCCCAGTCGACCACCTTCGCCCTCGAGCCGGGCGTGACGTGCATCGTGGGCCCCAACGGATCCGGAAAGTCCAACGTCGTCGACGCGCTCGCGTGGGTGATGGGGGAGCAGGGGGCGAAGACCCTCCGCGGCGGCAAGATGGAGGACGTCATCTTCGCCGGCACTTCGACACGTGGTCCGCTGGGCCGCGCCGAGGTGCAGTTGACCATCGACAACGCCGACGGGGCGCTGCCGATCGACTACAGCGAAGTCACGATCAGCCGCACGCTCTTTCGCACCGGTGCGAGCGAGTATGCGATCAACGGGCAGACATGCCGCCTGCTCGATGTCCAAGAGCTCCTGAGCGACTCGGGTCTCGGCCGCGAGATGCACGTGATCATCGGGCAGGGCCGCCTCGACACGGTCTTGCAGGCTTCGGCGGAAGACCGACGCGGCTTCATCGAGGAGGCCGCGGGCATCCTCAAACACCGCCGCCGCAAAGAGAAGACCGTCCGCAAGCTCGAGGCGATGGAGACCAATCTCACGCGCCTCAGCGATCTCGCCGGTGAACTCCGCCGGCAGCTGAAGCCGCTGGGCAAGCAGGCCGAGATCGCCCGCGAGGCGGCCACGATCGCAGCGGTCGTGCGCGACGCGAAAGCGCGTCTGTATGCCGATGAGCTCGTGCGTCTGCGCGCGGAACTCGCGGACGCGGCCCGCGCCGAGAGCGAGCGGCACACCGAGCGACTGGGCCTGCAGGAGCAGTCCGAAGGACTGCGCGGGCGAGTGGAGCGCCTCGAGAACGATCAGCGATCCGAGGCGGTCGACCGCGCGCGCGGTGTCGCCTTCGCGCTCGAGCAGGTGCAGGAGCGGCTTCGCGGGCTCTACACGCTGGCGGGCCAGCGTCTCACCCTCCTCGGCGACGCCGAGGTGGACCCGTCGGACTTCGCCCCCACGGTGACGCAGTCGATGATCGACGACGTCCGCGCCGAGATCGACGACATCGCCGCGGGCCTCGGAGATGCTCAGGATGCCGCGGCCGAGGCGGCCCGCGCGGTGACGCGCGCCCGCGCTGACCTCGACGCGCTCGACGTCGAGATCGCCGCACAGAGTGCCCTGGTGTCCGAGCACGACATGAAGATCACGAGTCTGCGGGGCGCGGCGAACGCGGCGAACTCCGCCCTGACGGCGGTCCGCGCCGGCGTCGACCGGCAGCAGCGGGCGCTCGACGCTGCTCTCGCCCGACGGGCGGAGGCCGAACAAGCCCTCGCCGAGCTCGACCCCGACGTAGTGCCCGAAGCGTCGACCGCGGAGCACGCGGCCGCCTACGAGCGGGCGCAGCGCGACGCCAACGACGTGGAGGCGCGCGTGTCCGGTCTGCGCGAGCGCTTGCATGCCGCCGAGCGCGAGCGCGACGCGCTCACCGCGCAGACCACCGCTCTCGGGCGGGCCCTGGACGTCCGTAACGCGGCCGCCGACCTCATTGCGGCGGGGGGCCCCGGCATCCGGGGTCTGGTCGGCGATGACGTCAAGGTCAGAGCGGGCTACGAGGCGGCGGTGGCCGCGGTGCTCGGTACCCTCGCGGAGGGGCTGCTCGTCGACGACGCGGCGGCGGCGTTCACCGCGGCGCGAACGGCAGCAGAAGCCGACCTCGGTCTGGTCGAGATCGCGCTGGCGGACGCCCCGGCACCGACGGCCGACCTGCCCGTGCTCGACGGCGGCGTCGCCGCGTGCGATGTCGTCACGGCGTCGCCCGGGGTGCTCGGCATCCTGGCCCGAGTTCTCATCGTCGACGATCTCGACGCGGCGCACTCCGCGCAGCCGCGTCTGCCGCACGACGTCACGGTCGTCACCCGCGCGGGCGAGGTCGTGACCGCACGGACCGTCCGCGCGGGCTCGGGGTCGGGGCGGTCGCGCCTCGAACTCGCCGCCGAGCGCGACGCCGCCGCCGAGCGGCTCGACGAGATCGTCGTGATCGCCGACTCGCTCCGCGAAGCCCTCGCGGACGAGCAACGTGCCCAGGTCGATGCGCGACAGCGCACGAAGGACGCCCTCTCGACCCTCCGGTCCCACGACGCCGCTCTCGCCGCTCACGCCGAGAAGGTCAACCGCGTCACCGTGCGCCACGAAGCCGCCGTCGCCGAGTGCGACCGGCTGGCCGCGGGCCTCGCGCAGACCGAGGGCGCCGTCGCCGAGGCGGAGGACGCGGCGCGTCGCGCCGACGAGGCGCTCGCGCGCGCCCTCGAGGCTCCGCGCCCTCTCCTGGACGCTTCGGCGCGCGAGGGGATGGCGGCGGACGTCGAGGCTGCGCGCGAGACCGAGATGCGCTCCCGCCTCGACATCGAGACGCTGAAGGAGCGGGTCCGAGCGGGCGAGGCGCGCATCGTGCAGCTCGAACAGCAGCGGGAGCGCGAGCGCGCAGCCGCCGCGGAAGCGGCTCGGCGCGCCGTGCTGCGTCGCGCGCAGCGGGAGATCGCCGCCGAGGTCGCGGGAGAACTCCCCGCCCTCCTCGACTCGGTCGACCGATCGGTCAGTCAGGCGCGCGTCGAACTCGCCGCGGCGGAGTCCGCCCGCACCGCCATCACCGAAGAGCTCGCGCGGGCACGAGCCGACGAAGCCCTCGTGCGCGAGCGCCTCGCGAGGCTGACCGAGAGCGTCCACGGGCTCGAGCTGCAGATGCACGAGAAGAAGCTGCACGTCACGGGGCTTCTCGAGCGCGTCCAGTCCGAACTGGCACTGGACGAGAGCATCCTCGTCGCGGAATACGGCCCCGACCAGCTCATCGCGACGGACGACGCGGACCAGGGCGTCCGCTTCGAGCGCGCCGCTCAGAAGCGCAGACTCCAGGATGCCGAGCGCAAACTGTCTCAGCTCGGTCGCGTCAACCCGCTGGCTCTGGAGGAGTTCGCCGCGCTGGAACAGCGACACGCTTTCCTCACCGAGCAGCTCGCCGATCTGCAGCAGACCCGTGCCGATCTGCAGACGATCATCGCCGACCTCGACGAACGGATGCAGACGATCTTCGTCGCCGCCTTCGAGGACACGCGTGCGGCTTTCACCGAGATCTTCCCGATTCTCTTCCCGGGTGGGGCGGGCAGCATCTCGCTCACGGATCCCGACAACCCGCTGACCACCGGCATCGAGGTCTCGGTGCGCCCGGTCGGCAAGAAGATCGAGCGACTCTCGCTCCTCTCGGGAGGCGAGCGGTCGCTCGCGGCGGTGGCGTTCCTCACCTCGATCTTCACGGCACGCCCCAGCCCGTTCTACATCCTCGACGAGGTGGAGGCAGCGCTCGACGACGCGAACCTGGGCCGGCTGCTCGGGGTGTTCGAAAAGCTGCGTGCGAGCAGTCAGCTCATCGTCATCACCCACCAGAAGCGCACGATGGAGATCGCCGACGCGCTCTACGGAGTGTCGATGCGCCAGGACGGTGTCTCCGCGGTGGTGGGCCAGAGGATCGGCGATCGAGCGGTCTCACGCGCGGCGCGAGAGCCTGTCGCGAAGGCCCCCGACGAAGCGGCCCCCGTAAGCTGAAGCAATGGCTGAGAACTCCTGGTCGCTGGGCCGCGCGCTGCGCGGGCTGTTCGTCAAACCCACGATCGATGAGACGACGTGGGACGACCTCGAGACGGCGCTGCTCACGGCCGACTTCGGCCCCGACGTGACCGAACGCCTCGTCGACGAACTCCGCGAGAAGGTCGAGCGCTTCCGCACGACCGATCCGCGCGACCTGCAGCGCATGCTGAAAGAGACGCTCGAAGAGCACTTCGCGAAGTTCGATACGACGCTACGGCTCACCGAGCGGCCCGCGGTCGTCCTCGTCGTCGGTGTGAACGGCGTGGGCAAGACCACGACGATCGGCAAGTTCGCGAAGTTCCTGCAGCGCTACGGCCGCACGGTCACGGTGGGAGCCGCCGACACCTTCCGTGCAGCCGCCGTCGACCAACTTGCGACCTGGGCCGAGCGCGGGGGAGCGACCATCGTCCGCCCGCAGCACGAGGGCCAGGATCCGGCATCCGTCGCCTTCCAGACCGTCGCGCATGCGAAAGAGACCGGCACCGAGATCGTGCTCGTCGACACGGCCGGTCGACTGCACACCAAGGGCGGGCTCATGGACGAGCTCGGCAAGATCAAGCGCGTCATCGAGAAGCAGGCCCCGATCGCCGAGGTGCTCCTCGTGCTGGACGCCACCACCGGCCAGAACGGCCTCATGCAGGCCCAGGCCTTCCTCGACAGCGCCGGAGTCACCGGTCTCGTCCTCACGAAGCTCGACGGCTCGGCGAAGGGCGGCTTCGTGCTCGCGGTGCAGGAGCGCACCGGCATCCCGGTGAAGCTCCTCGGTCAGGGCGAGGGCATCAACGACCTCACGGGCTTCACCCCGCACGTGTTCGCGGCCTCTCTCGTCGACTGACCTTTACCGCACGCATCGACCCGGGCGGGTCGTCTTCCCGAACACCGGGCGGAATGCTTACATGGAGTCATGGCCATCGAGCACGACTTCTTCGGACTCCTCGAGTCGGGCCCCGACGGGTCGATCTTCTGGAGCGAGAACGTCGAGTTCGGCGATCAGAGCGTCACGGTCGACCTGACGGCCCCCGACCAGGACGACGTGTCGGCTGAGGCGCTCGACGTCGCGGCATCCATGATCTCTTCCCTCGAAGCCATCGATTTCGCCGCTCGCAATGCGATGGTGAACGAGCTCGACTCGCGCACGAGCGAGGTGACCGAGTACATCCTGCAACAGCAGGCGACGCTGGGCGAAGAGCTCGAGGACCTGCTCACCGACGTCTCGGGAGACACCCACATCGACGTCATCAAGGCGCTGCAGCTGATGAGCATGACCATCCTCGCCGACGAGCACGGTGGTGCCGACCCCTTCGCGGTGCTCGAGTACGCGCTCGACCCCGACGCCACCGACGACGTGCTGCTGGTCAACCTCGCCTCCGACGGCAGCGTGCAGTCGGTCACGAGCGCCGACTGAGCGCATGCAGACCTTTCTGCCGTACCCCTCGTTCGTCGACTCCGCCCGCGCCCTCGATCTCAAGCGCCTCGGCAAGCAGCGGGTCGAGACGTTCCAGCTGTTGCGCGCGCTGACCGTCCCCGATCACGGCTGGCGGCACCACCCCGCGGCGAAGATGTGGGACGGACACCTTCCCGCCCTGGTGTCCTACGGGCTCGTGATGACCGACGAGTGGATCGCCCAGGGCCGCGCCGACACCGTCCGCGAGAAGATCCGTGTCTTCGCGCCCGAGGTGGACGGCCTCGCGCAGACCGAGCTCGATCTTCCGCCCTGGATCGGCGACGAGGCGTTCCACCTCGCCCACCGCTCCAATCTCATCCGCAAGGATGCCGAGTTCTACGTCCCGCGGTTCGGCGACGTCCCCGACGACCTGCCGTACGTCTGGCCCGTGTGAGGTCGACCGTCACACCGCCTGGGCGAAGCCGGCGTCGGCCGAGGCGATGTCCTTCGCCAGGTGCGCCAGGTGCGGGGGGATCTCGCGCCCCTTCGACACCATCGACTGCGCCCACAGGCGTCCGGCGCGGTACGACGAGCGCACGAGGGGGCCGGCCAGGACTCCGAGGAAGCCGATGCGCTCTGCTTCCTCCTTGAACTCGACGAATTCGGCGGGCTTCACCCAGCGCTGCACCGGAAGGTGACGCGGGGTGGGGCGCAGGTACTGGGTGATCGTGATGATGTCGGTACCGGCGGCGTGCAGGTCTTCGAGGGCCTGGACGACCTCTTCGGGCTCCTCGCCCATGCCGAGGATGAGGTTCGACTTCGTGATGAGCCCCGCGTCGCGCGCGGCCGTCAGCACTCCGAGCGAGCGCTCGTACCGGAACGCGGGCCGGATCCGCTTGAAGATGCGGGGAACCGTCTCGACGTTGTGGGCGAACACCTCGGGTCGCGACGAGAAGACCTCGTCGAGGTGGGAGACGTTGCCCGAGAAGTCGGTCGCGAGGATCTCGACGCCGGTGCCCGGGTTCTCGGAGTGGATGCGTCGCACCGTCTCGGCGTGCAGCCACGCGCCCTCGTCGGGGAGGTCGTCACGGGCGACGCCGGTGACGGTGGCGTAACGCAGCTGCATGCGCGTGACGCTTTCGGCCACGCGGCGCGGCTCGTCGCGGTCGTAGTCGGCGGGCTTGCCGGTGTCGATCTGGCAGAAGTCGCATCGGCGCGTGCACTGCGAGCCGCCGATGAGGAAGGTCGCCTCGCGATCCTCCCAGCATTCGAAGATGTTGGGGCAACCGGCCTCCTGGCAGACCGTGTGCAGCTCCTCGGTCTTCACGAGATTCTGCAGGGCGGTGTACTCGGGCCCCATCTTGGCCTTGGTCTTGATCCACTCGGGCTTGCGCTCGATCGGCGTCTCGGCGTTGCGCACCTCGAGCCGGAGGAGCTTGCGGCCGTTGGGAGCGGTGGATGCCGGGGCCCCGGCGTTCCCGGTGCCGCAGGCGGTCACGCCGCCACCGCCGCGTACTCGGCGCGGAACACGCTCTCGATGGCCGGGACGAGATCGGCGGGGGACACGTCGGCCCCCCGCACCTCGCTGACGGTGGTCACTCCGGCATCCGTGATCCCGCACGGCACGATGTGCCGGAAACCGGCGAGGGTGTTGTCGCAGTTAACGGCGAAGCCGTGCATGGTCACTCCTTTTTCGACGCGGACACCGATCGCCGCGACTTTGTCGACGCCGAGCGGACGGCGAACCCATACGCCGCTGCGCCCGTCGACGCGGAAGCCGTCGACCCCCAGCGTGCCGAGGGCCGTGATGAGAAGGGCCTCGAGCCGGCGGACGTGAGCGACGACGTCGAGGGGTTCGGGAAGGCGCACGATCGGATAGCCCACGAGCTGACCGGGGCCGTGCCAGGTGATCTTGCCGCCGCGATCCACGTCGACCACCGGCGTGCCGTCGTCGGGGCGCTCGTGCGCCTCGGTGCGCTTGCCGGCCGTGTAGACGGCCTCGTGCTCGAGCAGCAGCAGGGTGTCGGGCCGGGTGCCCGCCACGATGTCGGCGTGCACACGACGCTGGTGCGCCCACCCGTCGAGGTAGGGGACGTAGTGCGGGGCCAGGCCCATGTGGTGGATGTCGATCATCGACCGCCTCCGATGTTGGATTGCGTCCAACAATACACGCGGGATCGGCCCCTAGGCTGGGGCCGTGACCCCCGAGCCCCGAAGCGGACGACCGCGCGCCTCGTCGCGCGAAGTGCTCTCGGAGGCGGCGTGCGAGCTGTTCCTCGAGCAGGGGTACGACGCCACGAGCGTGTCCGACATCACCCGCCGCGCGGGCGTCAGCCGTTCGAGCTTCTTCAACTACTTCTCGGCGAAGAGCGACGTCCTCTGGTCGGGTCTCGACGAGCAGATGGATGCCGCCGCCCGGCGCCTGCGGGAAGGTGACACGGTCGACGAGGCGGTGACCGGCATAGGAGCGGGCCTCGCCGCCGATGCGCTCGCTCTCGCGATCACCAATGCCGAGGCGATGGGCATTGCGATCGAGCTCGACCGGGACCGTGCCGTGCGACAGTTCCGGCTGCAGCGCGAGCTCGCGGCGCGCCTCGTTCGCGACGGCATGCCCGCTCTCGCCGCGGAGGTCAGGGCGGGTGCTCTGTCGGCCGCGGTGCTGGCCGCGGTGTGGGCGTGGGCGGATCGCACGGGTGCGGGGCGTCCGCTGAACGAGGTGCTGGCGGAGGCCGTGGCGCTGGTCTGATGCGCGCGGATGGGGCCGCGGTGCGCGACTCCACCGATTCGCGCAGAGTCCGCGGCATCCGGTGCCGACGGGCGGAGGTCGTGCAGATCGTCGAGGTCGCGCGGGGCGCGGCGGGGATGGCGGCAGCGCCACCGGCGGCACCCGCGTAAACTCGACTCATCATGGCGACTTTCGGCACCCTCTCCGACCGGCTCACAGAGACCTTCCGCAACCTCCGGAAGAAGGGCCAGCTCACTCCCGCCGACGTCGACGGGACGGTGCGCGAGATCCGCCGTGCCCTGCTCGACGCCGACGTCGCGCTGCCCGTGGTCAAGGAGTTCACCGCCGCCGTGCGCCAGCGTGCCCTCGGCGATGAGGTCAATCGTGCGCTGAACCCGGCGCAGCAGGTCGTGCAGATCGTCAACGACGAGCTCATCGGCATCCTGGGCGGTCAGCAGCGTCGTCTGCAGTTCGCGAAGAACCCGCCCACGGTCATCATGCTCGCCGGCCTCCAGGGTTCGGGTAAGACCACCTTCGCCGGCAAGCTCGCCAAGATGCTCGAGAAGGACGGTCACACCCCGCTCCTCGTCGCGTGCGACCTCCAGCGCCCCAACGCCGTCAACCAGCTCCAGGTCGTCGCCGAGCGCGCCGGGGCCACCATCTACGCTCCCGAGCCGGGCAACGGCGTCGGCGACCCGGTCAAGGTTGCCCGCGACGGCGTCGCCTACGCCACGCGTCAGCAGCACGACATCGTCATCATCGACACCGCCGGCCGCCTCGGCGTCGACGCCGAGCTGATGAAGCAGGCGTCCGACATCCGCAAGGCGACGAGCCCCGACGAGGTGCTCTTCGTCATCGACGCGATGATCGGTCAAGATGCGGTCAACACGGCGAAGGCGTTCCAGGACGGCGTCGACTTCACCGGCGTGGTGCTGTCGAAGCTCGACGGTGACGCTCGCGGTGGCGCGGCCCTCTCGGTCGCTTCGGTCACCGGTCGTCCCATCATCTTCGCCTCGACCGGTGAAGGCCTCGACGACGTCGAGCCCTTCTACCCCGACCGCATGGCATCCCGGATTCTCGATCTCGGTGACATCCTCACCCTGATCGAGCAGGCGCAGTCGGCTTTCGACGAAGCCGAGGCGATGAAGGTCGCCGAGAAGCTCGCGACCGAGACCTTCACGCTCGAGGACTTCCTCGAGCAGATGCAGCAGATGAAGAAGATGGGCTCCATGAAGAAGATGCTCGGGATGCTCCCGGGCATGGGAAACATGAAGCAGCAGCTCGAGAACTTCGACGAGCGCGAGATCGACCGCACCGAGGCGATCATCCGGTCGATGACCGTGGTGGAACGCCGGAACCCTAAGATCCTGAACGGCTCGCGTCGCCTGCGCATCGCGCGCGGCTCGGGCATGACCGTCACCGACGTCAACCAGCTCGTCCAGCGCTTCGACCAGGCGGCGAAGATGATGAAAACCGTGGCGCGCGGCGGTGTGCCCAACATCCCCGGAATGGGTCCCGTCGGCGGCAAGCCCGGAGCGTCGTCGAAGCGCGGCAAGCAGCAGAAGGCCAAGGGCTCGCGCTCGGGCAACCCCGCCAAGCGGGCGGCCGAGAACGCCGGCATCGCGGCGTCCGCTCCGGCCACGGGCTCGGGCTTCGGTCTGGGCGGTCAGGCGGCGCCGAGCGAGGCCGACCTCGCCGAGCTGCAGAAGATGCTCGGCCGCGGCTGACCCGAACCTCCGGGTCGCCCCGGCAGCGGCGTCAGGGGAGGACGTCCGCGTCCTGCAGGGCTGACATGACCGTCTGCTCGATCGCGCGCTGGCCGCGCGGTGTGGGGTGGACGTCGTCCTCTTGCATCCATTCCGGGTGACCGGCGAGCGGTTGCCCGATGTCGATGAACGTTCCGCCCGCCCTGTCGACGGCGTCTTTCAGCGCGTCGGAGGTGACCTTGGTGTCGGAGGGGACGTCGGGGTCGTCGTTCCAGATGGTGCTCAGCCCGACGATGCGCGCATCGGGGGCGGCCGAGTGGAGCTGGTCCACCGTGTCGACCGTATCTGTGCGGATCTCGTCCTCGTCCTCCCAGAAGTCGTTGCTCGACGACTCGACGATGAGCAGCTGCGGCTGGAGGGCCGCGACCGCGGGGATGAGACCCGCGTAGGTCGTACCGCAGTCTCCCTGGACGACGAAGCCCATGCCCGGGCAGGCGAGGTTCGTGAGCCAGACGTGGGCCCGCCCCGCGAGGAGCGTCGGCCAGGCCTGCTGCGGTTCCAAACCGAAACCCGACATGAGGGAGTCCCCGAGCGTCACCACGCGCAGCGGGGTCGTCGAGGGCGACGGGCTGGGCTCGAGCACGGGCGCGGCAAAGGTGGGCTCGGCCGCGGACGGAGCGGCATCGGAAGCGCACCCGACCAACGTCACGAGGACGCCCGCTGCGAGGGCGGCCAGCGTCGCCGATCTGGCGCGGCGTCCGAAGGTCATGTCGCGATCCTACGAGCGCGCACCTATGAACGAGCGCCGAGGTCGCCGCCTAGACGCGCAGGGCGGCGAGGTGCTCCCGCAGCGTGGGACCTGCGCGGAACTCGCGGATGAGGTGCTGCACGACTTCGCGCAGGTCTCCGTCGGCGGCCTCGGCCACCGCGATCTGCCGCGTGGAGCTCCCGCCCGTGGCCAGGATGGTCTCGAGGCTCGCGAACTCCTTCGCGCACTTCAGCTCCAGCGCCACGTCGGCGAGCTGCTCCATCGTCTCGCGCAGGTGCTCGACGACCGGGCGCTGCGTTCCCTCGCGGTTGACGATCACGCGGGCGTCGAGGCCGTACCGCGCCGCGCGCCACTTGTTCTCTCGGGCATACCAGGGCGGGATGCCGGGAAGTTCGCGCCCCTCGTCCAGCAACCGCGAGAAGTGCTCGACGAGCGTCTGCGCGAGGGAGGCGACCGCGGCCAGCTCCGGGAGGGTCGACATCCCGTCGCAGGCGCGGATCTCGACGGTGCCCCACTTGGGCGCCGGACGGATGTCCCAGCGCACTTCGCTGGCATCCGCCATCACTCCCGTCCGAACCATGTCGTCGAGGTAGCTCTCGAAGTCGCCCCAGGAGTCGAGCTGCCAGGGAAGCCCCGCGGTGGGCAGCTGCTGGAAGACGAGGGCTCGGTTGGAGGCGTAGCCGGTGCGCTCGCCCGCCCAGAACGGACTGGATGCCGACAGCGCCTGCAGGTGCGGGAGGTACACGTTCAGCGCGTTGACGATGGGGATGACCTTCTCGACGTCGTCGACGCCGACGTGCACGTGGATTCCCCAGATCATCATGTTGCGCCCCCACCACTGGGTGCGCTCGATGAGCGAGTGGTAGCGCGTCTTGTCGGTGACCTGCTGGTCGAACCACTGGGCGAAGGGGTGGCTGCCGGCGCAGAGGATCTCGACGCCGCGCGGCTCGGTCTCTTCCCGGAGCGCGCAGATTGCGTCGGCGATGTCGTCGACGGCCTCGGCGACGGTGTGTCCGACGCCGCTCGTCACCTCGACGGTGTTCGTGAGAAGCTCGCCGGTGACGGTGAATCGTTCGAGGGCCGTCTTCTCCTCGAGCTGATCGAGGATCTCCGGCGCGCGGGGGACCAGGTCGCCCGTCTCGCGGTCGGCGAGCATGAGCTCCCACTCCAGACCCACGGACGAACGCGTCGATGCAGCGAACGGCAGCCTCATGCGGCTCAGTCTGACACGGGGGCCGGATGCCGGGATCCTCCGCTACCCTTCGAGACGCTCCGTGTCGCGGCGCGTCTCGTGTCACCGCCGGCCTCGGGTATCTGGCAGAATAGAGGGCTGGACCCGCCACTCGACCCTCTATCCAGTGTCGGTCCACCCTTTTGAGCTTCCGCCGGGTGTGCACCCCACTCTCCAGGCGTTCGGTTCGTTCGTTTTCATCATTTGGAGTCATCGTGGCTGTCAAGATCCGTCTCAAGCGCCTCGGAAAGATCCGCGCGCCCTACTACCGCATCGTCGTCGCCGACTCGCGCACCAAGCGCGACGGTCGTGTCATCGAGGAGATCGGCAAGTACCACCCGACCGAGGAGCCCTCGTTCATCGAGGTCGACTCGGAGCGCGCGCAGTACTGGCTCTCCGTGGGCGCTCAGCCCACCGAGCAGGTCGCCGCCATCCTCAAGCTCACGGGCGACTGGGGCAAGTTCAAGGGCGACAAGGACGCCGTCTCGACCGTCAAGGTCCGCGAGCCCAAGGCCGCGTTCGAGGCGGACGCTTCGAAGAAGTCGGTCGTCAAGCCCAAGGCCGAGAAGAAGGCCGAAGCTCCCGCCGAGGCGCCCGCTGAGGACGCCGCCGAGACCTCGGCCGAGTAATCCCCGTGCTGTCTGCCGCGCTCGAACACGTCGTGAAGGGGATCGTCGATCACCCGGATGCCGTGACCATCCGTTCCAGCTCGTCGCCTCGAGGAGATGTGCTGGAGGTTCGCGTGCACCCCGATGACCGGGGTCGCGTGATCGGGCGCGGCGGACGCACCGCCAAAGCACTGCGCACGCTGGTGTCGGCTCTCGCCGACGGACGCCGCGTGCGCGTCGACGTCGCCGACGACTGATGGCGAACGGCGACACCGCGGGCGCTCAGCCCGCCAAGACCCAGCTCCGCGTCGGACGACTCGTCAAGGCTCACGGCCTGAAGGGCGCGTTCAAGCTCGAGCTGTACACCGACGATCCCGACGGGCGTTTCACGCCGGGGAGCGCGTTCACCCTGCAGGTTCCGGAATCCTCGCCGTGGCACGGCCGCGAGCTGACGGTCCGGGAGTTCCGGTGGATGAACTCGCACCCGGTCGCGTTCTTCGAGGGTGTCGACGACCGCAACGCGGCCGAAGAACTCGTGAAGGCGATCCTCTGGATCGACCAGGACTCCGAGGTGGCGCCCGCCGAAGACGACGCCTGGTACGACCACCAGCTGGTGGGCCTCGACGTCGTTCGCGACGGAGCCGTCATCGGCCGGGTCGCCCGCGTGGACCACTTCCCGGCGCAGGACCTTCTGATCGTCCGCATGGCCGGCGAGGACCGCGAGGTGCTCGTCCCCTTCGTCAGCGCCATCGTGCCCGAGGTCGACATCGCCGGCGGTCGCGTGGTGGTCACGCCCCCGGCGGGACTGTTCGAGGAGCTCCCGGCCGAAGCCGGCGACGAGCCCGAGCCTGCCTCCTCGTCGGACGGTTCCGACGACGAGAACACCGACACGACCGAGGACTGACGTGCGCATCGACGTCGTCTCGATCTTCCCGACGATCTTCGACGCTCTCGAGGTGTCGCTGCTGGGCAAGGCTCGGCAGAGCGGGCTGCTCGACGTACGCGTCCGCGACCTGCGGGACTACACGCATGATCGCCACCGCACGGTGGACGACACTCCCTACGGTGGCGGTGCGGGCATGGTGATGAAGCCCGAGCCGTGGGGTGAGGCACTCGACGACGTGACGCGCGACGCCGAGACTCGACCCGTCATCATCTTCCCGTCACCCGCGGGTGAGCGGTTCACGCAGGCGACGGCCCGCGAACTCGCCACCGCGCCACACCTCGTGTTCGGTTGCGGCCGGTACGAGGGCATCGACGAGCGCGTCTTCGACTACGCCGCCGAGCTCGGCGACGTGCGACTGATCTCCCTGGGCGACTACGTCCTGAACGGCGGCGAGGTGGCCGTCATGGCGATGGTGGAGGCGATCGGTCGTTTGATCCCCGGCGTCGTCGGCAACCCCGAGAGCCTGGTCGAGGAGTCACACGAAGACGGCCTCCTCGAGTACCCCTCGTTCACCAAGCCCGCGGTGTGGCGCGATCGCGAGGTGCCGCCCGTGCTCCTCAGCGGCAACCACGGCGCCGTGGCGACCTGGCGGCGCGAGCAGCAGATCGAGCGCACGCGCGAGCGACGGCCCGACCTGCTCGACGACTGACGCACGGCATCCGGCGTTCGGCAGGCGGGGGCACCTCGGCGCCTCACGACGAAGGCAGGCTGTCGGGAAGTCGTGCTGCGGGGCGGAGATCCCAGGAGCGGAGGATGACGGATACCCTGGCGGTCCTCCCGTCGCGAGATCTCCTCCCCTCGGCGAGCACCTCACCGAGCGGCGGCATAAAGATGCCGCGACCTCGAGGCCGCGGCATCCGGAAGCGTTCTTCAGTCGACGCCGAGGAACGAGCGGTCGGTCAGAACGATGGGCCCGTCGGCGGTGATGGCCACGGTGTGCTCGGAGTGAGCGCCTCGCGAGCCGTCCGCGCTGCGGAGCGTCCAGCCGTCGGGGTCGGTGACGAGCTCGTCGGTCGTCTGCAGGAACCACGGTTCGAGGGCGAGGACGAGACCGGCACGCAGGGGGTAGCCGCGCCCGGCCTTGCCGTCGTTGGCGACGTGCGGGTCACCGTGCATCGTGCGACCGACGCCGTGACCGCCGAAGTCGAGGTTGATGCTGAGGCCGTCCGCGCGGGCGACCGAGGCGATCGCTGCCGAGATGTCGCCGATCTTGTGCCCGACGGTCGCCGCCTCGATCGCCGCGACGAGAGCGCGCTGCGAGGTGTCGATGAGCGCGAGGTCTTCGTCGCGAGCGGTGCCCACGACGAACGACACGGCCGAGTCGGCGACCCAGCCGTCGACGGATGCCGCGAAGTCGAGCGACACGAGGTCGCCGTCACGGAGGGTGTAGTCGTGGGGGAGCCCGTGCAGCACGGCGTCGTTGATCGAGGTGCAGAGCACCTTTCCGAAGGGGCTCGCGCCGAACGAGGGGTGGTAGTCGATGTAGCACGACTCGGCGCCCGCCGAGCGGATCATGTCGTGTGCGCGACGGTCCAGCTGCAGCAGGTTGGTCCCCACCTTGGTCTCGGCGCGCAATGTGGCCAGCACCTCCGCGACGAAGCGTCCGGCGGGGCGCATCGCGTCGATTTCGGCCGGGGTGCGCAGTTCGATCATGGGTGGTTCCTCTCGCGTCGAACCTCCATTCTCCCCGATCTGCGGGGCGGGCGCCGGACCGGTCCGCGCCATAGCTTTCTCAGAGGCGAAGCACATGCTCGAGCCGTAGCATCGGCGCATGGCCCTGCGAAGACTGTTCCTCCACTGGCTGTTCCCGGCCGCCTTCGTTCTGCCGCTGTGGCTGTTCGTGGGGTGGATCGTGTTCTCGGGGGGCAGTGCCTGGGGCCTGCTGTGGCTCCTCGTGGCCGTCCCTGCCGTCTTCGTCTCGCAGCTCGTGCTGTCGTTGCTCATCCGCGCGCGGGGAAGTGTTCGAGAGACGCGCGCGGTGTCGTGGCGTGATCTCGCCGGCCTCGGCATCTGGCACGTGGTGATCGTCGCACTGGGTCTGTTCGACTCGCGCGTCTTCTTCCCCCTGCTCGTTCTGTCGATCGTCGGTGCGCTCGTGCTGTTCTGGTCGACCCTCGCGCAGCTCTGGAGCGAGGCGCGCGGCGCGATGACCGTGCTGCGCACGACCGACGGCACGGCCTACATACCGCCGGTGCGCGATCACGCGTCGCAGCCGGCGAATGCCGACGTCATCGTCGTGTCGGAGTCCCGCCGCCACGAGTGACGTCTGCCCGTCCCGGTCGTTCGACGGCACCGTTTTGGCTGGTCGGCTCGGGCGTGGCACAATGGTCGATTGTGTCCTGACCGGCTCTGCCTCAGGGGAGTCCGCCGCGTTCGCGGCTTCGGGCACGCCTCACCTTTTCCCTCTTATCGTGCGATCGACCTGTGGCGGTCGCAGGAAGTGATGATCATGCAGATCCTCGACTCCGTCGACGCGGCTTCGCTCCGCTCCGACATCCCCGTCTTCGCCCCCGGCGACACCGTCAAGGTGCACGTCAACATCACCGAAGGCAACCGCTCGCGTATCCAGGTGTTCCAGGGCGTCGTCATCGGCCGCTCGGGCGACGGCGTGCGCGAGACCTTCTGCGTCCGCAAGGTCAGCTTCCAGGTCGGCGTCGAGCGCACCTTCCCGGTTCACAGCCCCGTGATCGACCACATCGAGGTCGTCACGCGCGGTGACGTGCGTCGCGCCAAGCTGTACTACCTGCGCAGCCTCCGCGGCAAGAAGGCCAAGATCAAGGAGAAGCGCGACCGCTGAGTCCCGCTCTCTCGAACGCCCCGTGGGTCTCACCCGCGGGGCGTTCGGCGTTCTCACGGCGAGGCCGGTCACGGGGCGGCTCCGCGATGTGCGACCCTGGTTCCTGCGGTTCGGTCGGTGTGCGTCGAACCCGGTGAAGGAACACATGAGCGACCAGACCGCCTCGACCTCGGATGCCGTGGCATCCCGCTCCGCCGGACGGCGTCGACGCGGGTGGGGGGCGTTCTTCCGTGACCTCCTGGTGATCGTGCTGATCGCGCTCGTGGTGTCGTTCCTCGTCAAGACGTTCGTCGTCCGCTCGTTCTACATCCCGTCGGCGTCGATGGAGAACACGCTGATGATCAAGGACCGGATCCTCGTCGACGAGCTGACCCCGCGTTTCGGGCAGTACTCGAGGGGTGACGTCGTCGTGTTCCGCGACCCGGGCGGGTGGCTGCCCGCGAGTCCCACCGAGCAGCGGTCGCCGGTCGTCGAAGGCGCCGACTGGGTGCTGTCGCTCTTCGGGCTGTCGGCTCCCGACAGCGACGACCACCTCATCAAACGCGTCATCGGCACGGCGGGCGATCACGTCGTCTGCTGCAACGCTCTCGGGCAGACGACGGTCAACGGCGTTCCCCTCGACGAGAGCTACGTGCGCCTCGCCCCCGGCGCCACGGGGCCCGAGCCCGTCCCGTACGACATCACCGTGCCCGACGGTTCCCTGTGGGTGCTCGGCGACAACCGCAACAGCTCGCGCGACTCGCGCTTCAACCAGGATCAGCCCGGGCAGGGCTTCGTTCCGGTCGACAACGTCGTGGGCCGCGCGTTCCTCATCACCTGGCCGTTCACCCGTTTCGGCCTCATCGACTTCCATCACGAGGTGTTCGCGGGGGTTCCCGCGCCGGCGGCGAAGTGATCGAACCCACCCTCACCCTCGAGCGTCGCCTGCTGAAAGAGCACGCGATCGTCATCGCGTGCGACGAGGTCGGGCGCGGAGCCCTCGCGGGTCCCGTCGCGGTGGGCGCGGCGGTGATCGACCCCGCGCGCTCGCGCAAACGGGTGCCCCAGGGGCTGCGGGACTCCAAGTTGGTCCCCGAGGCGCGTCGACCCGAGGTCGCCGCGCGAGCGGCCGCCTTCGTGCAGCACAGCGCCGTGGGGTGGGCCAGCTCGGTCGAAGTCGACGAGATCGGCATCATCCGGGCGCTGGGCCTGGCCGCGGTCCGCGCCATCGCCGATCTGCGCGCTCACGGTGTCGTCCCCGAGGAGGCACTCGTGATCCTCGACGGCAACCACGACTACATCACCCCCGCGGGGGAGTCCGGGCTGACCGTGCGTCCGATCATCAAGGCCGACCGCGATTGCGCGAGTGCCGCCGCGGCATCCGTCATCGCCAAGGTGGCTCGAGACACCCTGATGACCGGCCTGCACGACGACCACCCGGCGTACGGGTGGTCGCGCAACAAGGGCTACGCGAGCCTCGACCACCGCGACGCGATCGCCGCGCACGGCATGAGCATGCACCACCGGCACTCCTGGTCGATCGCGGCCGCTCCGACGCTCTTCTGACCTGTACAGAGCTCCGGCCGGGACGCGCCCGAGTGCCGTCACCGTGCGGCCGGGGCGACAGCGCGCGCCTAAGATGGAACAACCATGGATGACGACGTCTTCGAGGACTACGACCGCGAACTCGAGCTGGCCCTGTACCGCGAGTACCGCGATGTCGTGCGCCAATTCACCTACGTGATCGAGACCGAGCGCCGGTTCTATCTCGCGAACGACGTCAACGTCGTCCGCCGCGACACAGAGCACGACTTCTACTTCGAGATCTCGATGACGGACGTGTGGGTGTGGGACATCTATCGCGCCGACCGCTTCGTCAAGTCGGTGCGCGTGCTCACCTTCAAGGACGTGAACGTCGAAGAGCTCTCGCGCCACGACTTCCAGCTGCCCGACGAACTCTCCCTCGATAACTGAGGCTCCTCCCCAACCGGTCCGTCCTCGCCGCCATCCCCGGATGACTGGGCCGGGCCTGCGGGTGACGTGAGCGGGATGCCACGCTTTCGGGCATGGCAGCGAAAGACGACTTCGGAAGAGCCGGTGAAGACCGCGCGGTCGCGTACCTGACGGATGACGGCTACCGCATCCTCACGCGCAATTGGCGCTGTGCCCAGGGCGAGATCGACATCGTCGCCGTGCGCGGTGACACCCTCGTCGTGGTCGAGGTCAAGACCCGGCGCAGCGAGGACTACGGCCACCCCTTCGAGGCGATCGATGCCCGCAAAGCCCAGCGGCTCTGGCGTCTGGCGATGGCGTGGCTCGCGGCCCACCCCGACGAAGCGCGGGGGCGATCACTTCGCGTCGATGCGATCGGCTTGATCGGATCCGATCCCGCGCACGCTCGCCTCGAGCACCTCGAGGACGCGCTGTGACCCTCGCGCGCACGTGGGCCGTCGCCCTGTCGGGCCTGCACGGCGACCTGGTGGAGGTCGAGGCCGATGTGTCTTCTCAGACGCCGGAGTTCTCGATCATCGGTCTCGCCGACAAGGCCCTGGGCGAGGCAGGGCGCCGCGTGCGGGGTGCCTGCACGAACCGCGGCCTCGATCTCCCGAAGCGGCGGATCACCGTCAACCTCTCCCCGGCGAGCCTGCCCAAGCGCGGCTCGGGTTTCGACGTGGCGATCGCGGTCGCCGCTCTCGCCACCTCGATTCGAATGGATGCCGCCCGCGTCGCGCAGACCGTTCACATCGGTGAGCTGGGACTCGATGGACGCCTGCGCCCCGTCCCCGGGGTGCTTCCGGCGGTGGTCGCGGCGCAGCGCGCGGGCCACCGGCGGGTGGTGGTCCCGGCGGCGAATGCCGCGGAGGCCGGGCTCATCGATGGGGTCGAGGTGTTCGCCGCTGTCTGCCTCGCCGAGGTGGTGCGCTGGCACGGCGGGACGAGTGATGCCGCCGACCTCGAGCCCGTCGCGGCGCCCTCCGTCGGCGCCGGTGAAGACGAGTCACTCGAACTCGCCGATGTGGTGGGGCAGGGCGACGCGGTCGACGCTCTGGTGGTCGCTGCAGCGGGTGGGCATCACGTGTTGATGAGCGGGCCCCCGGGGGCGGGGAAGACCATGCTGGCGCGTCGGCTACCCGGCATCCTGCCGCCTCTCGACGACGAGGCGGCCTTGTCGGTCGCATCGATCCGCTCGCTGTCGGGTGAGGCGGTGACGCGGCTGTCGAGGACTCCTCCGTTCGAGAGCCCGCATCACGGCGCAACCGCCGCGGCGTTGATCGGCGGAGGATCCGGAGTGGTCCGGCCCGGGGCCATCGCCCGTGCAAGCGAGGGAGTGCTCTTCCTGGACGAGGGCGGGGAGTTTCCGGCATCCGTTCTCGACGCTCTGCGGCAGCCGCTCGAGAACGGCATGATCCAAGTGCACCGTTCGGGGGTCTCGGCGACATACCCGGCGCGGTTCCAGCTCGTCGTGGCGACCAATCCCTGCCCCTGTGGTCAGTACGGGGTACCGGGCGGTTCGTGCGAGTGCGCTCCGCAGGCGATTCGTCGGTACACACGGCGGTTGTCCGGGCCCTTGCTCGACCGCATAGACATCGACCTGCGGCTCCAGCGTGTGTCGACGGCGCGTCACGAGGGCAGTGCACGATCGGTGTCGTCGGAGCGGGCTCGGGCGACCGTCGCCGAGGCGCGGGCCCGCGCTGCGCGAAGGTGGGCCGAGACGCCGTGGCGTCGAAACGCGGACGTGCCGGGAACCTGGCTGCGCGGGCCCGCGGCGCCGTCCCCCGAGGTCTTGCGGCCCCTCGACACCGCCCTGCGCCGTGGCGCCCTGACGTTGCGCGGATACGACCGGTTGCTGCGTGTCGCGTGGACGGTCGCCGACATCGCCGGTCATGACGAGTTGCGTTCGGATGACGTCGGTCGCGCGCTCTATCTGCGCCGGGGAGCCGGCTCGTGAGCGAGCTCGTCGTCGACTTCGAGGACTCTCGTCGGGCGCTCGCGGGGCTCAGGCCCACCGACGCGCGGGACGATGAGGCGTATGCCCGAGCCGTATGGAGTGTTCTCGCCGAGCCGGGCGACGGGGCAGCGGGTGAGCTCATCGCCGCGCACGGGGCGGCCGGAGCCCTTCGCGTCGCCGTCTCGGCGCCTGGCGAAGCGTTGCGGCCCGCGAGGGCGCGTTGGCTACCGCGGCTGCAGCTCGAGGCGATCGACGCCGTTCTCGAGGCCGCGCGTCGCTCGGGGGCCTCTCTCGTCGTGCCGGGCGATGACCGGTGGCCGACCCGCCTGAACGACCTCGGGTTCCACGCACCCTCGGCCCTGTGGCTCCGCGGTAAGGACACCATGCTCGATCGCCCCGCGGTGGCGCTGGTGGGGGCGCGCGCGTCTACGGCCTACGGCGAGGGCGTGGCGGCGGATCTGGCCGCGGACCTGTCGGCATCCGGGGTCGTGGTCGTCTCGGGCGCCGCGTACGGCATCGACGGGTCGGCTCATCGGGCGGCGTTGTCGACGGGCGGTGCGACGGTCGCCTTCCTCGCCGGGGGTGTGGACCGCGCGTACCCGCGCGGGCACGAGGGCCTGCTGGCGAGGATCGCGAGCACCGGCGCGGTGTGGAGCGAGACCCCGTGCGGCGCGGCGCCGACGAAGTGGAGGTTTCTCGCGCGTAACCGTCTCATCGCGGCGATGGCTGACGCGGTCGTGGTCGTCGAAGCCGGGTGGCGGAGCGGGTCGCTCAACACCGCCGCTCACGCGGCGAGCCTCGGACGAGCGCTCGGTGCGGTTCCCGGCCCGGTGGCGAGCGCCGCATCGGCCGGCTGCCACCGCATCCTCCGCGAGTACGACGGGGTGTGCGTGACATCCGCGGCGGACGTCCTCGAAATGCTCGGTGCACGCGGACAGGATCCGCAGAGCACGGCGGAGCGGACGGACGACACGACGAGGGTCTTCGACGCCCTGTCCCCGCGATCGGCTCGTTCGACGTCCGAGATCGCACGTCGCAGCGGCCTCTCCCCGGAAGAGGCGGGCGTGCTCCTCGGATTCGCCGAACTCGAAGGCAAGGTCCGGCGCGACGATGACGGCCGGTGGACGACGTCGCGCCCGGGCGCCGAGTGATGCGCAGAGTGCGGACGGTCGCGCGTCCTCCCGCCCTCGCTGCCGTGCGGCGGGCACTCTGGAGCAATGAACCTGACGGAAGCCGTGGAGGGGTACCTCGTCAACCTGGCCGACGTGCGTCGGCTGTCCGCCGCGACGGTACGGGCCTATCGGTCCGATCTCGCCGACCTCGTCTCGGCTCTGGGCGATCGCCCCCTCGCGGACGTCGACGTCGAACACCTGCGCGAGTGGCAGTGGCAGGCGGCGAAATCGGGTCAGTCGAAGGCGACCGCGGCGCGTCGAGCATCGACGGTGCGAGGACTCTTCGCCTGGGCGGTCGAGGAAGAGATCGTCGGCACCGACCCCTCGCGTCGGCTCGTGTCGCCGAAACGCGGTCGAACTCTCCCCGCCGTCGCGACGGCCGATGCCTTGGAGCAGGTACTCGCCACCGCCGCCGAACACGCCACCAGCGGGGATCCCGTCGCTCTACGCGATCACGCCCTGCTCGAGATCCTGTACGGCTCCGGGGCGCGCGTGTCCGAAGTGTGCGGCCTGGACCTCGACGACGTGGACCACGAGCGACGGACCCTCCTGCTTCGGGGAAAGGGGGACAAGGACCGGGTCGTCCCGTTCGGTCTCCCCGCCGCCCGGGCGCTGGAGGCGTACCTCGTGCGGGCGCGGCCGGTGCTGCGAGCCCGCGCGCTCGAGGCCTCCCCGTCGACGGCGCAAGTGCGGGACGAGAGCCTTCCGACGCACGGGCGCGGAGGACGCGGGACACGACGCACAGCGAACGCGGAGGACGGCGCCTCCGCTCGGGCCGTCTTCCTCGGCGCGAGAGGAGCTCGACTCGGACCGCGGGCCGTTCACGCGCTCGTCACGAGAACGGTCGCTCCCCACATCGGCACGGAGGTGCTCGGCCCGCACGCTCTCCGGCATTCCGCCGCGACGCACCTGCTCGACGGGGGAGCGGACCTGCGCGCCGTTCAGGAGATCCTCGGTCACGCGAGCCTGGGAACGACTCAGATCTACACGCACGTCTCGGCGGAACGCTTGCGCGAGGCCTACCGTCTCGCCCACCCCAGAGCCTGACCGGCGCATCTCGCGTGTCCTCCGCACCCCGCGCGCACGGGCAGCAGCCCCGCACCCGGGGTGGCGATCGATGGCGTGCGAACCCGTCCTCCACGCCCTAGCGTGGAGCCGTGAACCTCCACCGCACGGTATCCGCCGCGATCGGCGTCATCGTCCTGGCCGGTGCGCTCAGCGCCTGCAGCCTGACACCCGAGCCCGTCGAGACCCGGCTCCCTCCCGGTCTCGCCGCCGCGAGCCCCACGCCGTCGGTGGCGGTTCCCTCCCCATCGGTCGTGACGGTCTCGCCCGCGCCCGTGCAGACGGCCGCGCCCAGCACGCCTCCTTCGGACGCGTCGGGGGATGCCGTGTCCTGCGGTGGCGGGGGTACCCAAACGGTGTCCGGAGCCGAGCAGATCGTCCGGGTGGTCGGCACCTGCGCGCAACTCACCGTCTCGGGCTCCGCCCTCACGGTCGATGCCTCGGCGGCATCCATCGGCACTCTCCGTATCTCCGGAGACCGCGCCCGGGTGGATGCCTCGGCGATCGACACGCTCGTCCTCCAGGGCAACGACGGTTCGGTCCGATCGGCGGGCGCGATCGGCAGCATCGATGTGAGCGGCGACCGCTCGACGATCGACGCGGGGGGCGCGGTGGCGTCCGTCACCGTACGCGGTCAGGACAACATCATCCGCGCTGCGGGCGGCGTCGGCGCTCAGACGGTCGAGGGCCGCGGTAACCAGATCGGCTGATCTCGAGTCAGCAGCAGGGCAAGAGGACGGCCCGTGGCACCCCGCCCAGCAATCGCAGCGGATTGACGTACTCACCGTGCAGTCGGACGCCGAAGTGGACGGTCCCGGACACGGTATGACCTGCCGCGGAGACCCGGCCCACCGGAGCGGCGCGCGCGAGCAGGTCGCCCACCTCGACGTCGCTGACGACGGACTCGAGCGTCGTCACGAGCCCACCGCCGTGGTCGATCGTGACGATGTCGCGACCGGCCACCCTTCCGACGAAAGCCACCCGTCCGTCCGCGGGGGAGCGCACCGCGTCTGCCCGCAGATCGACGCCGCGGTGCCCCGGGCCGTAGGCGTGAGCGGGCGCGATGAACGGTCGGGTCACCTCGACCGGCGTCGTCGGCCACACCCACCCGAGACCGGCGAGCCGATCCTCGGTCGCCGCCACCGCACGCGGTGACGCGAGCACTACCGACAACAGGACGAGGACACTCAGAGAGCGGAGGGATGCCGTGACCATCGGGGCAGTCTGGCGCGCTTCGCCTCATGCGCGGCGACGTCGACGCGGAGCCGGGGACAGTCCGCTCCCCGCACGCGGCTGGGGAGGAGCTGTCCTGTATGCTGGACCCTGCATCTCGTACATCGGGATGACTCCGCGTGCCCACAGCGCACCGCGTCGCCCCTCGGGGCAGCGCACCGCGCGGCATCCACACCCCCTGGTCCTTCGCTTCGGCGAGTGGCGGGTGTGCGCCGGGCACCAGGCTCGTCAGACGGACCGTCTGGCGCGAACAACCCCAACCACGGCGCGAAAGCGCTCAGAAACAGGAGTACGACCATGGCCGTCGTCACCATCCGCCAGCTGCTCGACAGCGGCGTTCACTTCGGACACCAGACCCGCCGGTGGAACCCGAAGGTGAAGCGCTTCATCCTCACCGAGCGCTCGGGCATCCACATCATCGACCTGCAGCAGTCGCTCGGGTACATCGACAAGGCGTACGAGTTCGTCAAGGAGACCGTCGCGCACGGCGGCACCATCCTCTTCGTCGGTACCAAGAAGCAGGCGCAGGAAGTCCTCGCCGAGCAGGCGACCCGCGTGGGCCAGCCCTACGTCAACCAGCGCTGGCTCGGTGGCCTCCTCACCAACTTCCAGACGGTGTCGAAGCGCCTCGCCCGCATGAAGGAGCTCGAGGAGCTCGACTACGAGAACCCCGCCGAGAGCGGCTTCACCAAGAAGGAGCTCCTGCTCAAGAAGCGCGAGCTCGACAAGCTGCACAAGTCGCTCGGTGGTATCCGCAACCTGCAGAAGACCCCCTCGGCCATCTGGGTCGTCGACGCCAAGCGCGAGCACCTCGCGGTCGACGAGGCCAAGAAGCTCGGCATCCCCGTGATCGGCATCCTCGACACCAACGCCGACCCCGACGAGTTCCAGTACCCGATCCCCGGCAACGACGACGCGATCCGCTCGGTGAGCCTGCTCACGCGCATCATCGCCGATGCCGCCGCCGAGGGTCTGATCCAGCGTCACCAGCCCGCCGGTGAAGAAGAGGCCGCCGAGCCCCTCGCCGAGTGGGAGCGCGAGCTCCTCGAGACCCCGGCCGAGTCGACCGAGGCTCCGGCCGCCGAGTCGACCGAGGCTCCCGCGGCCGAGGCGACCGACGCCGCCGAGACCGAGGCTGCCGACGCCGAGGCCACCGACAGCAAGTAAGCCGCGAGGCATTCCGTTCGCCTCCGTGTGAACGGCGCGCCACCCGCACAGGCTACGATCCGGCGGGGTCGTGACAGCTCCCTCTTCGCAGGGCAGCGACACGGCCCCGCCGGGCTCACATCTAGAACGCAAACGACAAGGAGACGCCACACCATGGCAAACTTCACGATCGCCGACATCAAGGCGCTGCGCGAGCAGCTCGGCACGGGCATGGTCGACACCAAGAAGGCGCTCGAAGAGGCTGACGGCGACGTCGAGAAGGCCGTCGAGATTCTGCGCCTCAAGGGTGCCAAGGGCAACGCCAAGCGTGCCGACCGTTCGACCAGCGAGGGCCTCGTCGCCGCTCGCGAGAACGACGGTTCCGTGACGCTGCTCGAGCTCGCCTGCGAGACCGACTTCGTCGCCAAGAACGAGCGCTTCATCGCACTGGCCGACAAGGTCGTCGACGCGGCTGCCGCTGCCGGCGCCGACTCGGTCGAGGCCGCCCTCGCCGCCGACGCCGACGGCAAGACCGTCGAGCAGCTCATCTCGGACGAGGCCGCGATCATCGGCGAGAAGGTCGAGCTCCGCCGCGTGCGCACCATCTCGGGCGACAAGTTCGAGGTCTACCTGCACAAGACCAGCAAGGACCTGCCCCCGCAGGTCGGCGTCGTCCTCGCCTACTCGGGCGACGACGCGGAGACCGCTCGCTCGATCGCGCAGCACATCTCGTTCGCGAACCCCTCGTACCTGACCCGCGACGCCGTGCCCGAGGCGGACGTCGAGAAGGAGCGCGAGATCGTCACCGAGATCTCGCGCAACGAGGGCAAGCCCGAGGCCGCCCTGCCGAAGATCGTCGAGGGACGCGTGAACGCGTTCTTCAAGCAGGTCTCGCTGCTCGACCAGGACTACGCGAAGGACAACAAGCTGTCCGTCGCCAAGGTCGCGTCCGACGCCGGTCTCACGCTGACCGACTTCGCCCGCTTCAAGGTCGGCGCGTAACCCTTCGACAGGCTCAGGGCCCGTCATGAGGCCCGGGATGCCACGGCATCCCGGGCCTTTTCCCTGCCCGCGCCACATGTCGCTTTCCGCGTATCGGTCGCGGGTGCGGGCAGCTAGTTTGTTCAAGACGAGAGGACATCACACGTGATCGATGAAGCCACCAAGCGCCGCCGAGTTCTGCTGAAGCTGTCGGGGGAGGCGTTCGGCGGCGGCCAACTGGGCGTCAATCCCGATGTCGTGGGGCAGATCGCCCGCGAGATCGCCGAGGCGGTCGACCGCGTCGACGTCGCCATCGTCGTCGGGGGCGGCAACTTCTTCCGTGGGGCCGAGCTGAGCCAGCGCGGCATGGACCGCGGTCGCGCCGATTACATGGGCATGCTCGGCACGGTGATGAACTCCCTCGCGTTGCAGGACTTCCTCGAGCAGGCCGGCGCCGCGACGCGCGTGCAGTCGGCCATCTCGATGACCCAGGTCGCCGAGCCCTACATCCCGCGCCGGGCGGTGCGCCACCTCGAGAAGGGCCGCGTCGTCATCTTCGGGGCGGGCGCGGGCCTTCCGTACTTCTCGACCGATACCGTCGCCGCGCAGCGCGCTCTGGAGATCGGCGCGAGCGAGGTCCTCGTCGCCAAGAACGGCGTGGACGGCGTCTACACCGCCGACCCCAACCAGGATCCGACGGCGACCAAGCTCGACCACGTCACCTACGGTGACGCCCTGCAGAAGGGACTCAAGGTCGTGGACTCCACGGCTTTCAGCCTGTGCATGGACAACGGTATGGACATGCGCGTCTTCGGGATGGAGCCGGCCGGAAACGTCACCCGGGCCCTGCTCGGCGAGACGATCGGCACCCTGGTCACAGCGTGACGCGCCGCGCGGGCCCGGGGAGCCGGGCCCGCGCGCGACTAGACTGAACTGTCAGTCCCAACGAATGGAGTCACCGTGATTTCCGATGTCCTCGCCGATGCCGGAGCGCGCATGGATCGCGCCGTGGAGGCCGCCAAGGAAGACTTCGCGACGGTCCGTACCGGGCGCGCGAACCCCCAGATGTTCCAGAAGGTGCTGGTCGACTACTACGGTTCGCCCACCCCGCTCGCTCAGCTCGCCTCGCTCAACAACCCCGAGGCCCGCACGCTGGTCATCAACCCCTACGACAAGTCGGCGCTGAAGGCGATCGAGCAGGCGATCCGCGACATGCCGAACCTCGGCGTCAACCCGACGAACGACGGCAACATCGTCCGCGTCACCATGCCCGAGCTCACCCAGGACCGCCGCAAGGAGTACGTCAAGATCGTCCGCGGCAAGGGCGAAGACGCCAAGGTGCAGGTGCGCAACCTGCGCCGCAAGGCCAAAGACGACCTCGACGCGTTGAAGAGCGACGTCGGCGAAGACGAGCTGGTCCGCGCCGAGAAGGAGCTCGACACCGTGACGCGCACGCACGTCGACCTGATCGACGAGGCGCTCAAGCGCAAAGAGGCCGAGCTTCTCGAGGTCTGATCCCGATGCCCGACGCCCCTGAGATCGGCGAGAGCGAGCCGGTCGATCCGCCCGGCTCGCCACGCCGGCCCGAACCGGCACGCCGCTCGCCCAACACGGGCGAGGGTGTGACCGCGATCGAGTCGCAGTTGCGAGCGATGAGGTCGGATGCCGAGCAGCACATCGCTCACGCGCGTGCGGAGTTCGATCAGGCGAACGAGCGGCTCAAGCAGCGCACGGGTCGCGATCTCATCGTCGCGACACTGATCGGCGTGGGCATCGGTGCGATCGTCGTCGCCTCGCTCATCTTCATCAAGTGGTTGTTCGTGCTGTTCGCGGCCGCCGCGATGGTGCTCGGCGTCCTCGAATTCTCGCGCGCTCTGCAGGTGTCGGGTCGTCGGGTCGACATCGTGCCGCAGCTCGTCATGGGTTTCCTCCTGCTGCTCAGCGGCTTCTTCCTCGGGCCGTGGGTGCACTGGATCGCGACCCTCGTCGCCATCGTCGTGGTGATCGTGTGGCGGCTCACGGCGCAGATGTTCGCGTCCGACGGGCGCGCCCACATCGAGGTCATCGGCGACGTGCTGGTCGCCGGTTTCGTGCAGCTGTACGTGCCGTTCCTCACGAGCGTCGCGATGATCCTCCTCGCGCAGCCTCGCGGCGAGTGGTGGGTGCTCGCCTTCCTCATCCTTGCGGTGGCCGCCGACACCGGTGCCTACGTCTCGGGGTTGACGTTCGGTCGCGGCGGGCGGCATCCGATGGCCCCGCGCATCAGCCCCAAGAAGACGTGGGAGGGCTTTGCCGGCGCGTGCGTCGCGGCTCTCGTCGCCGGCGCCCTGCTGGCCGCCTTCATGCTGCAGGTGCCGTGGTGGGCCGGTCTCATCTTCGGGGCGGTGGTCCTCGCGACGGCCACCGTCGGCGACCTCGGTGAGTCGATGCTCAAGCGCGATCTCGGGATCAAAGACATGAGTTCGTGGCTTCCCGGTCATGGGGGAGTCCTCGACCGACTCGATTCGATCCTTCCGTCGGCGACCGCCGCCCTCGTGATGTTCTACCTGCTCGCCCCGTTGGGAGTGTCATGACCGAGACGCCGATCCACGACACCGTCGCCGCGACACCTTTCCCCACGACCTCGGGTCGTCAAAAGGGGTATGAGAAGCGGGCCGTCGACGTCTTCCTGGCCCGCGCCCGCGAGGCTTTCGAGGCCGACGACCTCGGTGCCCTCCGCTCCTCCGAGGTGCGCGCGGCCGCCTTCCCGCTGGTGAAGGGCGGCTACCGGATCGACGCGGTCGACGCGGCTCTGGGTCGCGTCGAAGACGCCTTCGCGGCGCGGGAGCGCGAGTACGCCCTGTCTCGTCTCGGCGCACGTGCCTGGGTCGCCGAGACGCGCGATACGGCGCAGGTGGTGCTCGACCGCCTCCGGCGACCGCGGGGGGCGCGGTTCGATCGTGTCGGCTTCCTGCGCTACGGGTATCGCGTGGACGAGGTCGACGTCGTGGCCGACCGCGTCGCCCGCTACCTCGCCGCGGGCGACCCGGTCACGCCCGAGCAGGTCCGCTCCGTCGCCTTCCGGGTGCAGCGGGGTGGCTATCGCGAGACGCAGGTCGACGCGGTGCTCGATGCGGTCGTCGAAGTGATGCTCGCCGTCGGATGATGCCCACGCGTGGCATCCTCGCTCGGGCCTCGGTAGAATCGGGCGCACTGTGACTTCTGGTTCGGAACTTTCGCGTGCATCCGCCTCCCGTCTCGCCCGCGGGGGCGCGTCGGTCGATGTGATCCCGCCGACGCTTCCTCATCGATCCGGTCCCCGCTGGTCGCGTCGCCGCGGGGTGGTGGGCGTCTTCGGCGCCGCCGCCGCGGTGCTGTTCGCGGGGGCGTACGTGGGCCCGATGGGTGCCTCCCTGCTCCCCGCACAGGCCGAAGAGCCGCACACCGTCACGCTCTACGCCGAGGGACTCGACGACACGCAGGCCGTCTCTACGTCGGGCGAGAAGCAGGCCCCGCAGCTCGATCGCGCGAGCTACAACGTCTACGTCAAGCCCAAGCCGACCCCCACACCCACACCGACCCCGTCACGCTCGAAGGATTCCGGTTCCGGGTCGTCGTCCGGGGGATCCGGCCCGGTGCTGTACTCGGGCGGCGGTGCTCCCGCCGAGTGGATGGCCGCTGCCGGCATCTCCGAGGCCGACATGGGGTACGTCGACTACATCGTCAGCCGCGAGAGCGGTTGGAACCCGAACGCGACCAACCGTTCCTCGGGTGCGTGCGGTCTCGTCCAGGCTCTTCCCTGCAGCAAGGTGCCCGGCAACGGGTACGACCCCGTCGACAATCTCCGCTGGGGCACTGGCTACGCCACCGGTCGGTACGGCGGGTGGGCCGGCGCCTACGCCTTCTGGACAGCCAACCACTGGTGGTGAGCGGCATCCATGCCCCGCTCCCGTAAGAGACGCCCCGATTCATCGCGCAGCGACGAGTCTTTCGACCGTCTGCTCGCGGGCTGGAAGCGCACCGAGGTCAAGCGCGGTGGCGAATGGACGGTTCAGCCCCTCTCGGCTCCCCAGGCGGTTAAGGACTATCTCTGCCCGGGCTGCGGCCGCACGGTCGAGGCCGGGACCGCCCACCTGGTGGTGTGGCGCGCAGACGGTGTTCTCGGAGACGCCGCCGATCTCGCTGCTCGCCGTCATTGGCACACGCACTGTTGGAGGATCGCCTGATGGAGATTCGCGGACCCGTCCTGCTCCCCGCCCGCCGGGAGGACATCGAACTGCGCACGGTCGACGAGCTGACACTCGTGGGGGAGCTCGCTTCCCCCGCGCACCGTCCGGCGGTGGCGACGCTCATCACCCTGCACCCCCTGCCCACCGCGGGCGGCTTCATGGACTCGCACATCCTGCGCAAGGCCGCCGGTCGTCTTCCGGCACTGGCCGACCTGGCGGTGCTGCGGTTCAACACGCGCGGCACCACGTCTCCGCGAGGCACGAGCGAGGGCTCCTTCGACGGGGGAGCGAACGAGTGCTTCGATGTGGCCGCGGCCGTCGACTTCGTGCGTGAGCGCGGGCTCCCGCGTCCGTGGCTGGTGGGGTGGTCGTTCGGCACCGAGCTGGCGCTCAAGTACGGGCGCGACCACGACATCGAGGGCGTGATCCTGCTCTCGCCCCCGCTGCACCGCGCCACGGCCGATGAGGTCGCCGCCTGGGCGGGCGATGCGCGCCGGATGGTCGTTCTGGTGCCGGAGTTCGACGATTACCTCCGTCCCGACGAGGCCCGAGAGCGTTTCGCCTCGGTCCCGGATGCCACTCTCATCGCTGTCGAGGGCGGCAAGCACCTGTGGGTCGGCGAGACGCAGACGCGCCGGGTGCTGACCGAGATCGTCGCCGCGGTGAATCCCGACGCGCTACCGCTGCCCGTGGAGTGGGACGGCGAGATCGCCGGATGAGGTGGGCGGGACCAGCAAGGCGCAGGTCGCGACGGTTGCGGCGCTGAGACTCAGCGCTCGTTCTGCCGCGGGATGATGACCTCGCGGTAGATGATCAGGATGCTCGCCGCCACCGGGATCGCGATGAGCGCGCCGAGCAGGTTCAGCAGTGCCCCGCCGGCCAATGCCGAGATGACGACGACCGAGCCCGGCACCGACACCGCGCGGTTCATGATGCGCGGCGAGATCACGTAGGCCTCGACCTGCATGTAGACGAGGTAGTAGATCGCCGCGGCCAGGATCGCCCACGTCGGCGTCCCGAGGCCCGGGATGAGGCACGTGAGCACGATGATCGTCGAGCCGGTGAGCGTGCCCACCAGCGGGATCAACGAGAAGAAGAACGCGATCACCGCGAGCACGGCGGGGAAGGGCGCGTTGATGATCGACAGGAAGATCGCGCTCAGCACGCCGTTGATGACACCGAGGCTGACCTGCCCCATGACGTAGTAGCCGACGGAGTCGGTGATCTTCTCCGCGAGCTCGATGAAGCGGGCGCGCTTGGATGCCGGCACGAGTTGGTAGACGGCCGACTTCAGCGAGGGGGTGGATGCCGTGAAGTAGATCGTGAGGATCAGCACGATGAACGCACCGCCGAGACCGGCCGCGACGGCGCCGCCGATCGTGAGCAGGCTGTTGCCGATCATGGTCGAGATGCTGCCGACGTCGAGCGTCGAGAACCAGTGCTGGATACCCGCCCAGACCTCGTCGATCTTGAGCCAGGGGAGCGTCTGCGAGACCCAGGTCTGCACGTCGGTGACGATCTCGTTCCACCGGCCGGGCTGCAGCAGCTGCTCGATCTGCGTCACGAGCTGGGCGATCTGACTGACGATGATGGGCACGACCATGAAGATGATGCCGGCGAAGACGCCGAGCACCGCCAGGATCGTCACGAGTACGGCCGCCCACCGCGGGAGGCCGCGCCGCTCGAGGAACGAGACGACCGGGTCCAGGCCGAGAGAGAGGAACAACGCGGTTCCGACGTACAGCAGGATCGTCGACAGGTTCTGCACGCTGCCGATGAGCAGAAGGCCGACCCCGACGCCGAGTGTGGCGAGCAGGGCGACCCGGAAGGGGTTGTGGATCTTCATGCCGAACGACTCCCGCATCAGCCGGGCAGATGCGCCCGTGTCGTCAGGATACTGAGCCGACGACCCGTCCGAGCGCGCGACGGGCCTTGCCGAGAACTTTCAGCCACCCTCGGATAGTCTGAAATGTCGATTCGGTGGCGCCCGAGCCACCGGTGGGGATGGTGTGAAGCGTGAGATTCGTCTGGGCCGTGGTGGCATTCGTCATCGCTGCGGCCATGATCGGTGCCGGTATCGCTCAACGGACCGTGTTCCACGGACCCTCTGAGACCTCCGCGAATGTCCAGACCGAGGGGTCGACGGCGTTCACGTTGATCGACGGCGCTGTGCTCAACAGCGTGCCGGGTGCCCAGACGCTGAACATCCAGGGCGATGGCGCGGTGTTCGCGTCGTACGGTCGTACGGCCGACGTCAAGGCGTGGCTCGCCGACGTCCCGTACACCTCGGTCACCCTCGACGGCGAGGGGACCGTCCAGACCTCCGAGGTCGAGCCGACGGTGACACCCGCCTCCGGGGCCGGGGCCGCGGCCACCGGCCGCTCTCCCGTGGACTCGGACCTCTGGCTCGACGAGTTCGAGCAGACGGGGTCGTTGTCGACCACGCTCCAGCTCCCCAGCGACATGAGCATCCTCGTCGCCTCCGACGGCACCGCTCCCGCCCCCGCGAACATCAGCCTCACCTGGCCGATCGACGACTCCACGCCCTGGGCCGGGCCCCTGATCGTCGGCGGCGGGATCGTCCTCCTGATCGGACTGGTCCTCTACCTGCTCGGCATCCGTCACGTCCGGCGTCAGCGTCGCCCGCGCCGCAAGGGCCTGCCCCTGCCCGTGACCGAGCCCATCTCGACCATCGACGCGGATGCGGAGAGCAAGGGCGTCGTGACCCAGAGCCCCGGTCGCCGGGGTGCATCGCGGGTGCGCGGTGCTCTGGGTGGTCGTCGAGCGCTGGTTGCTGTTCCGGCCCTCGGCGTTTCGGTGGCCCTGCTCGCGGGGTGCTCCGCCGATGCGTGGCCGCAGCTGGCCGCGTCGGAGTCGCCGAGCCCCACCCCCACCGTGATCGTCCCCGAGGGACAGTTCCCGCCCGCGGTGACCGAGGCGCAGGCGCAGCGCATCGTCTCGAAGGTCTCGTCGACGGTCGCTCAGGCGGATGCCTCGCTCGACGCCAACGCCGTCGCGGCGCGACTCTCGGGGCCCGCCCTCGCCGAACGCCAGACCAACTACAAGCTGCGTGCCGCGATCGCCGATCGCCCGGCCCTTCCCGCGATCCCCGCGGAGCCCGTGCAGATCGTCCTCCCGCAGACCACGGGAACCTGGCCCCGCACCCTCATGACCGTCGTGGAGTCGGCGGATGCCGCGACCCCCACGACGACAATCATGATGATGACCCAGCAGACGCCGTGGGAGGAGTACAAGGCCTCCTACGTGGGCAACCTCGAGGCCTCGACGAACCTGCCGGAACTCGCCGCCCCGTACGTCGGCGCGACGCAGGTTCCGCCGGATTCCTCGTTCCTGGTCATGGCACCCGAGAAGGTCGCCGCGGCCTACGCCGACGTCATCAACAACGGGCAGAACAGCGCCTCGTTCGCGAAGTTCGATACGGCCAACGATCTGCTGCTGTCCGCGATCCAGGACAACAAGACCAAGCGCACCGACGAACTGAACCAGACCGGCGCGGGAACGGCCGAGATCAGCTTCTCTGCCTCGGCGGGAGCCGCGACGCCGATCGCCCTCGCCACACTCGACACGGGCGCCATCGTCGCCGTCAACGTGTACGAGAGCGACACGGCCAAGCCGACCAACAAAGACGCGGTGATCAAGCTGGACAACAACCCCGCGGTCAAGGCCCTCACCGGTGTCGACCAGTCCGCGACAGGCTTCACCACGACCTACTCCGACCAGGTCTTCTTCTACGTGCCCAGCCAGGGCTCGGACGACCAGATCCGCCTGCTCGGTTACCGATCCAGCCTCCTCGAAGCGAAGGTGTCCCCGTGAGCACTCCCGCCCCCGGTTCCGTGATGCGCGGTGCCGTCGACCTCTCGTCGCTGCGCAACCGTCCCCAACCGCCCGCCGCTCCTGCAGCCGGCGCTCCCGCAGCTCCCGCACGCCCGGCCGGCGCTCTGCCGCTGGTCTTCGACGTGACGGACGACACGTTCGGCGAGGTGCTCGAGCTCTCGCGCACCGTTCCGGTCGTCATCGATCTCTGGGCCGAGTGGTGCGGGCCGTGCAAGCAGCTCAGCCCCATCCTCGAGAAGGTCGTCACGGAGCTGGCGGGCCGCCTCGTGCTCGCGAAGGTCGATGTCGATGCCAACCCGCAGCTCGCGCAGGGCTTCCGGGCGCAGTCGATCCCGATGGTGCTCGCCCTCGTCGCCGGACAGCCGGTTCCCCTGTTCACGGGCGCCGTGCCCGAGCAGCAGGTGCGCGACGTCTTCGCTCAGTTGCTGCAGCTCGCCGCTCAGCACGGTGTGACCGGAACGGTGCCGGTCGACGGCGCCCTCGCCTCCGACGCTCCGGCGGCAGAGCCCGAGCTGCCCCCGCTGCACGCCGAGGCCTTCGCCGCGATCGAAGAGGGCGACTACACCCGGGCGATCAGCGCCTACGAGCAGGCTCTCGCCGAGAATCCCCGTGACGCCGACGCACGGGCGGGCCTCGGGCAGGTCCGCCTGCTGGATCGTGTCCAGGGAGTCGATCTGCAGGATGCCCGTGCCGCCGCGGCGGCGGACCCGACCGGTGTCGAGGCGCAATTCGTGGTCGCGGACCTCGATGTCGCCGGCGGCCACGTCGACGACGCCTTCGGTCGACTGCTGGATCTCTTCGCGGCTCTGCCGACGGAGGATCGTGCTCCCGTCCGCGAGCGTCTGCTCGACCTGTTCGGGCTCGTCGGCGACGACGACGCTCGCGTCATCCGGGCGCGCTCACGGCTGGCGTCGCTGCTCTTCTGACATCTCGATGACGAACGGCCCCGTGCCCCCTAGGGAAGCCGGGGCCGTTCGTCGTCTCGGGTGCGTTCGAAAAAGCCCGGGTGCCGGACCGAAGCTCTCGGCCGGACACCCGGGCTTTCGAAGCGTTGCGCTCAGCTCCCGGCGCGGTGGTGGAGCCAGAGCACGCCGAGGGGCGGGAGGGTGAGCGTGGCGCTTCCACGACCGTCGGTGTGCACGGCGCCGAAATTGCCCTGACCGGAGCCCCCGAAGGCCTCGGCGTCGCTGTTCAGGATCTCGGTCCACGTACCCGACTCGGGAAGATCGAGCGGGTAGTCGGTCAGCGGCGTGCCGGAGAAGTTGCAGACAACCGCGATGGTGTTGCCGTGGTGGTCCCGACGGGCGAACGCCAGCACGTTCGAATTCCACGCGGGAGCACCGAGACGCGAGAACGCCGCGGCGTCATGATCGCGCGCCCACAGGGCCGCCTGATCCTTGTAGACGCGGTTCAGCTCGGCGACGAAGGAGTGCAGCTGTTTGTGGGAGGGCTGGTCGAGCATCCACCAATCGATGCTGCGCGCCTCCGACCATTCCGACATCTGGCCGAACTCCTGGCCCATGAACAGCAGCTGCTTGCCCGGGTGGCCCCACATGTATGCCAGGAATGCGCGCATGTTGGCGAGCTTCTGCCAGTGGTCACCCGGCATGCGTCCGAACAGGCTCCCCTTGCCGTGCACGACCTCGTCGTGGCTGATCGGCAGGACGAAGTTCTCGCTGAACGAGTACACGAACGAGAACGACAGTTCGCCCTCGTGGTGCGAGCGGTACATGGGGTCGCGCCCGATGTACTGCAGCGAGTCGTTCATCCAGCCCATGTTCCACTTGAACCCGAAGCCGAGGCCCGCGTGCGAGGTGGGGGCGGTGACACCCGGGAAGCTGGTCGACTCCTCGGCGATCAGGGCGATGCCCGGGTAGCGCTTGTAGGACGTCGCGTTGACCTCCTGAAGGAATCGGACGGCCTCCAGGTTCTCGCGGCCACCGAACTGGTTGGGCGCCCACTCCCCGTCGTTGCGGGAGTAGTCGAGGTACAGCATCGAGGCAACGGCATCCACTCGCAGGCCATCGACGTGGAACTCCTCGAACCAGTACAGCGCGTTCGCGACGAGGAAGTTGCGCACCTCGTTGCGGCCGTAGTCGAAGATGAGCGTTCCCCAGTCCTTGTGCTCGCCTCGGCGCGGATCGGGGTGCTCGTACAGGGCCTCGCCGTCGAAGCGCGCGAGAGCGAAGTCGTCTTTCGGGAAGTGCCCGGGGACCCAGTCCATGATCACGCCGATACCGGCCTGGTGAAGGCGGTCGATCAGGTAGCGCAGGTCGTCGGGCGAACCGAAACGGCTGGTGGGGGCGTAGTAGCCCGACACCTGGTAGCCCCACGAGCCGCCGAAGGGGTGCTCGGCGAGGGGAAGGAACTCGACATGCGTGAAGCCCTGGGCCCCGACGTAATCGATGATCTCGTCCGCCGCCTCGCGGTACGACAGGCCCTGCTTCCACGATCCGAGGTGCAGCTCGTAGATCGACATCGGCCGGTCGATGGGCGCGGTGCGCGAACGCTCCTCGATCCACTCGTCGTCGGCCCAGGCATATTCCGAATCGGTGACGACGGATGCCGTGGCGGGAGGAACCTCGGCGAGGCGCGCCATCGGGTCGGCCTTCTCGATCCACTGCCCCGCGCGGGTGAGGATCTCGAACTTGTAGCGGGTGCCGGCGCCAATCCCGGGGACGAAGATCTCCCAGACCCCACTGCCCCCCATCGAGCGCATGGCGTGGCCGGCACCGTCCCAGCCGTTGAAGTCGCCGATCACGCGCAGGGCGCGGGCGTCGGGGGCCCAGACGGTGAACGCCGTGCCGACCGAACCGTCGAGCTCGCGCACGTGTGCGCCCAGGACGCGCCAGAGCTCTTCGTGGCGACCCTCGGTGATCAGGTGCAGGTCGAGCTCGCCGAGGGAGGGCGCGTGACGGTAACCGTCGTCGGACACGTGCTCGGAACCGTCGTACGACGCGCGCACGGTGTAAGCGCCGGGGTAGGCCTCGACGGGTGCTTCCCAGATGCCTTCGCGCACGTGTTCGAACGGCACCGACGTGCCGTCGGCGAGCGAGGCGACCACCTCGCGGGCCAAGGGGCGACGCGTGCGGATGACCCACCCCGCGCCGGTCTCGTGCACGCCCAGCACGCTATGCGGGTCGTGGTGGGCGCCGTGAGCGACGGCATCCAGGATCTCGGGGGGAAGGGAGGTCATCGGTTCTCCTTGACGTGGAGGATGTGCACCGGCTCGACGAAGGCGTCGAGGCGCACGAAGTTGTGGTCGGCCCAGGTCCAGACCTGGCCCGTGACGAGGTCTTCAACCTCGTACGAAGCGCCGGGTTCGACGCCGAAGACGCTCGTATCGAGATGCACCGTGGTCTCGCGAGCGGAGTGCGGATCGACGTTGGCGACGACGATGATCGTGTCGCTCTCACCGGTGGGGGAGAGCTCGGCGGCCAGGTGCTTGGAGTAGACGAGGATCGAGTCGTCGTCGCTCCAGTGGATGTCGAGGTTGCGCAGTTGACGCAGCGCCGGGTGCGAACGGCGCGCCCCATTGAGCATCCGGAGGTACGGGGCGAGCGAGTCGCCCGCAGCCTCGGCGCCGGACCAGTCGCGGAACTTGTACTCGAACTTCTCGTTGTCGATGTTCTCTTCCGCGCCCGGCCGTGCGACGTTCTCGAAGAGCTCGTAGCCGGCGTACACCCCGTAGGTGGGCGCGGCGGTGGCGGCGATCGCGGCGCGGATCTTGTACGCCGGTCGCCCGCCGAACTGCAGGTATTCGGTGAGGATGTCGGGGGTGTTCACGAACAGGTTCGGTCGCAGGAAGTCGGAGGTCTCATGGGCGAGACCGCCGAGGAACTCCTCGAGCTCTTCCTTCGTGTTGCGCCACGTGAAGTACGTGTAGCTCTGCTGGAACCCGGCCATCGCGAGACCCTGCAAGGGGGCGGGGCGTGTGAACGCCTCCGCGAGGAAGACCGCGCCCGGCTCCTCGGCACTGATGGTGGCGATGAGCCACTCCCAGAACTGCAGGGGCTTGGTGTGGGGGTTGTCCACGCGGAAGATCGTGACGCCCTGGGCGATCCAGTGCCGCACGATGCGCAGGACCTCGGCGCGGATACCTTCGGGGTCGTTGTCGAAGTTGATCGGGTAGATGTCCTGGTACTTCTTCGGCGGGTTCTCGGCGAACGCGATCGAGCCGTCGGGGAGCGTCGTGAACCACTCGGGATGTTCGCTGACCCAGGGGTGGTCGGGCGAGGCCTGAAGCGCCAGGTCGAGCGCGACCTCGATGTCGTTCCGGCGAGCGGTCTGCACGAAGGCGCGGAAGTCCTCGAGGGTGCCGAGGTCGGGGTGAACGGTGTCGTGACCGCCCGCTGCGGCGCCGATCGCCCACGGTGAGCCGGGGTCGCCCGGCTCGGTGACGAGGGTGTTGTTCGGGCCCTTACGGTTCGTCTCACCGATCGGGTGGATCGGCGGGAGGTAGAGCACATCGAAACCCATGTCGGCGACCGCCGGAAGACGCTCGGCGGCCGTGCGGAAGGTTCCGCTGATCACGGAGCCGTCCTCACCGCGGCGTGCGCCCTCGGACCGAGGGAAGAACTCGTACCAGGCGCCCACGCCGGCGCGCTCGCGTTCGACGAGCAGCTCGGCATCGCGCCCGACCGAGACCAGGCCCATCATCGGGCGGGCGTCGAACAGCGCGGCGATCTCGGGGTCGCGGACGATCTGGAGGGCGGTGTCGTCGTGGACGTCGGGGTCGCGGAGGGCGCGAGCCGCCTCGTACAGGCGGTCCTTGTCGGTGCCGGGGCGCTTCTTCTCGCCGCGGGCGCGGTCGAAGAGCTGAGCACCCATCTCTCGCATGAGCGCGACGTCGACGCCGGCGGCGATCTTGAGTTCGGCGGCGTGCTCCCAGGTGGCGAAGTCGTCGGCGAACGATTCGAAGCGGAAACGCCAGACGCCCTGTTCGAGCGGTGCCACCAGCGTCGACCACCGGTCGAAGCCGTCGTTCAGCGGGCTGAGGCGGTGCAGCGACTCGTCGCCCGACGGCGAGAAGAGGCGCACCTGCACGCCGATGCGGTCGTGGCCCTCGCGGAACGCGGTGACGGTGAACGGCACGGCTTCGCCGACGTAGGCCGACGGGCGGAACCGGCCGCCCGGCACGCTCGGGTGCGGCAGTGCCATGGGGATGCGCGGAGTGACCACGCTGCGTGAGGTGGGCGTCGGCTTGACCGGACGCACGGGGATCGAGGCGGCGCTGCGCCAGGGCAGCTCGGGCGAGGGGATCGTCGTGGTGGCCACGATCCGAACCTATCGCGGGCCACCGACCTTGCCGTACGGTTTCGCTCGGCCTTGACAGCGGGCCCTGATCAGTCGACGCGGAACAGACGCATCGAGGCACCGGCGACCGGGACAACGTCTCCGGCGGTGAACCGCTCGACCTCTTCGGAGGGCCTCTCGTCGGCGCTCGACCACAGCGAGACGTAGGCAGCTCCTTCGAGATCGGGCAGGACGATCTCGGTGGCCGTCTCGGTGCCGTGCACGACGAGGAGCACGCGATTCGCCTCTTCGTCCTCGGGCGTCGAGGTCGCCAAGTACTGCAGCGTGCGGTGGGCGGGATCGTTCCAGCGGTCGCTGGACATCGTCTCGCCGCGCTCGTCGAACCACTGCATCACGGACGCGGAGGGGATGACCTCGCCCAGACGCGCGAATCGTCGGGGACGGAGCGCGGGATTCTCCCGGCGGAGCTGCGTGAGTCGCTGCGTGTGGGCGAAGAGATCGCGCTGCCAGTCCGCGAGGTCCCACGAGAGCCAGGTCAGAGCGGAGTCGTGGCAGTAGGCGTTGTTGTTGCCGCGTTGGGTGCGGCCCATCTCGTCGCCCGCCGTGATCATGGGCACGCCGGCCGAGAGCAGCAGGGTGCCCATGAGGTTGCGGATGGCCTTACGTCGTGTCGCGAGCACGCGCTCGTCGTCGGTGCGTCCCTCGGCGCCGTGGTTGAACGAGCGGTTCGTGTCGGCGCCGTCGCGGTTCTGCTCGCCATTGCCGAGGTTGTGCTTGACGTCGTACGAGACCAGGTCGCGCAGCGTGAAACCGTCGTGCGCGGTGACGAAGTTGACGCTCGCGAGAGGGCCGCGCTCTTCGCTGAAGGTGTTTGACGAACCCGCGAGGCGCGTGGCGAAGCCGCCGACCCCGACCGGCGCGGTGTCGGCCCGACGCGCGTAGTCGATGTCGCTCAACCAGAAGTTGCGGACGCGATCGCGGTACCGGTCGTTCCATTCCAGCCACCCGTCACCGAAGTTGCCGGTCTGCCACCCGCCCATCCCGACGTCCCACGGCTCGGCGATGAGTTTGGTACCCGACAGTCGCTCGTCGTCGCGGATCGCCCGCAGCAACGGGTGGTCGGGCGTGAACGAGTGGTTCTCGTCGCGGCCGAGCGTGACCGCCAGGTCGAAGCGGAAGCCGTCGATCTGCACCTCGTCGCTCCAGTACCGCAACGAATCGAGCACCAGTCGGGCAGCGGCATCCGTCGAGGTGTTCACCGCGTTGCCGCAGCCGGTCTCGTCGATGTACGCGCCCTCGGCGGTCTGGCGGTAGTACGCCCTGTTGTCGATGCCGCGCAGGCTCGTGCGCGGACCGCCGATGCCCTCTTCGGCGGTGTGGTTGTAGACGACGTCGAGGAGCACCTCGAGGCCCGCCTCGTGGAGCAGCTTCACCATGCCCTTGAACTCGCGCAGCACCGCCTCGGGGCCCTCGGTGCGGCTCGCAGCGGTCGCGTAGGGCGCGTGCGGGGTGAAGAAGTTCAGCGAATTGTAGCCCCAGTAGTTCGACAGGCCCAGCTGCAGCAGACGCGGCTCGGTGGCGAAGGCGTGCACCGGCAGCAGCTCGACGCTGGTCACCCCGAGCGAGAGCAGATGGTCGATCATCGCGGGGTGAGCCAAGCCGGCGTAGGTGCCGTGCAGGGCGGGCGGAATGAACGGATGCCGCTTGGTCAGCCCTTTCACGTGGCCCTCGTAGATGACCGTGCGGTCCAGGGGCACACGGGGTTTCGTCGAGCTGCCCCAGTCGAAGGAGCCGTCCATCACGACCGAGCGCCAGTCGCCGTAGCTGCCCGACACGAGTCCGCGCGAGTAGGGCTCCACGAGGAGCGACTGGGGGTTGAAGGTGTGCCCGGGCCCGTGCGGGCCGCCGACGCGTATCGCGTACCGGGCGCCTGGGCGGAGCAGGGGGGTGGTCGCCTCGAAGACACCCCCTCCGACGGGAGCCATGGTGATGGTCTCGGTCGCCCAGTCGAGGTCGACATCGTCGAAGACGAGCAGCTGCATCGCGTCGGCGGATCCCGACCACACGCGCAGGGTGCCGCCGTCGGGTCCGAGGCGCACACCCAGGGCGTCGAGCGACGAGCTGAGCAGGGCGGGGCGGGCGGACGGGACAGCCTCGGGTCGGGACATGCGTCTTAGGCTAGTGAATGGCGCTGGAGATACCGGGAGGGCGAGGATGCGGGTATACCTCGATCACGCGGCGACCACTCCTCTGCGTCCGCAAGCGCGCGAGGCGTGGCTCGCGGCACACGATGTGCTCGGCAACCCCTCGTCCATTCACGCCGCGGGGCAGGATGCCCGCCGTCTGCTCGAGGATGCACGCGAGGCCGTCGCCGCGGTGCTGGGATGCCAGCCCATCGAGGTGGTCTTCACGTCGGGCGGCACCGAGGCCGTGAACCTTGCTCTCAAGGGCTTGTGGTGGTCGCGTCCCGCGGAGGCGGACGCGATCGTCCTCCCCGACGGAGAACACCACGCGACGCTCGATGCGGTGGCCTGGCTCGCCTCTACGCACGACGCACGGGTGCGCGCGGTGCCCGTCGACACGCTCGGACGCGTCGATATCGAGGCCTTCTCGACCGCCCTGCCCGGTGCCGCCCTCGCCACGGCCCTCGTCGCGAGCAACGAGGTGGGAACGATCCAGGATGCCGCCGACCTCGCACTCCGCGCGAAAGAGGACGGAGTCCCCCTGCACCTCGACGCGGTGTCGGCGCTCGGACAGGTCGCCGTCGACTTCGCCGCGTGGCGAGGGGCGGGGTCGGACCCGTCCGGACTCGTGGCGATGTCGGTGTCGGCACACAAGGTCGGCGGTCCGGTCGGGGTGGGCGCGGCGGTCGTCTCGCGTCACGCTCGACTGACCCCCCTCGTCCACGGCGGCGGGCAGCAGCGCAGCCTGCGCGCCGGTACACAGGACGTCGCGGGGGCCGCCGCCTTCGCCGCCGCGCTGACCGCGGCCGAGCGCGAGCGTCACGACGAGGCGGCGCGGCTCACCGCGCTGCGTGATCGCCTGGTGGCCGGCATTCTGTCGTCCATTCCCTCGGCGCGGTTGCTCGGGCATCCCACCGAGCGCCTCCCGGGGAACGCGCACGTCCTGTTCCCGGATGCCGCGGGCGAGACGCTGCTGTTCCTGCTCGACATGGAGCAGATCGCGGTGTCGACCGGATCGGCGTGCCAAGCCGGCGTCGCGGAGCCGTCGCATGTGGTGCTTGCACTGGGGCTCGACGACCGCGCGGCCCGCTCGGTGCTGAGATTCACCCTCGGGCACACCTCCACGGACGCCGACGTCGACGCGGTCCTCAGCCGTCTTCCCGGCGCCTACGCCCGTGCCGTGGCATCCGGCGCCCGTTCAGACCGACGTTCGTAGACTGGGACGATGCGAGTTTTGGCGGCGATGAGCGGTGGAGTCGACTCCGCGGTGGCTGCGGCCCGCGCGGTGGAGGCGGGCCACGATGTGGTCGGCGTGCATCTGGCGCTCTCTCGCGCCGGCGGCACGCTGCGGGCAGGCAGCCGCGGGTGCTGCACGATCGAAGACGCGATGGACGCCCGGCGCGCGGCCGACAAGCTCGGCATGCCCTTCTACGTCTGGGACTTCTCGGAGCGGTTCCGCGATGACGTCATCGACGACTTCGTGTCGGAGTACCGCGCCGGACGCACCCCCAACCCCTGCATGCGCTGCAACGAGAAGATCAAGTTCGCCGCCCTTCTGGAGCGCGCGCTCGAGCTCGGCTTCGACGCCGTCTGCACCGGACACTACGCCACGCTCATCGACACGCCTGCGGGGCGGGAGCTCCACCGGGCGTCCGACAACGCGAAGGACCAGTCGTACGTGCTCGGCGTGCTCACCGCTGAGCAGCTCGCCCACACGTACTTCCCGCTCGGTTCGACGCCCTCGAAGGCGCTCGTGCGCGCCGAGGCGGAGGAGCGGGGACTCTCGGTCGCGCAGAAGCCCGACAGTCACGACATCTGTTTCATCCCCGACGGCGACACGCGCGGCTGGCTCGCCGACAAGGTCGGTGCCGAGCGCGGCGAGATCCTCGATCGCACCGGAGCCGTCGTCGGGACGCACGAGGGCGCGCACGCCTTCACCGTCGGTCAGCGCCGCGGCTTGCAGCTGGGCGTCCCCGCGGCCGACGGCAAGCCGCGGTTCGTGCTCGAGGTGCGCCCGGTCAACAACACGGTCGTCGTCGGCCCGAAAGAGGCGCTCGCGTGCTCCGAGATCGCGGGGGAGCGCTTCACCTGGGCGGGTCGGGCACCCTCGTCGACGTCTTTCGCGTGTCACGCGCAGATCCGCGCCCACGCCGATCCCGTCCCGGCGACGGCCGAGCTCGTCGACGGTGTGCTGACGGTGCGCCCGGAGACGCCGTTCGACGGTGTGGCGCCCGGGCAGACCGCGGTGCTCTACGACGGGACGCGCGTGCTCGGGCAGTTCACGATCGATCGCACGGTGTCGGCGGTTCCGGTCGAGGCCTGATGTCCGAGCCGTCGGGTCGTGCAAGGCCCTCCGGAGATGTCGGAACCCCTCCCTAAGCTGGATGAGTGACCGAGCACGATCAGCTTCCCGACCTCACTCTCGACGAGGCTCGCGCCGAGGCGGGCGACCTCACGCAGCGCATCGTCGGCGCGCGCGACGCCTACTACGGGCGCGATGCCGAGGTCGTCGACGACGCGACCTACGACGGGTGGATGCACCGGCTCGAGGCGCTCGAACGCCTCTACCCCGAGCTGCAGGGGCAGGACAGCCCCACGCTGTCGGTGGGCGCGGCCGAGGCCACCGATCTCGCGACGATCGAACACGCCGAGCGCATGCTCAGCCTCGACAACGTCTTCTCTCCCGAAGAGCTCCGCGACTGGGCCGTCAAGACCCAGGCTGCCGCGGGCCGCAAGGTGCACTGGCTGAGTGAGCTGAAGATCGACGGGCTCGCGATCAGCCTGCGCTACGAGAACGGCGTGCTCACCTCGGCCGCGACGCGCGGCGACGGGCGAGTGGGCGAGATCGTGACCGAGAACGCGCTGCGCCTGGCCGACATCCCGCGTGAGCTCTCGGGCGAGGGCCACCCCGCGATCGTCGAGGTGCGAGGCGAGGTCTTCATCCCCGTCGCGTCCTTCGAGGACCTCAATCGCAGGCAGGGCGAGCTCCGGGAGCGCGCGCTGGCCGAGGCGCGCGAGCGAGCGGCCGGTCGTCGCGGTGGACGCGCGTTCGACGAAGAGAAGGCCGAGATCGCCGCGGCGCGGCGGTTCCCCGCCTTCGCGAACCCTCGCAATGCGGCCAGCGGCGGTCTTCGTCAGCAGATCGAGAAGAAGAGCGGCCTCGAACTCGAGGCGGGGCTCGCGCGGATCGCCTCGCTCAAGCTCTACGTGCACGGCATCGGAGCCTGGCAGAACCCGCCCGTGGCCGCGCAGAGCGAGATCTACGACCTGCTCGCTTCCTGGGGCCTGCCCACCTCGCCGTACAGCCGCGTCGAGTCGTCGGTGGACGGGGTGCTCGCCTTCGTGGCGCACCACGGCGAGCACCGGCACGACGTCGAGCACGAGATCGACGGAGTGGTCGTCAAGGTCGACGAGCTCGCGCTGCACGACGAGCTCGGGGCCACCAGCCGCGCACCCCGCTGGGCGATCGCCTACAAGTACCCGCCCGAGCAGGTGAACACGAAGCTGCTCGACATCGTCGTCTCGGTCGGCCGCACCGGTCGTGCGACGCCCTTCGCGGTCATGGAACCCGCCAAGGTCGCCGGCAGCGTCGTCCGCCAGGCCACCCTGCACAACCAGGACGTGGTGAAGGTCAAGGGCGTGCTCATCGGCGACACGGTGGTGCTGCGCAAGGCCGGCGACGTCATCCCCGAGGTTCTCGGACCGGTGGTCGAGCTGCGTGACGGCAGCGAACGCGCATTCGTGATGCCCGCGGACTGCCCTGAGTGCGGCACCCCCTTGCGGCCGGCGAAAGAGGGCGACATCGACCTGCGGTGCCCGAACGCCCGTTCCTGCCCCGCCCAGGTGCGCGGACGCGTCGAACACATCGGCTCGCGCGGAGCGCTCGACATCGAGGCCCTCGGCGAGGTCACGGCGGCCGCGCTGACCCAGCCCGAGGTCCCCGACCGACCGCCGCTCGATACCGAGGCGGGACTGTTCGACCTGACGATCGACGAACTCGTACCGATCGAGGTGGTCGTGCGCGACTCCGAGACGGGGGAGCGGAAGGTCGATCCCGACACGGGCGAGCTCGTCCGGCGCCTGCCGTTCCAGAAGCTCTCTGCGGCGACCTACCCCCCGGGCACCGAAGACCTCGATCCGGCGGAGCGCCGTCGGCGCGGCATCCGCAAGGACTATCGCGAGGTCCGTCCCTCCGAGCAGGCAACGAAGTTGATCGCCGAGCTCGAGAAGGCCAAGACGAAGGATCTCTGGCGTCTGCTCGTGTCTCTCAACATCCGGCACGTCGGCCCGGTGGCGGCCCGGGCGCTCGCGCAGTGGTTCGGGTCACTGGATGCCATCCGCGCGGCGTCGCGCGAAGACCTCGCCGCCGTTGAGGGTGTGGGAGGGATCATCGCCGATGCCGTGATCGACTGGTTCGAGGTGGACTGGCACCGCGAGATCGTCGAGCGATGGGCGGCCGCCGGGGTGCGCTTCTCGATCCCCGGCCACCCCGGCCCGGGGGCGGCGGCGGCCGCGGGCGGGGTGCTGACGGGCCTCACCGTCGTCGCGACGGGCTCCCTCGACGGCTACACCCGCGAGGGGGCGCAAGAGGCCATCCTGTCGGCGGGCGGCAAGGCCGCGTCGAGCGTGTCGAAGAAGACCGACTTCGTCGCGGCGGGTCCGGGCGCCGGGTCGAAGCTGGCGAAGGCGGAAGAACTGGGCCTGCGGATCCTCGATGCCGCACAGTTCCGCATCCTCGTCGAGCAGGGCCCCGCGGCGCTCGACGCGGCGACGGGTGCAGCAGCCTCGGAAGCTTCTGAGGCCGACGCCGACGGACCGACGACGGCCGAGAACTGAGAAAGGAAGAGAGGGTGGGAGCCCGAGCCCCCACCCTCTCTCACCCTGCGAAGGGTCGCGTCAACCGGCGCAGGCTGTCGCGGCTTCGGTGAAGCTCGCCTGGAGCGTGCTGATCTGGTCGCTCAGGCCGCTGGCCTTGGACGGGTCGGCGATGACGGTCTCGAGGTACGCGGCGTAGTCGTTCAGCGCACCGCTGGCCTTCTGCGCAGGGGCCGCGATCTCCTCGTTCGTGATCGACGAGAACTGCGTGCCGACGTCGGAAGCGAGCTGCTTGAACGCCGTGAGAGTCGCCTGCGGGTCGGAGCTGTCGACCGTGCTGCCCGCACCGCTGACCGCCTGGAACTGCTCCCGGACGATGTCGCAGGCCTCGGCCTTGGACTGGTCTCCGGCGGCAGCCGCGGGCGTCGTGGGCGCCGTGGTTTCCTGCGTGGTCGTGGTGCCGCCGTCGACCGAGCTGTCGTCGCTCGACTCCGCGGTGTTCGATCCGCCGCCGGAGCATCCGGCGAGAAGGAGCAGCGCCGAGGCTGCGACGAGAGCGAACGGAACGCGCTTGGTGATCATGTGATTCCCCCCAAAGGTCACGTCCGGGCGCAACACGGCCCGGAGTTCTTCCACGCTATCGATGGCCGGTCGGAAGGCGCCAATTCGCCCGCACCCTTGCGCGGCAGGGCCGGGGTGTAGCAGGGGAGAGAGCCCTTCAGCCTCCGAGGAGCGTGTCGCGCACCTGGCGCCGGAGCACTTTGCCGATCAGCGAGCGCGGAAGCTCGTCGACGACGACGATGCGCTTGGGCACCTTGTAGGGGGTCAGGATGCCGCGCGCGAAGGCCCGGACCGCCTCGGCGTCGAACGCACCCGGTGCCGACGGCACCACCGCGGCGACGACGTCCTCGCCGGAGTGCTCGCTCGGCACGCCGACGACCGCGACATCCGCGACCGACGGATGCTGACGCAGGACGTTCTCGACCTCGGTCGGGGCGACGTTGAAACCGCCCGTAATGATGAGCTCCTTGATGCGGTCGACGATGCGGACGAAGCCGCCGTCGTCGATCGTCACGATGTCTCCGGTGCGGAACCACCCGTCGACGAAGACCGCCTCGGTCTCTTCGGGCTTGCCGTAATAGCCCGAGAAGACCTGGGGACCGCGGACCAGAAGCTCCCCGCGCTCGACATCGGTGCGGGGGTCGTCCGGGTCGACGACACGGCACTCGGTGCCCGGGAGGGGCAGGCCGACGGTGCCCGCGACGCGGTTGTCGGCGACGGGGTTGGCCATGAGAACCGGGGAGCACTCGCTCAGCCCGTACCCCTCGACCAGGAACCCGCCCGTCGCCTGTTCGAACGGCACGACGAGAGAGTGCGGGAGTGCCATGGCCCCCGAGATCGCGACGTCGGTGCCGGTGAGGGAGACGCCCTTCTCGTTCGCCGCGGCGAGCAGCCGCTCGGCGATCGGCGGCACGAGCGGCAGGAACGTCGCGGGGTGCTTCTTCGTCACCTCGAGCACGAGGCCCGGGTCGAACTTGGGGAACAGCACGAGACGCGCGCCCATCGACATCGCGAAGGTCAGGCAGAGCGTCAGGCCGTAGGCATGGAACATCGGCAGCACGGCGTAGACGACGCACCCCTCACCGCGCACGATCTGCGGCACCCACGCGCGCGCCTGTGCGGCGTTGGCGAGCAGGTTCGCGTGGGTCAGCATCGCGCCCTTGGGGGTTCCGGTGGTGCCGCTCGTGTACTGGATGATCGCCAGATCCGTCGAGCCCGGCCGCGGATGGGACGGAGCAAGGGGGGCGTGGCGCAGCAGGTCGGCCCAGTCGTCGGCATCCCGGGTCTTCGTCGTGAGGGCCGCGCGCGCTGCGCGTGCCTTGGCGACCGGCAGGCGGAGGGCGAGGCGGGTGCGCAGCGGCATGGCCGTGGTCACGTCGACCGACACGAGAGTGTCGACACGCAGATCGGCGGGGAAGTCCTGCACGGTGGCGACGACCTTGCTCCACACGATCGCGTGCTTCGCCCCATGGTCCTCGAACTGTTTGCGCAGCTCACGCGGCGTGTAGAGCGGGTTGTGCTCGACGACGACCGCACCCAGACGCAAGACGGCGTAGAACGCCACGATGTGCTGCGGGCAATTGGGCAAGACGATGGCGACGGGGTCGCCCGCCTTCACCCCGCGCTCCTCGAGAGCACCGGCGACGCGGGCGATCTCGGCGGACATCTCGGCGTAGGTGGTCTCGCGTCCGAAGAACTGCAGGGCCGGGGCGTCGGGGTAATCCCGTACCGAGGCGTCGACGATGTCGACGAGCGACCCGCTCTGGGGATCCAGGTCTTCGGGCACCCCCGCGGCATAACTCGAGGTCCAGGGGCGCGGCGGATCGAAGCTCGTCACCCGGCCAGCCTAGGGGCGGGTGCACGGCGGGGTCGAGGCGGGCGCAGCACTGCGCGCGAACTAGACTTGCGGGGTGTCTGAAATCACTCCTGATCTCGTGCGCCATCTCGGTGTGCTCGCCCGGATCCAGTTGAGCGACGAGGAGGTCCAGAGCCTGACCGGTCAGCTGGATGCCATCGTCGACAACATCGCGAAGGTGTCCGAGGTGGCGACCCCCGAGGTCGTCGCGACGAGCCACCCGATCCCGCTCGAGAACGTGTTCCGCCCCGATGTCGTGCAGCAGCAGCTCACGCGCGAGCAGGTGCTGCAGAATGCTCCCGACCAGGCCGACGGCCGATTCCGCGTGACCGCGATCCTGGGAGAAGAGCAGTGAGCGATCTGACCCGTCTGACCGCGGCCGATCTGGCCGCCAAGCTCTCGTCGTCCGAGGTGTCGAGCGTCGAGGCGACGCAGGCCCACCTCGACCGCATCGCCGCCGTCGACGGTGACGTCCACGCGTTCCTGCACGTGAGCGACCACGCTCTCGAGGTCGCGGCCGACATCGACCGCCGCCGCGCCGCCGGCGAGCAGCTCCACGAGTTGGCCGGCGTGCCGCTCGCGGTGAAGGACGTGCTCGTCACGACCGACATGCCCTCGACGAGTGGTTCCAAGATCCTCGAGGGCTACATGTCGCCCTACGACGCCACGGTCGTCGCGCGCTCCCGCGCCGCGGGCCTCGTGCCGCTCGGCAAGACCAACATGGACGAGTTCGCCATGGGCTCGTCGACCGAGTTCTCCGCCTACGGTCCCACCCGCAACCCGTGGGACCTCGATCGCATCCCCGGCGGCTCCGGCGGAGGCTCCGCCGCGGCCGTGGCCGCGTTCGAGGCGCCCCTCGCCCTCGGCTCCGACACGGGTGGATCGATCCGCCAGCCCGCGCACGTCACCGGAACGGTGGGCGTCAAGCCCACGTACGGCGGGGTGAGCCGCTACGGCGCGATCGCGCTGGCATCCAGCCTCGATCAGGTCGGACCGGTCACGCGCACCGTCCTCGACGCGGGGCTCCTGCACGACGTGATCGGCGGCTACGACGCGAACGACTCCACCTCGTTGTCGGACGAGTGGCCCTCGTTCGCCGCGGCCGCCCGGGAGGGCGCGACCGGTCAGGTGCTGAAGGGGCTGAAGGTCGGCGTCATCCGCGAGCTCGACGACCGAGGCTTCCAGAGGGGTGTGTCCGACTCGTTCCGCGCGTCTCTGGCGGCCATGGAGGCGCAGGGTGCCGAGATCGTCGAGATCAGCGCCCCGCACTTCGAGTACGGCGTCGCCGCGTACTACCTGATCCTCCCGGCCGAGGCTTCGAGCAACCTCGCGAAGTTCGACTCCGTGCGCTTCGGCCTGCGCGTGAACCCGCAGGGGGCCGCAACCGTCGAGAACGTCATGGCCGCCACCCGCGACGCCGGCTTCGGCCCCGAGGTGAAGCGCCGCATCATCCTCGGCACGTACGCCCTCTCGGCCGGGTACTACGACGCCTACTACGGCAGCGCCCAGAAGGTCCGCACGCTGATCCAGCAGGACTTCGACGCGGCGTTCGCACGGGTGGACGTCATCGCCACGCCGTCGGCGCCCACCACCGCGTTCCGCCTCGGCGAGAAGATCGACGACCCGCTGCAGATGTACCTCAACGACATCACGACGATCCCGGCGAACCTCGCCGGCGTCCCGGGCATCTCGATCCCGAGCGGCCTGGCCGAAGAAGACGGCCTGCCCGTCGGCATCCAATTCCTGGCCCCCGCCCGCGAGGACGCTCGTCTGTACCGCGTCGGCGCGGCGCTCGAGGCGCTCCTCGTCGACCGCTGGGGCGGACCGCTCCTCGACAAGGCCCCCTCCCTCACGAACGGAGCGTCGCTCTGATGGCGAAAGACGCACTCATGGACTTCGACGAGGCGCTCGAGCTGTTCGAGCCCGTCCTCGGTTTCGAGGTGCACGTCGAGCTGAACACCGCGACGAAGATGTTCTCGGCCGCGCCGAACCCCGCCAACGAGGCGAACCACGGTGCCGAGCCGAACACGCTCGTGGCGCCCGTCGACATGGGCCTGCCCGGAGCCCTGCCGGTGGTCAACGCCGAGGCGATCCGTTCCTCGATCAGCCTGGGCCTCGCCCTCGGCTGCTCGATCGCACCGTCGAGCCGGTTCGCGCGGAAGAACTACTTCTACCCCGACCTCGGCAAGAACTACCAGATCTCGCAGTACGACGAGCCGATCGCCTTCGAGGGCTCGGTCGAGGTCGAACTCGAGGACGGCACCATCGTGACGGTGCCGATCGAGCGAGCACACATGGAAGAGGATGCCGGCAAGCTCACCCACATGGGCGGCTCGACCGGTCGGATCCAGGGCGCCGAGTACTCGCTCGTCGACTACAACCGCGCCGGCGTCCCGCTCGTCGAGATCGTCACCAAGCCGATCTTCGGCGCCGAGCACTCCGCCCCGGCCCTTGCGAAGGCCTACGTCGCGACGATCCGCGACATCGTGCGCGGTCTCGGGATCTCCGAGGCCAAGCTCGAGCGCGGAAACCTCCGCTGCGACGCCAACGTATCGCTGCGCCCCCGCGGGCAGGAGAAGCTCGGCACGCGCACCGAGACGAAGAACGTCAACTCGATGCGATCCGTCGAGCGCGCGGTCCGCTACGAGATCCAGCGTCAGGCGGCCATCCTCGCCAAGGGCGGCACGATCACGCAGGAGACCCGCCACTGGCACGAGGACACCGGCCGCACGTCCCCGGGTCGTCCGAAGTCCGATGCGGACGACTACCGCTACTTCCCCGAGCCCGACCTGCTGCCGGTCGTGCCCGCGCCCGAGCTGATCGACGAGCTGCGCGCTGCTCTTCCCGAGCCCCCGGCCGCGCGCCGACGCCGTCTGAAGGGCGAGTGGGGCTTCACCGACCTCGAGTTCCAGGACGTCGCGAACGGCGGTCTGCTCGACGCGGTGGCCGACACCATCGCCGCGGGAGCTGCGCCCGCATCTGCGCGTAAGTGGTGGACGGGTGAGATCACCCGCGTGGCCAACGCGCAGGAACGGGACGCCGCTGATCTCGTGTCGCCCGAGAACGTCGCCGCGCTGCAGAAGCTGATCGACGTCGGAACCCTCACCGACAAGCTCGCGCGTCAGGTGCTCGAGGGCGTCATCGCCGGCGAGGGTACCCCGCAAGAGGTCGTCGACGCGCGCGGCCTCGCCGTCGTCTCCGATGACGGAGCGCTCATCGCCGCGATCGACGAAGCCCTCGCGGCCCAGCCCGATGTGCTCGCCAAGATCCGCGACGGCAAGGTGCAGGCCGCCGGTGCCGTCATCGGTGCGGTCATGAAGGCGATGAAGGGCCAGGCCGACGCCGCGCGCGTGCGCGAGCTCGTCCTGGAGCGCGCCGCTCAGTAGGACACCGGATGCCACGACCTCGACCGTCTCGTACGGCTCGGGGTCGTGGCATCCGTCGTTCCGGGCTCCGACGCCCGCACCGGGGCCGATGTCGGAGGTCCGGGAGAGAATGGATGCCATGGGACGAGGCGACGGATCAGGACGCATCGTCTCGCGCCCCGACGCCGACGACACGGGTACCGGCATCCTGCACGTCGACATGGATGCGTTCTTCGCGTCGGTCGCCGTGCTCGACGATCCCTCGCTCGCGGGGAAGCCGTTGATCATCGGCGGGTCCGAGGGCCGCGGTGTCGTCTCGAGCGCCTCGTACGAGGCGCGCCGCTACGGGGTGAGATCGGCCATGCCGGTCGCCATCGCCCTGCGCCTCTGCCCGACGGCGATCGTCGTGAACCCGCCGTACCACCGGTACACCGAGATGTCGCGTCAGGTCATGGCGATCTTCCACGACGTCACGCCGCTCGTCGAACCGCTGTCGATCGATGAGGCCTTCCTCGACGTCCGCGGCGCACGCCGGCTGTGGGGGAGTCCCGGCAGGATCGCTCGCGATCTCCGCGCCCGGGTGAAGGCCGAGACGGGTCTGACCTGCAGCATCGGTGTGGCCGCCACGAAACACGTCGCCAAGATGGCCTCGACGATCTCGAAGCCCGATGGACTGCTCGTCGTCGCCGCCGCCGACACCGAGGCCTTCCTCCGGCCTCGCTCGGTGCGCGCGCTGTGGGGCGTCGGTCCGAAGGCGGCCGAGGCGCTCGAATCACGCGGCATCCGTCTCGTCTCCGACATCCTCGACACCCCGCGGCACGCGCTCGACCAGGTCCTCGGGTCGGCGATGGGGGAGCGCATCTGGCACCTCTCCCGCGGGATCGACGCGCGCGAGGTGCACACGGGGCGTTCCGAGAAGAGCATCGGACACGAAGAGACCTTCCACACCGACATCTCCGACACACGCCTGCTGCACGTCGAGCTGAGACGATTGGCCGACCGCGTCGGAGCCCGCCTCCGCGGCCAGCAGTACGAGGCGTCGACGATTTCGATCAAGGTCCGCTTCTCCGACTTCACGACGCTGAGCCGCTCGCGAACGCTGAAGGAGCCGACGTCCGTCGGCCAGCGCATCGGCGACGCCGCGATCGAGCTCTTCGACTCCCTCGATCGTCGTCAGGCCGTGCGCCTGGTCGGTGTGCGCGGCGAGAAGCTGAAGCCCGCGGCGATGGCCGCGACCCTGTGGGACGACGATGCCGAGTGGCGCCGCGTCGAGGGAGCTCTCGACGGCGCGACCGCGCGCTTCGGCCGCGGGGCGGTGACGAGGGGATCGCTCCTGGGCCCGTCGCGCGGCGGGGGAGCCCTGCCGACGAACCCGCGACCGTCCTACGACCACTGAGGCGACGCCGGGCGCGGTCCGTCGTGGCCGGTGGCACGGGCGGACACCGGATGCAACGCCCCTGGGCCGGTCGCCGGCGGGCCGCTACGGTGGGCTCATGCCCAACATCGCATTGGAACTCGGCAAGCAGGCCACGAGCTTCGGCGTCACCTCCGCCTACGGCGAGCAGCAAGACGTCGACGGCGTGCGCATCGTCCCCGTCGCCCTCGTCTGGGCCGGATACGGCGGCGGCTCCGACGAGCAGGGGAACGGCGGCGGCGGCGGGGGCGGTTACACCCTTCCGCTCGGCGCCTACATCCGTCGCGGCGACGACCTGCGGTTTGACCCGAACCTCGTCTCGCTGCTCGCCGTCGGCATCCCGTTCGTGTGGGTGGCCGGTCGCGCCCTCAGCCGTGTCATCCGCGCTCTCAAGAAGTAGCGCAGACCCGGTCGACGACGCCCTCACCGCGGCCGTGGCCGCGGTGTCGGCGCGCGTCGTCGCGGTGGGCGCCGCGAACCCGGTCGTCGTCCTCGACGGCCGCAGCGGCGCGGGGAAGAGCTCGCTGGCCCGGCGCCTCGTCGCGGCGTGGCCCGGGCGCGGTCGCGTTCAGCTCGTCGCGCTCGACGATGTCTACCCGGGGTGGGACGGGCTGGCCGACGGCGTCGACTACGCCCTGCGGACGATTCTCTCGCCGCACGCGCGCGGTCTCGTCGGCGTCTGGGAGAGATGGGATTGGGAGACCGGCTCGCGCGCAGAGGCGTACGCCGTCGATCCCTCGCTGCCGCTGCTCGTGGAGGGCGCCGGTGTTCTGACGCCCGAGGTCGCCCGGGTCGCGGACGTGTCGGTCTGGGTGGACGCCCCGCTGTCGTCGCGGAAGCCGCGTGCCCTCGGCCGCGACGGCGATACCTATCGCCCCCACTGGGACCGGTGGGCCGCGCAAGAGGAGCACCACCTCGCCGCCCACGATCCGGCGCACCTCGCCGATCTCGTCGTATCGGTCCCGTGACGATCGGGAACACGGCATGGCGCAGTTGAGCAGGACGAAGCGCGTGTGGCTCACGTCGATGGGCATCGTCGTCGTGGTGGCGTCGATCTCGTCTCGTGCGGTCGCAGAACCGCCTGCCCCGCTCGAGCGCGAGGGCGACCGGGCCGCGTCGGCCTACGCGGACGGGGAGGTTCTCGAGCAGCTGCGACGGCTGGCCGCCGTCCCCGGTGAATCCTCTCGCGACATCGCCGCCTTCCTCGCCCATCCCGCATCACCCGGGGAGACGCTCTTCCCCTTCGACCTGCTCCTGCTGTCGCAGAAGGGCCACGAATTCGTGACGGCCGCTTATCGATTCGAACGGGATGCCAGCCTCATCTGGCGGACGGGCGACTACTGGGGGCGTGTCTGCCGGCAATACGTGGTCCAGCCACCTCGTGTCACGAGTGAGACCGTCGAGTGTCCGCCGAATACACCGGAATGGCCGGCCGGTCGGGGCGACTGACGAGAACGGGCGTCAGGACCCGTCGAGTGCGGCCACGAGACCGTCGAGGCGGTAGCCGATCCAGTCGTACACCCCGTACCGGGGATCCTCGGGATCGTGGTCGTCGTCGTTCCGGATGCCGAGACGCGTTGCCATGACCAGCCGCAGAGCCGACAGGGTCCGCATCCAGGCGAGCGCCTCCGTCTCACCGAGGGCCACGGCGATCGTCGCGTCGGGGTCGCTGTCGGGATCGAGGTCGGCGCCGTCGAGCCCCAACGTGTGCAGCACCGTCGCGACATCCTGAGATCGGCGTTCGAGGATGTCCGCGCCCGTGAGACGACGGAACTCGCGGCTTGCGGCGGCGTCGTCGGGGTAGGCGTCGGGAAGCAGGCGTTCGATGGCGGGGTCGTCCTCGGAGCGTGAGTCCGCCAGCAGATCGCGGAACTGGCCGACGATGCCGGCCAGGTGAAGAGCCTCGAGCCCGCTGATCTCGAGGACGACGATGCGCTCGCTCACGCGGGATCCTTTCGGACGGTGGCCCACAGGCCGAAGTCGTGCATCGCCTGCACGTGCGCTTCCATGACCTCTTGGGGCCCGCGGGCGACGACCGCATGACCGTCGTGGTGCACCGCGAGCATCAGTCTCTTCGCGGTGGGGGCGTCGTAGCCGAAGTACGTGCGGAAGATGTGGGTGACGTAGCTCATGAGGTTGACGGGGTCGTTCCACACGACCGTCTGCCAGGACGACGGGGGTGCGGCGGACAGGTTCGTTTCGGGTTCGAGGTCGAGATCGGGAGTCGTCAGGCCTGCCATCATGCCCATCCCAGTTCGTGCAGGCGCTCGTCGTCAATTCCGTAGAAGTGCGCGATCTCGTGCACCAGCGTGGTGTGAATCTCGTCTCTCAGCTCGGTCTCGTCGTCGCACGCGGCGAGGTGCGGCTCGCGGTACAGGATGATGCGGTCGGGGAGTTCGCCGACCCCATACCGCTCGCGCTCCGTGAGCGCCCAGCCGTCGTACAGCCCGAGCAGATCGAGCGAGCCGTCCTCCGGGCGGTCTTCGACGACGAAGACCACGTTGTCGAGCCCGTCGACCATGTCATCAGGAAGGCGGTCCAGCTCGTCGACCACGAGCTTCTCGAACGTCGTGGCGTCCATCTCGAGCGCCGGGCGCGCGTCGACGTCGTCGTTCACGGCGGGCCTCCCGGGGGTCTCGAGCCGTCAGCGGGAGGCCGGCGTCTCTCTTGGCATCCCTCGTCGATTCTACGGCTCGGGGGAGTGCCGGTCTCGAACGACGAAGGCCCGGAGAGCGATGCTCTTCCGGGCCTTCGAATGTTGGGGTGGCTAACGGGACTTGAACCCGCGACCCCCGCGACCACAACGCGGTGCTCTACCGACTGAGCTATAGCCACCATGTGCCTGCCGAAGCAGACAACTGAACGATTATGTCATACGTCCAGCGCGAACGACGACACGGCCGACGCCGAGACCGCCTTCGCCTCTTCGCTCGTGGGGCCCGGCTGCGGCACGAAGACCGCGGCGCGGTAGTACGCGAGTTCGCGAATCGACTCACGGATGTCGGCGAGGGCACGGTGCCCGCCGTTCTTGGTCGGCGCCTGGAAGTAAGCACGCGGATACCACCGGCGCGAGAGCTCCTTGATGCTTGAGACATCCACGTTGCGGTAATGCAGCCAGCGGTCGACCCGCGGCATGTACTTGGCCAGGAACATGCGATCGGTACCGATCGTGTTGCCGGCGAGGGGTGCCTTGCCCTCGACAGGTGCGAAGCGCTGGATGTACTCGAGCGTCTGGAACTCGGCATCCGCCAGGCTCACGCCGTTCGGGATCTCGTCGAGCAGTCCCGACGAACGGTGCATGTCGGTCACGAACTCGCCCATGTTGGCGAGGGCGGAGTCGTCGGGCTTGATGACGATCTGAAAACCGGGATCGAGCACGTTGAGCTCGAAATCGGTGATGACGACCGCGATCTCGACCAGCTCGTCGACGCCGAGGTCGAGGCCCGTCATCTCGCAGTCGATCCAGACGAGCCGGTCGTTCTCGGAGGCGTTTACCATCCCCACATTCTAGTGAGGGGTACCGACGCCGGCCCTGGTCCCCCAGACACGATTCGAACGTGTGACCGGCGGATTAGAAGGCCGCTGCTCTATCCACTGAGCTACTGGGGGTCGCTCTCAGGATATCGTCCGACCTCGCCGCGCCGAACCAGCCCCTGGTGCGCCCGTCCGGGCGGCGGTACATTCCCGGCATCGAGAGCAAAGGAGCACTCATGTCCGAGACGGCGACACGACGTATCTGGGTGGCTTACGGGCCCAATGGTGTGGTCGGGAAGATCCAGAAGGATGCCGATGGCTACCGCGTCCACATGGCGGGGAAAGACGATCCGCTGGGCGTGTATCCGACGATGGAGATCGCGAAGAATGCCGTGCACTCGCACCTGAAGCCCGGGAGCGAGCGGCCGGAGTTCCGCGAGCACTGAGGTCGTGCGGTCAGGCGTTCGCCACGTCGTGGCGACGCGCTACGGGCTGCGGTGTGGCCAAGAGCGGGAGAGCGAGGTGGACCAGCGGGCCGATCCCGACGGCGAAGACCACGGTGCCGATTCCCACGGTGCCGCCGAGGAGCCATCCCAGGGCCAGGACGGATCCCTCGACGGACAGTCGGCACGCCCAGATGGGCCAACCGAAGCGCGCGTTCATTCCGGTCATGAGGCCGTCGCGCGGTCCGGGTCCGAAGTGGGCTCCGATGTAGAGACCGGATGCCACGGCCACCAGCACGACGCCGAGCACCAGCATCAGCGCCTGGAGCCAGAACGCGTCGGGGTGGGGGAGGAACCCGAGGGTGAGCTGGAGGCTCGTGCCGACCAGCAGGATGTTCGCGACGGTTCCGACACCGGGCTTCTGTCGCAGCGGGATCCACAGGAGGAGGACGCCCAGGCCCACGATGTTGGTGATCCAGCCGATGCCGATTCCTGAGACGCGCGACAGTCCCTGCGCGAAGACGGTCCAGGGGTCGACACCGAGACCGGCGGCGACGGTGACGGCACAGCCGAAGCCGTACAACACGAGTCCGACGAAGAGGCGCACGATCCGAGAAGGCATGGGCCAATCCAATCATCAGATTGGCTATCGACAAGGATGCCAATTTGACTATCGTGGCCGTATGGACTCCCGCGTATCCGCTCGCACCCTCGCTTCCTCTCTCGGCGGCTGGCGGGGGAACGGCCCGGCGTACGAAGCACTGGCGGATGCGGTCCGCCTGCTCTGCCTGGACAACCGCCTCGCCCCCGCCACCGCGCTTCCCGCCGAACGCGAGCTCGCCGCAGCCCTCGGGGTGAGCCGGACGACCGTGGCGGCCGCGTACCAGAGCCTCCGGGACAGCGGGCACATCGAGAGTCTCCGCGGCAGCGGCAGCGTGACCCTGCCCCTGCGCCGCACGGATCCCGGTCGTCACGAGCCCGACGCCGAGACCATCGACTTGCAGCAGGCGAGTCCGGCGGCGTGGCCCGGCCTTCCGGGAGTCATGGCCGAGGTCGTCCACGACGCTCCCGCGCTCGTCGCGCGGATCGGCTACGACGTCGTCGGCGACCTTGGGCTGCGTTCGGCGATCGCCGACCACTATCGCGAACGGGGCTTCGCGACCTCCCCCGACCAGATCCTCGTCACCACGGGCGCGCAGAGCGCCATCCACCTGATCGCCTCGGTGCTCCTTCACCGTGCCGACCGGGTCATGATCGAGACGCCCACCTACCCGCACGCCGCTGATGCCTTCCGCCGCGTGGGCGCTCGCCTGGTGGGTGTGCCCGTCGACTCCGCTCACGGATGGGACCTGGAACGAGCGGAGCAGACATTCGCGAGAACTCTGCCCTCGCTGGCGTACCTCATGCCCGACTTCCACAACCCGACCGGGCGCACCATGGACATCGCCGAGACGGAGGCATTCCTGTCCGGCGCGCGGTCGGTCGGCACGCTGCTGGTGATCGACGAGACGACGGCCCAACTGGACATCGACCGAGCAGCAGGCCCGGCGCCCTTCGTCGACGACGAGCGCGTCATCCGTGTCGGATCCCTCGGCAAGACGGTGTGGGGTGGGTTGCGCGTCGGATGGGTGCGGGCCGCCCCCGATATCGTCCGCCGATTGGCGAGCGGTCGTCCGGTACACGACCTGGGGACCCCCGAACTCGAGCAGGCCATCGCTGCTCGGCTCATTCCTCGTCTCGGCGAAATCGCCGCACAGCGAGGGACGCTGCTGCGCGCGGGTCGTGACGGTGTCGTCGAGGAACTGCGCCGGGTGTTCCCCGAGTGGGACGTTCCGGAGGTTCACGGGGGTGTGTCCCTGTGGGTCGGGATCGGAGAGCCGCTGAGCACTCCGCTGGTCATGGCGGCGCGTGCTCGAGGACTCGCTCTGTCGGCCGGTTCTCGGTTCGCGGTCGAGGGCGGGCACGATCGACGGCTGCGGGTGCCGTTCACGGCGTCGCCGGCAACACTGCGCCGAGCGGTCGGCATTCTTCGTGAGGCGTGGGACGACGTGCGAGGGGGGAGCGCGGTGACGTCACGCACCGACTTCGCGACGGTGGTGTGACGACCGTTGCGCTCCCGTCGGAGGTGCGGCGCCGCGCCCACCGGCTGACGGCTCAGCGCAGGTAGCGCAGGCACTCGACGGCGTCGGCGGACGACCAGAACTCTCCCAGCCGTCGGAAGCTGCCGGAGGCGGTGTGGAAGCGCTCCGCGGCATAGCGCCAGCCGCCCTCGGCGGCGATCGCGCGAACGTGGCCGACCACGATGCCGCGCGGGTCGGCGATGCGCCACAGGCCCGCGGCGACGTGCGTCGCCGCTCCCCACCCGGCCGGACGCGGAGCCGGAGCGAGGTCGTTCCACAGTGCGGTGCTCATGCCATGACGGTAGAACCAACCTCCGACATTGACGGGGCGTTGTGATCAGACGCTTCCTCCCCAGGCGCCAAAGGTGGCGATCCCTCCACCGAAGTGCGGAGTGGGCGGTTCGAGAGCGGGCGGAGAAGGTCATCCTGGGCGTGGCTCCGGCATCCGTCGGGCACACGGATGCCGGAGCGCACACCACGTCGAGAGGAAACACGGACATGAGCGATCACATCACCCTGGTAGGGAACATCGTCGGCGAGCTGGAACAGCGCTCGACACGCGGGGGAGGTCCCATCGCGGCCTTCCGTATCGCGGTGAGCGAGCGCAAGCTCGACCGCGAGCGCGGAGAGTGGGTGGACGGCCACACCAACTACTACAACGTCTCCGCCTTCGGCGACCTCGGCGCTCACGCCCTGCACTCGCTGCGAAAGGGGCAGCGGGTGGTCCTCGCCGGTCGCTTGCGCCTTCGCGAGTGGGAGAACGAGTCCAAGCGCGGGGTCAGCGCGGATGTCGTGGCCGACGCCATCGGCCACGACCTGCGCTGGGGCACCACACGGTTCGAGAAGGCGGCGAGGTCGTCGGGTTCGTCCTCCACCGCGAACAGCGAGGCCGCGGACGAGGCGAGCGATGAGGCCTGGGCCCTCCCCGGCGGAGGGGACGAGGGCGCGGTCGGTGCCGAGATGGTCGGTGCGGAAGCGGGCACGGGAGGGGGCACCCCGCTGTCGGTCGCGGGGGAGAGCCGTCCGTTCTGAGGCGCTCGTCGAGGCGGCGCGGGGGTCGATTCGGCGCGCGTGCGCGTGCGGCGGCCCGGAGCGGCGAGGGAGGGTCCGTAGACTCGGTCGCGTGTCTCGCCTTCTCGGTCGCCCCCTCGCCGCCCTGACCCTCGTCGCGGCGCTGGGCCTCGCCGGGTGCACCGGCCCGTCGCCCACCCCTGCGCCCGTCGAAACGACGGAGCCGTCGGCGTCAGCGAACGACACGCCGTCGTCTGCACCCACGACCCCCGCGGCTCCGACGCTGATCCCGGGGGGATCGGCTGCCGAGAACCTCCCGTTCTTCACCCAGGTCGTCGACGGTGTCTGGTCCGGGCCCGACCAGGTCGCCGGGCGGGCGTACATCGACGCCCTGACGGCGGCGGGCTTCGACAAAGCCGCGATGCAGGTGACTGCCGACCGGACCACCGTCGACAACCCGGCCGAGAGCATCGAGTTCTCCGTGCGCATCGGCGATCAGTGCCTCGTCGGCCAGGTCGGTCCCTCCATCGGCAACCCCGTGACCGCCGTGCTGCCGGGATTGTCCTCCGGAGGGTGCCTGATCGGTCAGACACGGGCGATCGACTGGTGACCCCGCCGCCGTCGACCCGTCGGCGGAATGCTCTGCCGCCCCTAGACTGAGAGGGTTATGGCGGAATACATCTACTCCATGGTCCGCGCCCGCAAGTCTGTGGGCGACAAGCTGATTCTCGACGACGTCACCATGTCGTTCCTGCCCGGTGCCAAGATCGGCATGGTCGGGCCGAACGGTGCGGGTAAGTCGACGATCCTGAAGATCATGGCCGGGCTCGACGTCCCGTCCAACGGAGAGGCGCGACTGAGCCCGGGCTTCACCGTCGGGATCCTCATGCAGGAACCCGAGCTCGACGACACCAAGACCGTGCTCGAGAACATCCAGGACGGTGTCGCGATCAAGCCCAAGCTCGATCGCTTCAACGAGATCTCCGCCCTCATGGCCGATCCCGACGCCGACTTCGACGCGCTCCTGGCCGAGATGGGAACGCTGCAGGAAGAGATCGACGCGGCCGACGGCTGGGACCTCGACTCGCAGCTCGCCCAGGCGATGGACGCCCTGCGCACCCCGCCGGCCGACGCCTCGGTCGTCCCGCTCTCCGGTGGTGAGCGTCGTCGCGTCGCACTGGCGAAGCTCCTGCTGCAGAAGCCCGACCTTCTGCTCCTCGACGAGCCCACCAACCACCTCGACGCCGAGAGCGTGCTCTGGCTCGAGCAGCACCTCAAGGCGTACAAAGGTGCCGTCATCGCGATCACCCACGATCGGTACTTCCTCGACAACGTCGCGGAGTGGATCGCCGAGGTCGACCGCGGTCACCTGTACCCCTATGAAGGCAACTACTCGACCTACCTCGAGAAGAAGGGCCAGCGTCTCGACGTCCAGGGCAAGAAGGACGCCAAGCTCGCCAAGCGCCTCAAGGAGGAGCTCGAGTGGGTCCGCTCGAACGCGAAGGGCCGCCAGGTCAAGTCGAAGGCTCGCCTCGCCCGCTACGAGGAGATGGCCGCCGAAGCCGAGCGCACGCGCAAGTTGGACTTCGACGAGATCCAGATCCCCGCGGGCCCCCGCCTGGGCAGCATCGTGATCGACGCGAAGAAGCTCGAGAAGAGCTTCGGCGACCGCTCGCTCATCAGCAACCTGAGCTTCAACCTGCCGCCCAACGGCATCGTCGGCGTCATCGGTCCCAACGGTGTCGGTAAGACCACGCTCTTCAAGACCATCGTCGGCCTCGAGCCGCTCGACGGCGGTTCGCTGAAGATCGGCGAGACCGTCAAGATCAGCTACGTCGACCAGTCCCGCGCCAACATCGATCCCGAGAAGACGCTGTGGGAGGTCGTGTCCGACGGTCTCGACATCATCACCGTCGGCAAGACCGAGATCCCCTCGCGCGCCTACGTCTCGAAGTTCGGCTTCAAGGGCCCCGACCAGCAGAAGAAGGCGGGCGTGCTCTCCGGTGGTGAGCGCAACCGTCTCAACCTGGCCCTCACGCTCAAAGAGGGCGGCAACCTGCTGCTCCTCGACGAGCCGACGAACGACCTCGACGTCGAGACCCTGAGTTCGCTCGAGAATGCGCTGCTGGAGTTCCCCGGTTGCGCCGTGGTCATCACGCACGACCGGTGGTTCCTCGACCGCATCGCCACGCACATCCTCGCCTACGAGGGCACCGACGAGCACCCCGACCAGTGGCACTGGTTCGAGGGCAACTTCGAGGCTTACGAGGCGAACAAGATCGAGCGTCTCGGTGCCGACGCGGCCAACCCGTCGCGGTCGTCCTACCGCAAGCTCACGCGTGACTGAGAGTTCCGCCGTGAGCACGCCCGACGAGGGTCCGGCCGCCGCCGGGCCCTCGCGGGTGCACGTGCCCATCCACCTCCGCTGGGGTGACCTCGACGCGCTGGGGCACGTGAACAACACCTCGATGCTGAAGCTGCTCGAAGAGGCTCGGCTCCGCGCCTTCTGGTTCAGCGACGGTGAGGGCGAGCCTCTCCCGACCGCGGTGTTCGACATGGACGTGCTCGAAAGCGGAGGCGACCGAGCCACGCTCATCGCTCGCCAGGAGATCGAGTATCTGCGTCCGGTGCCCTACAGCCAGCGTCCCCTCGACGTGCGGATGTGGATCGGCGCGATGGGTGGCTCAAGCGCCGACATCTGCTACGAGGTGTACAGCCCCGTCGGAGACGCCGAGCCCGTGCTCTATGCCCGGGCGACCGCTGTCACCGTGCTCGTCGACACGGCGACCGGCAGACCGACGCGCTGGACCGAGGCGGAGCGAACGGCCTGGGCGCCCTACATCGGCGACCCGATCGAATACCGTCGCCGTTCGTCGCGCGGCTGACGCCGAGTCGCGCGCGCTCGCGCCGAGCGGAGCCGCCGGACCGCCGGCATCCGGATCAGTCGCGCGGGACGCGCACCATGACCTCTTGGGCGACGCTGGCTAGGAGGGCACCGTCGCGCGCGTAGATGCGGCCGGTCGCGAGACCACGGCCACCGCGGGCGTTGGGCGACTCCTGCACGTACAGCAGCCAGTCGTCGACGCGTCCGGGGCGGTGCCACCACATCGCGTGGTCGAGGCTGGCGACCTTCAGGCCGGGGGCGTTCCACGCGACGCCGTGCGCGCGCATGATCGACTCCTGGATCGTCAGATCGCTGAGGTACGCGAGGGCGGCGCGGTGCACGGCCGGGTCGTCCGTGATGGGGCGTCGCAGCTTCATCCACACGGCCTGACGCGGAACGTGCGGGCCTTCCACCGACGCGTAGAGCGGCGAGGTCACGTGGCGGACGTCGACAGGGCTCTCGGAGAAGATCCGGCGGCTGATCGGATGCAGGGCGTCGAGGTCGAGAACGGGGGCATCGTCGGGATCAGGGATGCCGTCGGGCATGGGCTCGAAATGTTCGAGGCCCGGATCCTCATCCTGGAACGACGCGATCATGGAGAAGATCGGTACGCCGGACTGGAACGCCTGCGTGCGCCGGGTCGAGAAGGACCGACCGTCGTGGATCCGATCGACCGAGAAGGTGATGCCGTCGGTGGGGTCTCCGGGACGAAGGAAGTACCCGTGCATCGAGTGCACCGACCGCTCGGGCGGCAGCGTACGAGATGCGGCGACGATGGTCTGCGCCAGCACCTGGCCCCCATAGACGCGCCCCGTCGGCATCGGCTGCGACACCCCGGTGAAGATGTCCTCCGTCGTGCGCGCTCCCGCGTCGCGCAGATCGAGCACGGCGAGCAGGGACGCCACGGGATCGATGGCCTCGGACACACTGACTCCCGTTCCGACGCGATGTGCCCGCGCCGCTTGATAGTTTAGGGCGGGTGTCCGCGCGCCTGTTGTTCCCCGACCCGCAGGCGGCAGCCGACCTGCTCACGTTCTCTGCTCGAACGATCCGTCTCGGCGACGGCACCGTGCGACTGCGTGCAGACGGGGGAGTGCTCGTCGCGACGGCCGCTCCGCTCGCTCCGCGCGGCCTGCTCGATGCGACCCCGACGGTCTTGGGACTGCGCGTGTCCGAGATCGACCCCGAACTCGAGTGCGACCTGGTCGTCGATGCTTCGGCGCTGCTGCCCGCTCCCGACGACGCCTCCGCCGTCGTCCTCCCCGAGACTGCCACGTCTCCTGCGTGGGCCGGTATCTCACCTCCGCGCGGGGGATGGGAGCAGACGGATGCCATCGACGCCGCCGTGTTGGCATCCCGAGCCCAGTACGGGGTGGCGGCCGTCGCCGACGCGCTCCCGGCCGACGCGGGTGAAGACGTCGTGCGGCTCGTGCGGGCGCAGGTCTGGGGCCAACCCGATGACGCTCTCGCCGGCCTGCCGCTCGGCACGGCCTTCGCGGCGTTCGCGCTCGGGTTCATCGCCGGATCCGAGGAGGCGCCGGTGCGTCGCAGCGGGGCATGGACACGCGTGAGTCTGGCGCGTGGCCACGTGCTGGTGCGCGGTCCCGTGCGTTCGGGGCTCACCGCTGTGCGCGCGACGGGTAGCTGATCCAGCAAGCGCACAGGTGGCCCGAATACGCTGGAATCCAGCAAGGGGAGTACTCCCGACGCGATGTATCCGTCATCACGAGTCCACGGTTGGGCTCCGGGTACGTCGGTCCGAACGGGCGGAGGAGACCTTGACGTCGCGGCCGCGTGCCGCCCGTCGAGAGGTTCCCTCATGGTCTCGTTCTCCCGTCTGTTCGATCTCGCCTCCAAGGCCGCAGGTAAGGCCGCGTCGTCGCAGCGCACCCCCGGTGCCGCCGGCGGTACCGACTGGCGCACCATGGTGCGCTCCGCGGCGGACGCGGTCACGGGGGACCGCCGTGCGAACGCGGCGCCGCCTGTTTCGCCCAGCGCCCCCGCCTCGTACGGCCGCTACCCCGCGCCTGCCGCATCCCGCGATGCCTCCGCTCCCTCGGCCGAGGACCGCGCGGCGATCGCGCGGTACGACTACCTGTTGCGCACCGCCGACCCCGACCGCGTCGAGCAGATGCACCGCGAGGCCTTCGCCCGACTCACGCCCGCGCAGCGCGCGCAGGTGAAGCAGCGGATGGAAGCCGACCTCGCCCCTCATGAGCGTCCGCGCACCGACACCGCGCACGACCTCGCGCGCACGGCTGCTCGCGCAGAGGCGGCACGCCCCGGACGCATGTCCGGGCTGTTGGCCAAGGCCGGACGCGGGGGCCTGGTCGGCGCCGGCGTCGTGGGCGCCGGGGGACTGCTGGCCGCGGTCGCGGGCGGTGCCGTCGTCAGCGCGGTCGCCGCTCCTCTGCTCGCGCAGGCCGGGCAGATGGGCGTCGACTTCGCGGGTCTCGCAGAGGGCGTCGACCTGGAGGCCATGGCATCCGGAGTCGATCTCGCGTCGCTCGCCGAGGGCACCGGCGTCGGCGAGTGGGCGGGTGGCGCTCAGGATGCCGTGACCGGGGCGGGCGAGCAGATCAGCGGATTCGGCGAGGGACTGTCGAACCTCGACATCCCCGGGTTCGGGGACTTCCTCGGTCGGTGATCAGTCGCCGGCGCGGACAGGGAGTCCGGTGTCGGGGCGCCCGCCCTGCTGCGGGCCGACTCCGCGCGCCTCGAACGTGTTGACCATCGCGTAGGCCGCCCGTTCGAGGTAGTCCCAGAGGGGTGCCTCGAACGCGGGCGGCAACGCGATCTCATCGACGGCGGCGCGCATGTGCCGAAGCCACCGGTCACGGGCGTCGGGATCGACATGGAACGGCATGTGGCGCATGCGAAGGCGCGGGTGACCTCGCGTCTCGCCGTAGGTGGTCGGGCCGCCCCAGTACTGCGCGAGGAACAGCGTCAGGCGCTCAGCGGCCGGGCCGAGATCGTCTTCGGGGTACATCGGCTTCAGCACCTCGTCGGAGGCGACCCCGCGGTAGAACGCATCGACCAGCCGGCGGAAGGTCTCCATGCCGCCGACCTGGTCGTAGAAGCTCACGGGCTCGGTCATGACTCGTCCTTGTCGTCGGCTCGCACGGCCGGGGGCGTCGGCTTCGGCTGATCGGCGCCGGGGGCCGTGGGCAGCTCGACGAGGGCGGTCGGTGTGTCGTCGCGCCGCGGCTTCTTCTTGATTTTGGGCGTCGGCGTATCGCCCGTGCGGTCGTCGCCCGTCTCGGAGGCGTCGAGCTTGCTGCGGCGGGGCCGCCAGACCGGGCGGCTGGCGCCGACGGCGATCTGCGTCTCTTTCGTCTTCGGCGGGTGCGCTCCGCGCACGCTCTGGGCGCCCTCGGCGCCGGTCAGCACGATCGAATTGAGCTGCGGCAGCGCGATGCCCATCGCGTCGATCGCCTTCTTGAGGCGGGCGCGCAGCTCGCGGGCCACGTCGTCCTTCGCGCTCGAACGCGTCTTCATGACGAGCCGGATGACGAGGGCGTCTCCGCTGATCGACTCGAGTCCCCAGATCTCGGGCTGCTCGATGATGCGCGAGCGCCACTTGGTCTCTTTCGCCATCGTCTTCGCCGCGGTGAGCATGGCCTTCTCGACGTCGTCGATGTCGGCATCCACGGGCACGGCGAGGTCGATGATGACGCGCGACCAGCCCTGCGACATGTTGCCGATGCGAGTGATCTCGCCGTTACGGACGTACCAGAGGGTGCCGTTGACGTCGCGGACGTGGGTGATGCGGACACTGACGAACTCGACGATGCCCGTGGCGAGGCCCAGGTCGACGACATCGCCGATGCCGATCTGGTCTTCGGCCACGATGAAGATCCCGTTGAGGACGTCCTTGACGATGTTCTGCGCGCCGAAGCCGAGACCGGCGCCGATCGCCGCGGTCAGCAGCGTGAGGGACGCCAGCGCATTCGGAGCGACGATGCCCGCGATCCAGACCAGCGCGACGATGACAAGCACCACGTTGACGATGTTCTGGAGGATCGTGCCGAGCGTTCGGGTGCGTTGGACGAGTCGAACGGCGCTCAGAGGGGAGCGGTCGAGGGCCTGGGTGTCATCAACGCGCGCCTTGACCTTGGCGCCGTTGACGATCCGGTCGACCACGCGACGGATGACGACGCGCAGAATCCAGGCGGCGACGGCGACCCCGACGATGATCCCGAGGATCTGCAGCAAGGTGCCGCCGAAGCTCAACAGCTGACCGCCGATCCAGCCCCATGTGTCGGGGTTGGCGAGATCGCTCGGAGACGTGATCGAGGGCGACGGGGAGGGCGAAGGATTTTCGGCGAGAACGAACATCGGATTCAGCCTAACGACGGATGCCTCGGCGCCGGCTGAGCGTCGAGGCATCCGTTCGAACGGAGGTCAGGCGTCGCGTGAGCGAAGGGCCACCCAGCCCAGCAGGAGCGGACCGACGACCCAGCCGGCCATCGTGAGGGCGGGCTCGAGAAGGTCGTCGGCGCCGGGGCGCGTGAGGGAGCCCGCTGCGCTCACCGGAAGGTACTTGCTCGACTCCGCGACCCACATCCAGTCCGGACCGGCGATCGTGAAGAGGCTGAGCATGATGGGCAGCACGAAGAGCACGCCCACCGTCACGGCGATCGCGCCGGCCCCGCTGCGCAGCAGGAAGCCGAACCCGACGCCCATGAGGGTGAAGCAGGCCATCGACATCACGCCCAGCGCCAGCGGCACGATCGAGTCGGCCGGCGTCGCCCAGTCGATGCTCGTGCCCAACAGGGGCGCGGTGGCGGCGATCGCGACGGCGTAGATGACGACCGTGGTCACCATCATGGTGAGCGCCACGACGATCGCCTTCGCCAGCAGGACGGCCCCGCGGCGCGGTTCGGCCGTGAGCGTCGAGCGGATCATTCCCGTCGAGTACTCACCGGTCACGACGATCGCCCCGAGGATGCCGGCCACGAGCATCGTGAACTGGGTCGGAGCCAGGATGACGGTCGTCGGCTCCATACCGACGCTCTGCTCGCCGGTTGCCAGAGCGATGAGCAGCGAGATCCCCACCGACAGTCCGGCCGTGATCCCGAGCGACCACCAGGTCGAGCGGAGGGTGAGGATCTTGATCGACTCGCTCTTCAGCAGGTGGGCAAAGCTCAGGCGGTGGGGGGTGGTGTGCGTCGCCCGACGGGGCGCGGCGGCGAGGGCGGTCATGCGATCTCCTTGGTCTTGTACTCGACGGAGTCGTCGGTCAGGGCGAGGTAGGCGTCTTCGAGCGAGCCGGCCCGCGGGCTGAGTTCGTAGAGCGGGATGCCGTGGGCCGCGGCAATGTCGCCGACGGTCTCGGGTGTGATCCCGGTGATCTGCGCCGCACCCGGCTCGACGGCCGAGATCGTGGCATCCGGGATCTCGAGGGCGGTGACGAGATCGCTCAGGCGCGGGGAGCGCACGAGCAGGGTCGTGGTCGTCCAGGTGCGCACGAGCTCCGCGAGAGGGGCGTCGGCGAGAACCCGGCCGCGGCCGAGGACGATCACGTGGTCGGCGGTCTGCGACATCTCGCTCATGAGGTGGCTCGACAGCAGGACGGTGCGGCCTTCGGCGGCCAGGTGCCGCACGAACTGGCGCACCCACCGCACCCCCTCGGGGTCGAGGCCGTTGACCGGCTCGTCGAGGATCAGCGTGTGCGGATCGCCGAGCAGGGCGGCCGCGATGCCGAGTCGCTGCCCCATGCCGAGCGAGAAGCCGCCGGCGCGCTTTCCCGCGACGGCGCCGATGCCCGTGAGCTCGATGACCTCGTCGACGCGTGCGCTGCCGATCCCGTGGGTGGCGGCCATCGCGCGGAGGTGATTGCGCGCCGACCGTCCGGTGTGGATGGCCTTGGCGTCCAGCAGCACGCCGACCTCGGTGAGGGGCGAGCGGAGCTGGCGATAATCCTGACCGCCCACGGTCACGCGTCCCGCAGTGGGGCGGTCGAGCCCCACGATCATGCGCATCGTCGTGGACTTGCCCGCGCCGTTCGGGCCGAGGAAGCCGGTCACCCGGCCCGGGGCCACCGTGAACGAGACGCCGTCGACGGCGGTCTTGTCGCCGTAACGCTTGGTGAGGTTCTCTGCAACGATCATGTCTTCACGCTACGGATCGCGCCCCGGGCGCCGCGTCCCTCGAAAGGATGACCGGGCCAGCCGCGAGGATGATCCCGAAACGACGCGTGCCCCCTCCCCGGAGGGAGAGGGCACGCGATCGAGCTGGGGCTCAGGCGGCGTCGCGCTCCTGCACGGCGAGCGCGCGCTCCACTCCGGCGAGGTTCTCGCCGACCAGGCGGCGGAGCGCGGGAGCGGCGTCGGCGTTCTGCGACAGCCACGCGCGCGTCGCGTCGCGCAGAGCCGTGTTCGCGAGCGCGGCCGGGTACAGGCCCACGATCAGGTAGTTCGCGATCTGATAGCTGCGCGATTCCCAGATGGGCAGCAGCATCGCGAAGTACGGCTCGACGAAGTCGGCGAGCACGTCGACCGTCGCCGGGTTCGTGAAGCCGGCGGCCGTGGACCGCACGATCGTGTTGGGGGCGTCGGCGCGCTCGATGAGCGAGTCCCACGCCTCCTGCTTCGCCTCGTGCGAGGGCAGTGACGCCTTGGCCATCGCCGCGAACTCGCCGCCCTTGGCGGTGTTGTCGGCGGCGCGGGCCTCGTCGATGTCGGCGGCGGTGACCGCTCCCGCGGAGGCGAGCGAGACCAGCAGCTGCCACGACAGGTCGGTGTCGATCTCGAGGCCGTCGAGCGCCTTCTCGCCGTCGCGCAGGGCCCGCACCGTCTCGGCGTGAGCCGGGGTCGTGGCGGCCGAGGCGAAGGCGGTGACGAACTGCAGCTGGCTGTCGCTGCCGGCCTCCGCCGCCTGGGCGAGCTCCCAGAGTCCGTCGGCGACCCGCTCGCGCGCGGACTGGCGCGTCGACGCAGCGACGTAGGAGTTCGCCGCGAGCTGCAGCTGACCAAGGGTGGTGCGCACCGTGGTCGACTCGGTCTCCGAGCCGATGTTGTGCAGGACGAGGTCGAGGTAGTCGGTCGCGGAGGACTCGGCATCCCGTGTCTGATCCCACGCCGCGCCCCAGACGAGCGAGCGCGCGAGCGGGTCGGAGATGTCCTTCAGGTGCGCGATGGCGGTGGCGAGCGACCGCTCGTCGAGGCGGATCTTCGCGTAGGCGAGATCGTCGTCGTTGAGCAGGACGAGGTCGGGACGACGGATGCCGCGGAGCTCGGCGACCTCGGTACGGTCACCGTCGACGTCGATCTCGACGCGGTGCACGCGCTCGAGGGCTCCCGCATCGGTGAGCGAGTAGAAGCCGACGCCGAGGCGGTGCGGGCGGATCGTCGGGTAGTCCGCCGGAGCGGTCTGCACGATGGCGAATCGCGTGATCGTGCCGTCGGCCCCCTCTTCGATGAGCGGGGTCAGGGTGTTCACGCCCGCCGTCTCGAGCCACTTCTTGGCCCAGTCGCCCAGGTCGCGCCCGCTGGTGGCCTCGAGCTCGACCAGCAGGTCGCCGACCTCGGTGTTCGACCACTGGTGCTTCTGGAAGTAGGCGGCGACGCCGGCGAAGAACTGCTCGATGCCCACCCACGCGGCGAGCTGCTTGAGCACCGAACCGCCCTTGGCGTAGGTGATGCCGTCGAAGTTGACCTGCACGTCTTCGAGGTCGTTGATCTCGGCGACGACCGGGTGGGTCGAGGGCAGCTGGTCCTGACGGTAGGCCCAGGTCTTCTCCATCGCGTTGAAGGTCGTCCAGGCGGCTTCCCACTCGGTGGCCTCGGCGGTCGCGATGGTCGACGCCCACTCGGCGAACGACTCGTTGAGCCAGAGATCGTTCCACCACTTCATGGTGACGAGGTCGCCGAACCACATGTGCGCGAGCTCGTGCAGGATCGTGACGACGCGGCGCTCCTTGACGGCGTCGGTCACCTTGCTGCGGAAGACGTAGGTCTCGGTGAAGGTCACCGCACCGGCGTTCTCCATGGCGCCCGCGTTGAACTCGGGGACGAAGAGCTGGTCGTACTTGGCGAAGGGGTACGGGAAGCCGAACTTCTCCTCGAAGTACGCGAAGCCCTGACGGGTCTTGTCGAAGACGTAGTCGGCATCCAGGTACTGCCAGAGGCTCTTGCGGGCGAACACGCCGAGCGGGATGACGCGTCCGTCGGCGCTGGTCAGCTCGCTGTAGGTGGCCTCGTAGGGTCCGGCGACGAGTGCGGTGATGTACGAGGAGATGCGCGGGGTCGTGGGGAACTCCCACCGCGCCGTGTCGTCGGACACGGGAACCGGCTCGGGGGTGGGGGAGTTCGAGACGACCTTCCAGCGCGAGGGCGCGGTGACCGAGAAGGTGAATTCGGCCTTGAGGTCGGGCTGCTCGAACACCGTGTACATGCGGCGCGAATCGGGCACCTCGAACTGCGAGTAGAGGTAGACCTCGCCGTCGACGGGGTCGACGAAGCGGTGCAGACCCTCACCGGTGTTGGTGTACTCGCAGTCCGCCTCGACGACGAGCTCGTTCTCGGCCTGCAGGCCGTCGAGCGCGATACGCGAATTGGCGAAGACCTCGGCGGGGTCGAGCGAGCGACCGTTGAGCGTTACCGTGTGCACCGTGCGCGCGATCAGGTCGATGAAGGTCGACGACCCCTCGGTGGCGGCGAACGACGCGACGGTGCGCGAGGAGAAGACCTCGTCTCCGCGCGTGAGGTCGAGCTGCACGTCGTAGGAGTGCGTGTCGACGATCGCGCGGCGCTCCTGCGCTTCGATGCGGGTGAGGTTCTCTCCTGGCACTGGCGTACTCCCGGGGATCTGGGTGGAATTGTCGCGGGTGACGCGGTTGACGTCGCTGACAACCGTATAAGCCTAGTAGCGAGATAACTCGCGTCCGGGCTCGCCACCCAGGTGCGAAGATGTGATCGTGAGCACGACCGACACGGACACCAGCCCTGAGACCGTCCTCTACGCGTCGCCCGCCGCGGCGTCCGGACCCAAGTGGGTCGAGACGCCGGTGGCGTACGACGGCATCCTCCTCGCCGGTTTCGGCGGACCGGAGGGTCAGGACGACGTCATCCCGTTCCTGCGCAACGTGACGCGCGGGCGCGGCATCCCCGACGAGCGCCTCGAAGAGGTCGCCCATCACTACCGCCACTTCGGCGGGGTCAGTCCCATCAACCAGCACAACCGCGAGTTGAAGGCGGCGTTGGAGGCGGAGATCGCCAAGCGCGGCCTGGGCCTGCCGGTGTACTGGGGCAACCGCAACTGGGAGCCGTATCTCGAAGAAGCGGTGACCGAGGCCGCCGAGGCGGGGGACACGACCCTGCTCGCCATCGCGACCAGCGCCTACAGCTCGTTCTCGAGCTGCCGTCAGTATCGAGAGGACTACGCCCGCGTCCTCGAGGCGACCGGCCTCGGCGAGACGGTCACGATCGACAAGGTCCGCCAGTTCTTCGACCACCCCGGTTTCGTGACGACGTTCGTACGCGGAGTGACGGATGCCGTGTCGGCGTACGTGGCCGAGGGGATCGCACCCGAGGCGATTCGCGTGCTGTTCTCGACGCACTCGATCCCTACCGCCGACGCGCAGCGTTCCGGCCCCCGCGACGTCGACTTCGGCGAGGGTGGCGCGTACGAGGCGCAGCACAAGGCCGTCGCGGCCTTCGTCATGGCCGAGGTCGCCGCTGCGGTCGCGGACGTCGAGTGGGAGCTCGTCTACCAGTCGCGCTCGGGCCCGCCCACGCAGCCCTGGCTCGAGCCCGACGTGAACGACGTCATCGCGGAACTGCCGGGGCGCGGCGCCGAGGCCGTCGTGATCGTTCCGCTCGGCTTCGTCAGCGACCACATGGAGGTGCTCTGGGACCTCGACACCGAGGCCATGGAGGCCGCGGAAGAGGCCGGCATCCGCGCCGTGCGCACGCCCACCCCGGGTATCGACCCCGCGTACGTCTCGGGCCTGATCGACCTGGTCGAGGAGCGCCTGAACGGCACGCCGAAGTCGGAGCGACCGCACCTGACCGACCTCGGCCCCTGGTACGACGTCTGCCGCCCCGGATGCTGCGAGAATATCCGCGCCGGCTTCAAGCCGGTCGCCGCGGGTCTGCGCCCCTGACGGTTCCCGACGCCGCCCGATCCCTGGTGGAACGGGCGGCGTCGTCATGTCCGCCCGGGATGTCGGACGGTCTCAATAGACTTGCCGCATGCGCATCCACATCGGCACCGATCACGCCGGTCTCGAGTTCTCCACCCAGATCCAGCACCACCTCGCCGAGCAGGGCCACGAGGTCGTCGACCACGGTCCGATCGAGTACGACGCCCTCGACGACTACCCCTCCTTCTGCATCCGCGCCGCTCAGGCGGTCGTCCGCGACCAGGCGGCGGGCGTCGAGGCGCTGGGCGTGGTGTTCGGCGGCTCGGGCAACGGTGAGCAGATCGCCGCGAACAAGGTCCTCGGGGTGCGCGCCGCTCTCGTGTGGAACATCTCGACGGCCGAGCTCGCCCGCGAGCACAACGACGCCAACGTCATCTCGATCGGTGCGCGTCAGCACACCTTCGACGAGGCCGCATCGTTCATCGACCGCTTCATCGCCACGCCGTTCTCGGGCGAAGAGCGCCACGCGCGCCGCATCGGCCAGCTCGCGGCATACGAGCAGGACGGCGTGCTGCTGCCCGACCCGCGCGCGGGGCACGCGCGCGACACCATGACCGACGCCAGCGACTCGTTCGACCCCGAGGCAGGCTGATGCCCGAAGGGCATTCCGTCCACCGCATCGCGCGTCAGTTCGAGCGCAACATCGTGGGCCGGACGGTGTCGGCATCCAGCCCTCAGGGGCGTTTCGTCGAGGGCGCTGCGGTGATCGACGGCCGCGAGGCCCTCGAGGTACGCGCCGTGGCGAAGCAGATGTTCCTGCGCTTCGACGGCGACGTGTGGCTGCGCGTACACCTGGGCATGTACGGCGCGTGGGACTTCTCGGGCGAGGTGGTCGTCGACGCCACGATCGCCTCGGCCAACGGACGGATGGGTCAGACCAACCAGCGCGGCACCGTGCTCGACGACGAGCCGATCCTCGATGCCGCGGGCGAGAACTCGCTGACCTCGATCGGTGCGCCGCGGCGCGCGCGGGTGCGCATGTCGGAGCAGACGACCGGGCTCGAGGAACAGACCGAGTGGCCCCCGCCCGTCGTCGGTGCGGTGCGACTGCGCCTGCTGACCGAGACGACGTGCGCCGATCTGCGTGGACCCACGGCCTGTGCGCTGCAGACACCCGACGAGGTGGCGGCGACGATCGCCAAACTCGGACCCGACCCGTTGGTCGACGATCTCGCCGAGGGCGAGGAGCAGTTCACGGCGACCGTGCGCAAGAAGCCCACAGCGATCGGCCTGCTGCTCATGGACCAGTCGGTCGTGAGCGGGATCGGCAACGTCTATCGCGCCGAACTGCTGTTCCGGGCGCGGCAGAACCCGCACACACCCGGGCGCGAGGTGCCGGAAGAGGTCGTGCGCGGCCTGTGGCGCGACTGGGCGCGACTGCTCCCGATCGGCGTCGAGACCGGCCAGATGATGACCATGGACGACCTCGATCCCGAGGCGTACCGTCGGGCGATGGCCCATCGAGACGACCGGCACTGGGTGTACCACCGCGCGGGCTTGCCCTGCCGGGTGTGCGGGACGACGGTGCTGATGGAAGAGGCCGCGGGGCGCAAGCTCTACTGGTGCCCGAACTGCCAGGCCTGACTCGGTTGGAGCTGTCGAAGCGCCGGCGCCTCGCGTTCTAGGCTGATCCGGTGCGTCAGAACCCGAGCTTCGCGATGACCGACGTCGGCGAGATCCGCCGTCTCATCGACCTCAACCCGTGGGTCACCCTCGTCAGTCAGGGCGAGGACGGCCTCGTCGCCTCGCATTACGCCGTCATGCTCGACCACGGGCGCGACGATCTGACGATCGTGGGTCACGTCGGTAAGCCCGACGACGCGATCCTGGGCCTCGGCGACGGCGAGTTGCTCGTCGTCGTCCAGGGCCCCCACGGCTACATCACCCCACGCTGGTACGGCGACGTACCGGCGGTGCCGACGTGGAACTTCGTGTCGGCGCACCTTCGCGGCATCCCGGAGCTGCTGTCTCCGGAAGAGAACCTTCGCGTGCTGGATCGACTGGTCGACCGTTTCGAGGGCCACGGCGATGAGGCGCGCGGGCTCTACACGCTGCCGAACGACGCGACCTTCGTCGAGCGTCTCGAGCGGGGCACGGTGGGCTTCCGGCTGACCCCCACGCACGTGACGGCGAAGCGCAAGCTCAGCCAGAACCGCTCCGCCGAGGTCGTCGAGACCATCGTCGACGGTCTGAGCTCCGAGGGGCGCCACGAGCTCGCCGCGGAGATGCGCCGTGCCGCCGACGCTCGGGTGCGCCCGTGATCGGCGAGACGGCCGCGTTCCTCCGGGCGGTGCGCGTCGCGGGCCCGGGGCGGGAGTTCCTGCCGACGACGGAGCCGGTCGACGTCGTGATCGTCGACGGGCTTATCGCCGACATCGCTCCCACCGGCAACCTCCGGCCCACCGGCTTCGTCATCGATGGCGAGGGCGGGTGGCTCCTCCCGGGGCTGTGGGACCACCACGTGCACGTGCTGCAGTGGGCTCTCGTCGCCGACCGCGTCCCGCTCGGCGAGGTCGCCACCGCGCACGATGCGGCCACGATCATGGGGCTCGCGCCCGTGTCGGACGGGCGTCGCGTCGGCTCCGGCTTCCGCGACGGGCTCTGGCCCGACGCACCGAGCCTCGAACTGTTGGATGCCACGACCGACGGCATCCCGACGTACCTCGTCAACGCCGATGTGCACAGCGTATGGATGAACACGGCCGCCTTCCGACGCGAGGGCTTCGAGCCGGTGGCATCCGGGATCCTCGTCGAAGAGGACGCGTTCGAGATCTCCCGTCGTCTCAATGCGGTCGCCCCCGACGTCGCGGACGCCGCGGTCGATCGGATGGCACGAGCGGCTGCGGCCCGGGGCGTGGTCGGCCTCGTGGATCTCGACATGACGTGGAACGACGAACCGTGGCAGCGTCGTTCCGCCCGTGGATTCGACGCGTTGCGCGTGTCGTACGGAACGTACCCGCAGGATCTCGACCGCGCCATCGCGGAGGGTCTGCGCACCGGAGATGCGGTGCGGGGATCGACCGACGGTCTTGTTCGCGTGGGGCCGCTGAAGGCCATCACCGACGGCTCGCTGGGCACCCGGACCGCCGCGTGCGCTCATCACTACCCGGGTGATGTCGGCAACCACGGACTGCTCACGGTGCCGCCGGACGAACTCGTCGAGATGATGACGCGCGCAACCGCCGCGGGGCTGGAGTGCGCGATCCACGCCATCGGCGATGTCGCGAACGCCCAAGCCCTCGACGCCTACGCCCGCACCGGCGCGGTCGGCACGATCGAGCACGCCCAGCTCGTCGCGCACGCCGACATCCCGCGCTTCGCCCGCCTGGGGGTGGCCGCCAGCGTGCAGCCGGAGCACGCGCTCGACGACAGGGACATGACGGATGCCATCTGGGCCGAGCAATCCGCCCAGCCCTACCCGTTGCGCGCCCTCGCCGACAGCGGCGTCAATCTGCGCTTCGGCTCCGACGCGCCGGTCGCGCCCCTCGATCCCTGGGCTGCGATGGCGTCGGCGGTCTTCCGCACCCGCGACGGCCGGGACGCGTGGCAGCCGCATCAGCGCGTCGACATCGGCACGGCGATCGCGGCATCCACCGCCGGGGGCTCCACGAACCCCGCCGAGATCTCTCCCGGATCCGTGGCGGATCTCGTCATCGTGGGTGCAGATCCCCTCACCGCCGACGAGCGCGGCTTACGGTCGATGCCGGTGCGAACGACTCTGCTCGCCGGGCGCGTGACGCACGGCGCCTGACTCTTCTTCGCGTGAGTGGCCGCGTTTCGTCGCCGGGCCGTGCGCTCGGCAACGATCCTCGGCCCCTCACGCGGCTCGGCCGCGCCGGGGAACGACGAGGGGGGCGATGCCGAAGCACCGCCCCCCTCGTGGAAACGTCTTACGCGGCGAGGTGCGCGAACAGGAACCAGCGGTCCTTGTCGAGACCGCGCTTGATCTCGATCGCGACGTCCTGGCTCGACATGTCGATCTCGTCGAGGCCTTCGATAGCGGCCTCGATGTCGACGAGCACGGCGTCGATGTCGGCGATCACGGCGCGGATGACGACGTCCGACTGCGCGAAGCCGGCGGGAACCTCGGTGGCCTTGGCCTTGGCGGCGACGGTCGACAGACGCGAGTCGATGGGAAGGCCCAGGGCGACGATGCGCTCGGCGGCGAGGTCGGCCCAGTCCTGCGCGTGAGCGACGACCGTGTCGAGCAGCTCGTGCACACCGATGAAGTTCGAGCCGCGGACGTGCCAGTGGGCCTGCTTACCGTTGACGACGAGGGCCTCGAGGCCGATCACGACGGGGGAGAGGAACTGGGCGGTGCCGGCGGCCATGGTGGGGTCGACGGTGGTGGCGGCGGGGGTCTGAACGGTGCTCATTGTGTTCTCCTTAGGCGACGTTCGAAGTCTCGATGGATGCAACGCTACTCACGTGGGAGCATTCCGCAAGCAAGATGAGGCTCGGCTAAATACCTGGTGAATAGGCAATCCTCACCTTCTTTTGGTCGCCCTCACCCGCAGGGCAAGGCCCAGCGTCGCCAGGATCGCGGCCGTCACGACGACACCGGCGAAGGGGGTGGATCTCAGCCCGGTCCAGGGCAGCGTGCCGTCGCTCGGCGTGGACGGGTATCCGGGCGCAGCCGCCGTCGCTCCGGGGAGCGCTTCGCTCAGAAGGACGACGGGAGTCACGACCGCCTCGGCGAGGCGTGCGTCGTTGCCGGCTGTCTGGTCCATGTGCAGGGCCACCTCGACGCGAACGGTCTCTCCCGGGGCGATGACCTCGCTGACCCACTGCCCACCGGTCGGCAGTACCGCGTCGCCGACACGCAGGTGGAGCGACTGGGCGAAGGCGCGATCGGCGGCGCGGATGGACACGGCGTCGAGCCGGAGCGCCGCGCGCGCAGGCTCACCGCTGGCGTTGCGTACCCAGAGGGTCGACGCGGTCGAGTCGCCGGGGACGAAGCGGCCCGTGCGCGAGAACAGGGCAACAGACCCGTCCGCGACGAACCGTGCACCGTCGTCACTGACGAGCAGACGCTCGAGCGGGGCCGGCCCCGTCGCCGCCACCGCCGGAGCGGGAAGAGCGGCCGACGCCACCGCGGTCGCTGCGAGGATCACCAGCGCGCTGAACACCGTCGGCATCCGTCCTGCCCGCGAACGACGTCGGCGGGCGCGGAGAGCGTCGAGGACGAGCACGCCGGTCCCGTAGGCGATGACGACGATGCCCACGGCCGCCACCGCGGCGCCGCGCTCCTGGCCGCCGAAGAGCATCGCGGGGTAGCCGAGGTTCGGGATCGCGAGCACGACCACCCCGCGCAGTTGCTCGTCCTGGACCGGGGGGTCGTCGACGTCGTTCGCGTCGCCGCGTGTGAGCAGCAACCGCTCGCCGCCCGTGCTGCTGGTCGTCCCGACGACGCGGTGGGTGGCGACCGCCGGCTCTCCCGAACGCATCTGAAACGTGACCACGTCGCCGATGCGGACGTCGTCCATCGAGGTGGGGCGGACGGCGATCAGGGTGCCGGGGGGCATACCGGGCTGCATGCTCCCGGTGAGCACCGTGTAGGTGTGGGCCCCCAGCATTATCGGGAGCACGACCGTGAGGAAGGCGAACATCGACACCGCGACGAGGAGCGAGGTGCCCGCGACGGCGCGGGCGAGCGGCCACGGAGAACGGCGCAAAGGTACCGCGGGGCGGCGATCACGTCGGAGATCCACAGCGGGCGGGAGCGGGTTGTTCACCGGCATCGGATCCCCCCGGACAGCCCGTCGAGGAGGGTGCCCGCGAGTCCGATGCGCTGGGGCGTGCTCGTCGCGGTCCAGCTCTCGGAGGTGGCGGTGACCGTGACGAAAACCGTGCCGCCGGCCAGAAGCGAATTCAGCAGGAAGGACACGAGGGTCGTCAGAAGCGCCCCGCCGACGTCGATCCCCGTCGTGGTCTGCGTTGCGAGTTCACGTCTCGGCCCGTTGACGGTGTTGCTGAGCTCGACGCGATACGAGGTCGCGCCGGGGACGGGATCCCACGTGATTCGAGCAGCGGGCGGATTCGACGTGAGCGTCTCGCAGCGAAGGGAGGGAGCGGCGAGGGTCCCGATCGATGCGGTGATCGAGGGGGCAGATACCCTCACCTGCCAGGCGGCCGAAGCCGAAGACGGTCCGGAGAGAGAGCCGACCACGATCAGGGCCAGCGCCGCGACGAAGGTGGGCCGCGGCGTCTTCATATCCCCACCTGCTCGGCGACGACGCTGACGGACGGCGTGAGCGAAGTGCCCTGCTGGGCAGACGGCGCCTCAGCCGACAGCGTGGTGCGCACGCACAGGTCGACACTCTGCCCGGGAAGAAGTCCGCCGGCGGGTTCGTAGGCGCTGCCGGCAGCCAGAGGCGCCGGCCCGCCGCAGGCGCCGACGAAGACCTCCGTGCGCACGTACTCGGATCCCGCGCCCGTCACGCTCACCTCGACCCGTAACCGCCAACGGAGGGTCGTGCCGGATGCCGCGGTCTCCGTCACCCGGAGCGTTGCGGTGTCGCTGGACTGATTCGGGTACAGGGCCGGTAACGCCGTGGCCCCGCCGACCCACTGCGTGGACAGGGCGAGTGAGCCCGAGGAAACACCTTGCGTGGGCAGGGCTGCAGTGCTCTCCCACACCGCGTGCGCGGCGGCGGTTCCGGTTCCGAATGCCAGAACCGCCGCGGTTCCCGCGGCCCACTGCATCCGTCGCCCGGCGCTCCCGTCGCGCATCGACAACACGTGGTGCCTCACGAAGATCCCTGGTCAGTTGCTCGCCTGTGTGAGGGAGAACGAGATGTCGGCGAGGTCGATCGTCTGGTTGACGGCCGTCACGCCCGAGGTGGCGGGGTCGAAGGTGATCGTGACGGTCGCCGTGGTGGACCCGCTGTCGGCATCCGTGAGGCGGTACTCGTTCGGCCCTGTCGCGGTGCCGTAGTCCGTCGGCAGGTCGAGTTCGACATCGAGCTGCGCACCGAGAGCGCTCGCGCTCAGGTCGGCGCCGACGTTCGCCCGCAGGTCGGCCACGAGGGTGTCCCCGACGATGTCGACGGTGAGGGGCTGCGTCAGCGTGAGCACGTCCCCGGGGACGATCCGCACCGCCGACAGGTCGGCGATGTTCGTCACGCCGCCGAGCACGCCTTGAAGGGTCCAGGCGCCACCACCCAGGGTGAGTCCGAGGTTGCCCGATTGCACGGTGGTCGCCTCCAGCGCTGTCGACGTCGACCAGTACGCATACGTGCCCGCCCCGCCGAGCATGAGGGCGGTCCCGGCCGCGATGGCGAGGATGGCGGGGCCACGGCGATGCTGCCGGGCGGAGCGGGGTCGAGCATCGGGCATGGCGGGATCGGTCGTCGACGACATGGTTCCTCCTGTGCGGGTCGGGTGGGCTGAGACCGAACCTAGGAGTCTCCCGTGAGCCGATCGCTACCTATTCGCCGCCCTCGCCTACCGAGTTCGCGCGGAGTCAATAGTCCCCGGTAGGCCAGCTCGTTACTACGGTTGCGGAGCCGTGAGGCGTTAGCCTCGCCCCATGCCGATCGCCCCCGACGCCTCTGTTCTCGCCCTTCCCGACGCGGCCCCTCATCTCCACGGCACCGCGTTCGTGGCATCCGGAGCGCGCGTCATCGGAGCGGTGACCCTCGGGGAGGGGGCGAGCGTCTGGTACAACGCCGTCGTTCGCGGCGACAGCGCGGCGATCTCGGTCGGACCACGCAGCAATCTGCAGGACAACGTCTCGGTCCACGTCGATCGCGGCCGCCCGGTCGTCATCGGTGCGGACGTCTCGGTCGGACACAACGCGGTCGTGCACGGGTGCACGATCGGCGACGGCACGCTGATCGGGATGGGAAGCGTCGTCCTGTCGGGCGCCGAGATCGGGCCCGGATGCCTCGTCGCCGGGGGAGCGGTCGTGCTGGAGGGCACTGTCGTGCCCGAAGGGTCACTGGTCGCCGGCGTCCCCGCCAAGGTGCGTCGCGCCCTGACCGACGAAGAGCGCGCCGGCATCCTGCGCAACGCGCAGACGTATCTCGCCCACACCGCCCGCCACGTCTCGGCGACACCGATTCCGGATGCCGGCACCCCCGCGCTCTCGGCCGACTGAGCCGTCTCGCGGCACGGGGTGGGCGTAGTCTCGCCGGATGCAGATCACGTCTCTGGAACCGAACGAGATCTTCGTCTTCGGCTCGAACGCTGCGGGCGCACACGGCGGCGGCGCGGCGCGTTTCGCCCTGGACCGCTTCGGCGCGGTCTGGGGGCAGAGTGAGGGGCTGCAGGGCCGGTCGTACGGCATCGACACGATGTCAGGGCTCGGTGTGCTCGCAGAACAGGCCGAGCGGTTCGTGGCGTTTGCGCAGGCGCATCCCGAGCTGCGATTCCTCGTGACCGAAGTCGGCTGCGGTATCGCGGGCTATCGGCCCGCGCAGGTCGCGGGATTCTTCGCCGGTGCGGGATCCAACGTCGTGCTGCCGGATTCGTTTCGAGCGGAGCTCGACGCGTGAGCGCGGCGCTCGCAGACGGGGACGTGCTGCTCACCCCGATCACGCCCTCCCTCGCTCGGCGCATCCTCGACCGCGACGAGCGCACCGGCGACCTCTGGCATCCGGACTACCCGTTCGACGACGAACGGGGTCCTCTCGCTGCCCTCGCCCGATCGGTTCCATCTGATTCGCCGTTCACGATGTACGCGATCCGGATGCCGTCGACCCGGGTGGCCGTCGGCGGTCTCGGATTCTTCGGACCGCCGGACGAGACGGGAACAGTCGAGTTCGGCTACGGCCTCGTCGGGTCGGCGCGGGGTCGCGGTCTGGCCACCGCGGCCGTGAGGCTCGCACTTCGGCACGCTCAGCAGTGGGGCGCGCACCGGGCTGTCGCCGACACCGAGGCAGACAACCTCGCTTCTCGGCGGGTCCTCGAGAAGGCAGGCCTGTACGAAACAGGACGCAGGGGGACGCTCGTGGTGTTCGGGCGGATGCTCACCTGAACCGGTCGGCCGCGGCGTACCGCGCAGCCTCGCAAGAATGTGGAGGGGCTGACGAGAATCGAACTCGCATCATCTGTTTGGAAGACAGAGGCTTTACCACTAAGCTACAGCCCCGGATTTCCGCGGTTCTGTGACGAACCGCGAAGTCGGACGACCCCTACTCTACGACACCTCGAAGCGCCTCGCGAACGTGGGGGAGTCGGCATCCGGTCGTCCTCGTCCGCAAGGGGGCCGGTCAAATCGGCGGAACCGAGGGGATCGACTAGACTTTCAGCGGTCGTTTCGTCGGCGCGTGCCGCGCGCCGCCCCGGGGCGTAGCTCAGCTTGGTAGAGCGCCCGCTTTGGGAGCGGGAGGCCGCAGGTTCAAATCCTGTCGCCCCGACGTCACGGCCCCACAGACCACAGGCCCAACCGGCCCCCGCGTGCGCGCGGGCCACACGAGGAGAACGAACCGCATGGTCAACAGCACCGTCGAGAAGCTCAGCCCCACCCGGGTCAAGCTGCACATCACGGTCTCGCCCGACGAGCTCAAGCCGAGCATCGCCCACGCCTACGAGCACATCGCTCGCGACGTGCAGATCCCCGGCTTCCGCAAGGGCAAGGTCCCCGCGCCCATCATCGACCAGCGCATGGGCCGTGGCGCCGTCATCGAGCACGCCGTCAACGAGGGCCTGGACGGGTTCTACCGCGAGGCCGTCGAGGCCAACGAGCTGCGCGTGATCGGCCGCCCCAACGCCGAGATCGTCGAGCTCCCCGAGCTCAAGGACTTCTCCGGCGACCTGGTCGTCGACGTCGAGGTCGACGTGCGTCCCGAGTTCGACCTGCCCGCCTACGACTCGATCACGGTGACGGTCGACGCCGCCGAGGTCGACGAGGCCGGCATCGACGCCGAGCTCGACCGTCTGCGCGCCCGCTTCGGCACGCTCATCACGGTCGACCGCCCCGCCACGACCGGCGACTTCGTCGAGCTCGACCTCGTCGCCACGATCGACGGCAACGAGATCGACCGCGCCGAGGGCGTGTCGTACGAGATCGGCTCGGGCGAACTGCTCGAGGGCATCGACGAGGCCATCGAGTCGCTCACGGCCGACGAGCAGACCACGTTCCGCTCGAAGCTGGTCGGCGGCGAGCACGCCGGCGAAGAGGCCGAGGTCTCGGTCACCATCACCGCCGTCAAGGAGCGCGAGCTTCCCGAGGCCGACGACGACTTCGCGCAGATGGCGTCCGAGTTCGACACCATCGCCGAGCTCCGCGAGTCGCTGAGCGAGCGCGTCTCGCAGCAGTCGGTGTTCACGCAGGGTTCCGCCGCGCGCGACAAGTTCATCGAGGCGCTTCTCGAGGCCGTCGAGATCCCCGTTCCCCCGCAGCTCATCGAAGACGAGGTGCACCAGCACCTCGAGGGCGAGAACCGCCTCGAAGACGACGAGCACCGCGCCGAGGTCACCGAGGCGAGCGAGAAGCAGTTCCGCACGCAGATGGTCCTCGACAAGATCGCCGAAGACGCCAACGTCCAGGTGTCGCAGGACGAGCTGACCCAGTACCTCATCCAGTCGGCTGCGCAGTACAACATGGCGCCGCAGGACTTCGTCAACGCGCTGCAGCAGGGCAACCAGCTGCCCGCGCTCGTCGGTGAGGTCGCCCGCAACAAGGCCCTGGCCATCGCGCTCGGCAAGGTGTCGGTCGTCGACACCAACGGCAAGCCCGTCGACCTGACCGGCTTCGTCGCTGTCGAGGGCGAAGAGCCCGTCGAGGGCGACGACGCCGACGAGGCCGTCGCCGAGGAGGCCCCGGCCGCCGAAGAAGCCCCCGCGAAGGCTCCCGCCAAGAAGCGCGCCCCCGCCAAGAAGAAGGCCGCGGAAGAGTCCGCCGCCGACGAGGCCCCCGCCGACGAGGCCCCCGCCGAGGAGGCTCCCGCGAAGGCCCCGGCCAAGAAGCGCGCGTCGGCCAAGAAGAAGGCCGACGACGAGGCCGCAGACAGCGAGTAAGTCGAGACGAGGGGGCGGATGCCGTGGCATCCGCCCCCTCTGTCGTTCCCGGAAGCCGCGCACGGCGTCCGGTCCCGTCGAGTGTCGAGAACACCCGGACGGTTTTTCGAACGGACCGGGTGTTTTGGACACTCAACACGAGAAAGAGCACGTGAGATGAATGACTGGCAGAGCCGAGTGGATGCCGTCTGGGCCGATGAGTCGCTCAGCCCCGAGGCCGTCATCGCCCACATCGACCGGCTCGCCGCAGAGCGCCCCGCGGACGATGCGATTGCTCTGTTTGAACGGGCCGGGGCCCGCGACTCGGCCGGCATCGAAGACGAGGCCGAGCATCTCTACCGCCGCGCCCTCGAGATCGGACTCGACGACGAGCGCCGGACACGCGCGACGATCCAGCTCGCGAGCACGATCCGCAATCTCGGCAAGACCCGGGAGTCGCTCGCGATGCTCGAGGCCGAGTACGAGCGCGAGCCCCGCGGGCCGCTGCACGACGCAGCGGCCGCGTTCTACGCCCTGGCGCTCGTATCGAACGGGAAGCCCGAGCGGGCGGCATCCGTCGCCCTGCAGGCCCTCGCCCCGCACCTGCCGCGCTATACCCGTTCCGTGACCGGATACGCGCGAGAAATCGCCGAAGAGCCGCGCTGATCCGCCCGCGGCGAACACGGCATCCCGCCCCGGAACGCGCCGGTAGATTCGTTTCAGATCACGGAAGAGGAGCACACATGCCCGAACCCCTTATGGCAACGAGCGTCTTCGACAGGCTGCTGAAGGACCGCATCATCTGGCTCGGTTCGGAGGTGCGCGACGAGAACGCCAACGAGATCTGCGCCAAGATCCTGCTGCTCGCCGCAGAAGACCCGCAGAAGGATATCTACCTCTACATCAACTCGCCCGGTGGCTCGATCACGGCCGGTATGGCGATCTACGACACGATGCAGTTCGTGCCGAACGACATCGTCACCGTCGGCATCGGCATGGCCGCCTCCATGGGGCAGCTCCTGCTCACCAGCGGCACCAAGGGCAAGCGCTACATCACGCCCAACGCGCGCGTGCTGCTGCACCAGCCCCACGGCGGCTTCGGCGGAACGTCGAGCGACATCCAGACGCAGGCGCAGCTGATCCTCGACATGAAGCGGCGGCTCGCGGAGATCACGGCGAACCAGACGGGCAAGAGCGTCGAGCAGATCAACGCCGACGGTGACCGCGACCGCTGGTTCACCGCCCAGGAAGCCCTCGAGTACGGCTTCGTCGACCACATGCGCGAGCACGCCACCGACGTCACCGGCGGCGGCGGAACCGCAGCCTGAGTCGAGAGGAAAAGGACACCGATATGAACATCCCCACCTTTGGCGGCGCGGCGGCGCACATGCCCTCGAGCCGCTACGTCCTTCCTCAGTTCGAGGAGCGCACGGCCTACGGCTACAAGCGTCAGGACCCCTACAACAAGCTGTTCGAAGACCGTGTGATCTTCCTCGGCGTGCAGGTCGACGATGCGTCCGCCGACGACGTCATGGCCCAGCTGCTCGTTCTCGAGTCGCAGGACCCCGACCGCGACATCATCATGTACATCAACTCGCCCGGTGGCTCGTTCACGGCCATGACGGCGATCTACGACACGATGCAGTACGTCTCGCCGCAGATCCAGACGGTCGTGCTCGGACAGGCCGCCTCCGCGGCATCCGTCCTGCTCGCCGCCGGTGCCCCCGGCAAGCGTCTCGCGCTGCCGAACGCCCGCATCCTCATCCACCAGCCCGCGATGGGCGAGGCCGGTCACGGACAGGCGTCCGACATCGAGATCCAGGCTCAGGAGATCCTCCGCATGCGCACCTGGCTCGAAGAGACCATGGCGCGCCACACCGGCCAGGACGTCGCGAAGGTCAACAAGGACATCGATCGCGACAAGATCCTCTCCGCCGCCGAGGCGATGGAGTACGGCATCGTCGACCAGGTCCTCACGACCCGCAAGCGCACCCCGGCGGCTCTCACCGCCTGACGCGCTGGCGCCACGATCAGCCCCGCAGACCCGTTTCGGTCTGCGGGGCTTCTTCGTGCGTGTCGCCTCGAGCGCAGGAGTCGTCGAGACGTGCCGCTTCCGGCTCCGGCACCGTGACCGCTCGGCCGACTCCGCGGGACCAAGAGAGGAATGCCGGGCTTCGCCCTGGGCGATCATGACGCGGTCGCGCGCGCAAATGCCCTCGTATGGCGCGACCTCGGGTTAGGCTCGGGTACACACCGGCGGGGGCCGGGTGATCGGAGGATCGAGCATGGCACGCATCGGTGAAAGCGCCGACCTGTTCAAATGCTCTTTCTGCGGCAAGAGTCAGAAGCAGGTGCAGCAGCTCATCGCCGGTCCCGGCGTGTACATCTGCGACGAGTGCGTCGAGCTCTGCAACGAGATCATCGAAGAGCGCATGGCCGAGTCGTCGGCGGGCGAGGTCGCCGAGTTCGACCTGCCGAAGCCGCGTGAAATCTTCTCGTTCCTCGAGGAGTACGTCGTCGGCCAGGAACCCGCCAAGCGCGCTCTCGCCGTCGCGGTCTACAACCACTACAAGCGCGTGCGCTCGCACGGCACCCTGCAGCCCGCCGAGGCCCGTGCCGAAGAGATCGACATCGCCAAGAGCAACATCCTGCTGCTCGGCCCGACCGGCTGCGGCAAGACGTACCTCGCTCAGACGCTCGCGAAGCGTTTGAACGTCCCCTTCGCGGTGGCGGATGCCACGGCCCTCACCGAGGCCGGATATGTCGGTGAAGATGTCGAGAACATCCTCCTGAAGCTCCTGCAGGCCGCCGATTTCGACGTGAAGCGCGCCGAGACCGGCATCATCTACATCGACGAGGTCGACAAGATCGCCCGCAAGGCCGAGAACCCCTCGATCACGCGCGATGTGTCGGGGGAGGGTGTGCAGCAGGCGCTGCTGAAGATCCTCGAGGGCACGGTCGCCTCGGTTCCGCCGCAGGGCGGCCGCAAGCACCCGCACCAGGAGTTCATCCAGATCGACACGACGAACGTCCTGTTCATCGTCGCCGGAGCCTTCGCCGGCCTCGAAGAGATCATCTCGGCGCGCGTCGGCAAGCACGGTGTGGGCTTCGGGGCCCCCCTGCAGCGCAAAGAAGACGCTCCCGACCTCTTCAGCGAGGCCCTGCCGGAAGACCTGCACAAGTTCGGCCTCATCCCCGAGTTCATCGGTCGCCTGCCCGTCGTGGCATCCGTCTCGCCGCTCGACCAGGACGCGCTGATGGAGATTCTCACTGCTCCGCGCAACGCGCTCGTGAAGCAGTACCAGCGCATGTTCGAGCTCGACGGTGTGCAGCTGGAGTTCGACGAAGACGCTCTGCGGGCCATCGCGGATCTCGCCGTGGCACGCAAAACCGGTGCGCGCGGTCTGCGCGCGATCCTGGAAGACGTGCTAGGGCCCATCATGTTCGACGTGCCCTCGGCCGATGACATCGCCAAGGTCATCATCACGCGAGCGGCCGTGGAAGACGGTGCGCAGCCGACCATCGTGCTCGCGCAGAAGCGTCGGAGCGCGTAGCGCACGCACCTTCACCTGACATACGGGCCGGGGGGACCGAATGGATGTCGATACCCACCAGCTTTCGCTCGCGCAGCAGGTGCTGGAGCGCCAGCGCGGCCACGGCCGGGCGATCGCGGAGCATCTCGAGACCTACGCGCGGCTGAACGCCGGCGAGCTGGGGGCCTACCGCTACGCGGACGACGCCGTGGGGAGGGCGTGGTCGCTGTGATCAAGCGAGGCTCCGGCGAGGACGCCCACGTCGGTCCCGTTCGGTGGAACGGACTCACGCGCGGCGGCGCAAGGCTCGTCGTCCGCGACGACCCGGAGTCCGTCGTGCGCCGTGCCCGCGACGCGCTGGTCGCCGCGGGTTTCACCGACGGGGGAGAGTCTTTCTCCACGGCGATCCGCGAGAGCGCCTCGGAATGGGTCGCGCAGGACGTGCGGCTCGGCGACGTGGCGAGATCGTGGAAGCGCGGTGTGGTCGAGTTCTTCGCGGAGGGCACCGGTTTGGAACTCTTCCCGAAGTTCTGGAGAGGCGCCACGCCGACGGTCGTCGTCGCGTGCGCGCGACGCACCCCGGAGGGTTCCGAACTCGTCATCTACCCGCACTACTCGATTCGCGGGGGCGCCGACCGGAACGACGCGGCACCCCTGGTGCGTCGCGCGGTCCAGGATGTATCCGATGCCTATGCGGCGTCGGGGGCGCTGCTCTCGAGCGCGAAGCTGCTCTCGATCAAGAACGACGGCTCGCCGGCATCCCAGGCCGTCGTGCGCGAGGTGCTCGGCTGGCGCTGAGGCTCGCGGCAGAATGGACGGCGTGCTCGCCGACCTCGATCTTCCCGTCACCCTGACCACGCGTGCCTCGGACGTCACCGTCCGTCGAGCGACACCCAGCGATCTTTCCGCGCTCATGGCGCTGCTGGCCGATGATCCCATCAGCGCCGCACGCGGCGACCGCGCCAACACGGCGGACGAGGCAACCTACGCGACGGCCCTGCGAAGTGTTCTGGAGGCGCCCGCCAACGACCTTCTCGTCGTCGACGATGCCGAGGGCGCCCTGGTCGGCACCCTGCAGCTGACCGTCATCCCCGGCATGGCCCGCCAGGGCGCCGCGCGGATGCTCGTGGAGGCGGTCCGGATCTCATCGAACCAGCGGTCCGGCGGCATAGGCAGCGCCCTCATGCGCTGGGTGATGCACGAGGCCGCCCCGGCGACCGGGGCGGCCCTCGTGCAACTGACCTCCGACGCGGCTCGAGTCGATGCCCACCGGTTCTACACGCGGCTGGGCTTCGCCGATTCCCACATCGGCTTCAAGTACTCCGTCGGAAGCTGAGCCGACTCAACCCGCGAGGCCGCGACGCTCCAGCAGCGGCTGGGTCTCGGCATCCCGGCCCCGGAAATCCCGGTAGGCGGCGAGAGGATCGCCGGACCCGCCGACGCCCAGAAGCCGTTGGCGGAAGCGGTCGCCATTCTCGCGCGTGAGCCCGCCGTTCTCGCGGAACCACTCCACGGTGTCGGCGTCGAGCACCTCGCTCCAGATGTAGGAGTAGTAGCCGGCGCTGTAGCCGCCCGAGAACACGTGCGCGAAGTACGTCGAGGCGTACCGGGTGGGGACGGCGGGGTTGTCGAGTCCGATGTCGGCGAGAGCGGCCGCTTCGAACGCCGCGACGTCGATTTCGGCCGAGGCCTCGTCGACTGAGAGACCGTGCCAGGCCTGATCGATCCAGGATGCCGCGAGGTACTCGCTCGTGGCGAAGCCCTGGTTGAAGGCCTCGGATGCGTGCAGCCGCTCGACGACGTCGGCCGGGAGGGGCTCATCGGTGTCGATGTGGCGCGCGTAGTGCGACAGGACCTCGGGCCAGAGGATCCACATCTCGTTGACCTGGCTGGGGAACTCGACGAAGTCGCGGTATACCGCGGTCCCGGCGAAGTGCGGGTAGGTGACGGTGGCGAAGAGACCGTGCAGGGCATGGCCGAATTCGTGGAAGAGGGTCGTGACCTCGTCGAGCGTGAGCAGCGTCGGCGTCCCCGGTGCGGGCTTGTTGACGTTGAGGTTGTTCACCACGACCGGGGCGGTGCCGCGTAGCGCCGACTGCGTGACGATCGAGTTCATCCAAGCACCGCCGCGCTTGGTGTCGCGCGTGTACAGGTCGAGCAGGAACAGGCCGAGCTCACTGCCGTCGGCGTTGTGCACCTCGAAGACACGGACGTCGGGGTGATAGCCCTGCAGGTCGTGGCGCTCGGTGACCCGGATGCCGTAAAGCATCTCGGCCGCGGAGAAGACGCCGTCGCGCAGAACGCGCTCCACCTCGAACCAGGGGCGCAGGGCCGCTCGGTCGAGGTCGTAGCGCTCCGCGCGCACCTTCTCGGTGTAGAAGGCCCAGTCGTGCGCTTCGATGCGGATGCCGTCGGCATCGGCGATCGCTTGGAGCGCCCCCTGCTCGGCGCGAGCGTTGGCAGCCGCGGGGGCAGCGAGTCGACGGAGGAGGTCGTGCACGGCATCCGGGGATCCCGCCGTCTGATCGGCGAGGATCGCGGCCGCGTGCGAAGGGTAGCCGAGAAGGGCGGCACGCTCGGCACGCAGGCGCACGATGTCGCGCAGCACGGGACGGTTGTCGTGGTCGTTGCCGCGAATGGCGCGCGAGCGCGAGGCTTCGAGCAGGCGGCGCCGGCTCTCGCGGTTCGTCAGCGACGCGAGCAGCGGGTGGCCCGTGTAGAGCGTCAGGGCAACGACGTACCGGCCGTCGAGCCCGCGCGTGGTGGCGGCCTGGGCGGCGGCGGAGAGCTCGCCGTCGCTGAGGCCGTCGAGTTCCGCAGCAGTGTCGAACACGACCGCGAGGTCGTTGGTGTCGGCGAGGAGGTTCTTCTCGAACGTGTTCGTCAGCACCGAAAGACGCTGGTTGAGGTCGGTGAGACGCTGCTTCTGTTCTTCGTCGAGTCCGGCGCCGGCGAGTGACATCTCACGGTGATGGCGCTGGACCAGGTACCGGCTCTCGTCGTCGAGGTCGAGGTCGTCGAGCCGGGCGTGCACCGCCGCGATGCGAGCGAAGAGCGCCGCGTCGAGCTGGATCGCGTCGCCGTGAGCCGCCATGAGCGGGGCGAGCTCCTCTTCGACGGCCTGGATCTCGGGAGTGCCGTCGGCGGATGCCACGGTGTAGAACGCGCGGGCGACGCGGTCGAGCAGCTCGCCGCTGCGCTCCAGGGCGACCAGCGTGTTCTCGAAGGTGGGCTCCGCGGTTTGAGCGGTGATCGCGTCGACCTCGGCGCGCTGCGCCGCGAAGGCGGCGCGGAACGCGGGGAGGTAGTGCTCGACGGCGATGCTGCCGTAGGGCGGCAGGTCGTAGGGGAGCGAGGGCGGCGCGAGGAGGGGATTGTTCACGGCATCCGTCATCGCTCCAGCCTAGGCGCACCCTCCGGGCGTATGCAGAGCGATAGTTGCAAAGAAACGCATGCAAAGGTATCTTTGCACTCATGAGCGAGCAGACTCCACCCCGCACCGAACGCGTCCTCGACGCCGGCGCCCTGCGCGCTCTCGCGCACCCGCTGCGGGTTCGTCTGTACGACATCCTCAGCCAGTACGGTCCCCAGACCGCCAGTACCCTCGCCGAGCTCACGGGGGAGTCGACCGGTTCGACCAGCTACCACCTGCGCGCCCTCGCCCAGCACGATCTCATCCGCGAGGTCGCGAACCGCGGCACCGCCCGCGAGCGGTGGTGGGAGCGCCCCGCGGGCATGGTGACGTTCACCAATCCCGAGATGCAGAACACCCCCGCCGGGCGCACGGTGCTCGAAGCCGTGCAGTCCGAGACCCTCACCCTGCGTCACCAGCAGCTCATGCACTTCGCGAACCACGGGTGGGACGAGGCCGAGGAGTGGCGCGATGCGGCCATCATCTCGACCGCAACCGCCCGTTTGACCGCGGAGCAGTCGCGCGACCTCGTGCGGCGCATCCAAGCGCTCGTCGACGAGACCGTCGCCCGCTACCGCGACCAGACCGGCGACGATGTGCGCCCCGTCACGATCCGCAACGACGTCTTCCCACTTCCGACCGAGAGGGGCTCCGCATGAGCGCCATCACGCAGACCATCAGCATCGCCACCCGGCCGACGCTCATCGAGAACGCGCTGCTGTCCGCGGCCCGCGCCATGTCGACCGCTGCCGAGCGCCGCATGGGCCGACGTGCGGACCGCCTCGAGGCCGAACCATCACGTCGTGCCGGGATCGCGGCATCCCGAGCGATGTCGCACGACGTTGCTCGGTATCTGCTGCCGCGATAGGTCGAGCGACAACAGCGCCAGCGCCGGGGATCCTGCGCGTGCGGGGAGGGAATTGTGCCGGCGGAGGGAAAGCTCGCGAATCGGTCCTCCGCTGCCCGAATCTCCTCCGGTCTGGGAGACCCGCCGTCCACCGGTGCCGTCCTCGGCGCGAACGACCGGAGGGCCCGTCGACGCAGCCAGGCGTCGACGGGCCCTCCGGTCCGAGGCGTTCCGGCTCAGGCGAATTCGGCGTCGTCGTCGTAGCGCACGACGACCTCGCCCGCGGCATCCTGGGTCACGATGACCCCGGTGTCGAGCTCGGCGACGGGGCGCCCCTCGAGGAACGTCAGCGTCCACCGCGGCGCGGGGGCACTGAGGCCGTCGGGGTTGAGCGCGGCCTCGACGGCGGCGATCTGCGCGTGCAGCGCCTCGGGCACAGCCTTCGGCGGCTGCTCGCGGGCGGTCCAGCGGGTTCCGAGTTGCATCAGGCCTCCTGGGGTGCGAACACGATGTCGGTCACGGTGGTGGTGTCGGCTTCGGCGAACGAGATCGTCTCGATCCGGCCCACGGCGCGCAGGTCGCCCTCGGCGAGGCGCAGCGCCTCGACGTGCGGACCCGACACGGTGAGCGAGGTCACCGGCGTCTTCTGCGAGGCCTTCGCCTCGGTCTTGGCGCGACGGATGCCGATCAGCGCGGCGCTCACGGCCGTCAGCACCGCGGGGTCGCCCTCGATGCCGAGCGGCTCGGGCCACGCGGCGGTGTGCACCGAGCCCTCCTCGAACCACGACCACACCTCCTCGGACGCGAACGACAGCACGGGCGCGAACAGGCGCACCAGCGTCGACAGGGCCGTGCGCAGCGCGAGCGCTGCCGAGGCCTGGCCCACGTCGGTCTGGTCGTACGCGCGCTCCTTGACGAGCTCGAGGTAGTCGTCGCAGAACGTCCAGAAGAACGACTCGGTGATCTCCAGCGCCCGTGCGTGGTCGTACGCCTCGAAGGCGGCCGTCGCGTCGGCGATCACGGCATCCAGGGTCGCGAGCATGGAGGCGTCGAGCGCGTGGGTGACCTCGGCGCCCTCGGGCACCGGGAACGAGAGCACGAACTTCGCCGCGTTGAGCAGCTTGATCGCCAGGCGCCGGCCGATCTTCACCTGCGTCGGGTTCTGCGGGTCGAACGCCGCGTCAGTCCCCAGGCGGCTCGACGCCGACCAGTACCGCACCGCGTCGGAGCCGTGCTGCTTGAGGATGTCGGCGGGCGTGACCACGTTGCCCTTCGACTTCGACATCTTCTTGCGGTCGGGGTCGACGATGAAGCCCGAGATCGCGGCATCCGACCAGGGGCTCCGGTCGTCTTCGAGGGCGCTGCGCAGCATGGTCGAGAACAACCAGGTGCGGATGATGTCTTGCCCCTGCGGGCGCAGGTCGAACGGTGACACGAGGTTCCAGAGGTCCTCGTCGCGCTGCCAGCCCCCGGCGAGCTGCGGGGTGAGCGACGAGGTCGCCCACGTGTCGAGGATGTCGCGCTCGGGGTCGAAGCCGCCGGCGACGCCGCGCTGGTCCTCGGTGTAGCCCGGGGGCACATCCGTGGTCGGGTCGACGGGGAGCGAGGCGAGGTCGGGGGTGAGGACGCGCGTGTAGTCCCGCTCGCCGTTCTCGTCGAGCGCGTACCAGACCGGGATCGGCACGCCGAAGAAGCGCTGGCGCGACACGAGCCAGTCGCCGGTGAGGCCGTTCGTCCAGTTCTCGAAACGCACGCGCATGAAGTCCGGATGCCACGACATCTCGCGACCGAGAGAGATCAGGCGCTCACGCAGTTCGGCGTCGCGCGCGCCGTTTCGGATGTACCACTGGCGCGTCGAGACGATCTCGAGCGGGCGGTCGCCCTTCTCGAAGAACTTCACGGGGTGCGTGAAGGGCTTGGGGGCGCCCTCCATGGCGCCGGACTCCTGCAGGAGCTCGACGATGCGCTTCTTCGCGCTGAACACGGTCTTGCCCGCGAGCTCGTCGTACGCGGCTTTCGCGGCATCTGTCACGATCACGTCGGGGGCCTCGGCGACGATCCGGCCGTCCTTGCCGATGATCGTGCGGTTGGGCAGGTCGAGCTCGCGCCACCAGATAATGTCGGTCACGTCGCCGAAGGTGCAGATCATGGCGATGCCCGAGCCCTTGTCCTTCTGCGCGAGGGGGTGCGCGAGCACGGGCACCTCGACATCGAACAGGGGGGTGCGCACGGTCGTACCGAACAGCGGCTGGTACCGCTCGTCTTCGGGGTTGGCGACCAGGGCCACGCACGCGGGCAGCAGCTCGGGGCGGGTGGTCTCGATGAACACGTCGCCCGAGCCGTCGGTCTTGGCGAAGCCCACGCGGTGGTAGGCGGCCGGCTGGTCGCGGTCTTCGAGCTCGGCCTGGGCGATCGCGGAGCGGAAGTCGACGTCCCACAGCGTCGGCGCGAGCGCCTGGTACGCCTCGCCGCGCTCGATGTTGCGCAGGAACGCCAGCTGGCTCGTACGGATCGAGTCGTCGGAGATCGTGCGGTAGGTCTGCGTCCAGTCGACGCTGAGGCCCAGCTCGCGGAAGAGCTCCTCGAACTGCTTCTCGTCTTCGATCGTCAGCTGCTCGCAGAGCTCGATGAAGTTGCGGCGGCTGATCGGCACCTGATCGGCGGCCTTGCTGCTCTTGTTGTCGCCGCCCGCGAACGGCGGGGTGAAGTCGGCGTCGTAGGGGAGCGAGGGGTCGCAGCGCACGCCGTAGTAGTTCTGCACGCGGCGCTCGGTGGGCAGGCCGTTGTCGTCCCAGCCCATGGGATAGAACACCGTCTTGCCGCGCATGCGCTCGAAGCGCACCTTCACGTCGGTGTGCGTGAACGAGAACACGTGCCCGATGTGGAGGCTTCCGGATGCCGTCGGCGGCGGGGTGTCCACGGAGTAGACGCCCTGGCGCCCGGCCTCGGCGGCGCGGATGCGGTCGAACACGTACGTGCCGCGCTCGTTCCACGCGGCATCCCATTTCTGCTCGAGGCCTTCCAGGGCGGGCTTGTCAGGGATCGTGGCCATGGGGGTACTCCTCGAGCGATATGGGCGGCACTGTGTGAGCGTGCCTGATGGGTGTGGCGTTCCACGATACCGGGGCGATGCGAGCCGCGCGGCCTACCGCGGGCCCGTGTTCGGCGCTCGTTCGGTGCGTCACGCAGATTCAGTCCATCGGGGCGGATGCCGACGGAGGTTGTGCGGATCGCTGAGGGTGCGTGGGGGTGGTTGTACAAGCTCGGTGATTCGCGCATGTTCAGTGGCGGCAGGCCGAAGCCCGTGAGGCTGTGCGGATCGCTGAGGGTGCGTGGGGATGGTGTGCGGGCGGTTGCACGAGCTCGGCGATTCGCGCATGTTCAGTGGCGGCAGGTGGGCGCGGGCGGAGGTTGTGCGGATCGCTGAGGGTGCGTGGGGGTGGTTGTACAAGCTCGGTGATTCGCGCATGTTCAGTGGCGGCAGGCCGAAGCCCGTGAGGCTGTGCAGATCACTGCCGTTGCGCGATGCGCCGAGATCGTGCGCCCTTTCGCCGCGCCTGTCGCGTGACCTCAGCGATTCGCGCAAGCTCAGCCCGCACTGGCGCATCTCGACGGATTTTGCGCGAGTCATGGAGGCTGCGCGGACGCGCGCGATCCACGTCGCCATTCCTCCCCAGGGTGTTTTTCATCCACAGGTTCGTCCGCGAAGCGTTTTCACCTCGCCGCGCGGGCGACCATGTCGCCTATGCACAACGACCCCGCTCACGCCGTCGCGACACGAACCGCTGAACTAGGGGGAGTCGTTCGCCCATCCCGTCTCGTCCGTGAGGGGCACAGCCGGCACCGCATCTCCCAAGCGCTCGAGCGAGGACTCGTTCTGCGGGTCCGGCGAGACTGGATCGCCCTCCCTTCCGCCGATGCGCACCTGGTGTCCGCGGCGCGAACGGGCGTCGTACTGTCGTGCGTCACGGCCGCCGAGAGGCGTGGTCTGTGGATCGCCGCACGTCCGGACAAGCCTCACGTCGCATATCCCGGTCGGGGGCGAGTCGTCGGTCCTGCCGCCGTCGTGCACTGGCAGCGGGCCATCGTTCCACGTCACCCGGATCTGCTCGAAGACGACATCGAGAACATCCTGCTCACTGTCGCCTCATGTCAGCCGTACGAGTCCGCACGCGCGATCTGGGACTCCGCGCTGAACAAGAAGGCGGTGGATATCTCCCACCTGCGCCGTCTGCCCTGGACCGGCTCCGCCAAGCACCTGGTTCGGGAGGCGTCCCCGTGGGCAGACTCCGGTCTCGAGACCTTCGTCATCGTCCGGTTGCGGTGGCTGGGCCTGCCGATCCGCCCTCAGACCTGGATCTCCGGCCATCGCGTCGACTTCCTCATCGGAGATCGACTCGTCCTCCAAGTCGACGGCGGGCACCACGTCGGGGCGCAGCGCGCCGAGGACATCCGACACGACACCGAGCTGATGCTGCTCGGCTATCACGTCATTCGGGTGGGATACGACCAGGTGATGAACCGTTGGCCCGAGGTGCAGGAGAAGATCATGCACGCCGTGGCGCAGGGGCTGCACAAGGCGTGAGCGGGCGGTCCGAGCTCACGCTGGCTCAGCGAATCGCGCACCCTCAGCCGGGAGATCCTCAACGCGCTGCGGAAGGCCCGTGAGATGACGGGCGCGGCGGCCGTGCCGATTACCGACGGGCGCAGGCGATGGCCGACGGTGGTCGTGCGGATCGTCGAGGTTGCGCGGGGACGGGAGCGGGAGGCCTGACACCGGGAGTCGCCGAATCGCGCATGCTCATGCCGCAGAGAGGGATACCGACGGAGGTCGTGCAGGTCACTGAGATCGTGCGGACCGGTGAGATTGGGCCAGGACGAGCGCGAGATGCCCGACCCTCCAAGTCGCTGAATCGCGCAATCTCAGACAGCAGAGACGGATGCCGACGGAGGTCGTGCGGATCGCTGAGCTTGTGCGGGGCGGGAGCGAGATGCCTGACGCCGAAAGTCGCTGAATCGCGCAATCTCAGACAGCAGAGACGGGTTCCGACGGAGGTCGTGCGGATCGCTGAGGTTGTGCGGGGGCGGGAGCGAGATGCCTGATGCCGAAACTCGCTGAATCGCGCAATGTCAGACAGCAGCGACGGATGCCGACGGAGGGCGTGCGGATCGCTGAGGTTGTGCGGGGACGGGAGTGAGGTGCCGACGTGCGAAGTCAGCGAACCGCGCAACCTCAGACCGCAGAGACGGGTTCCGACGGAAATCGTGCGGATCGCTGAGGTTGTGCGACGCCGGAATCCCATCGGTCCGCATGAGGCCGCTGCCGACGCACGCCCCGGCGACTTTCCGCACTCGGTTCAGGAACGCGGGTAGGCTGGAGCTTCCCCACCAAAGACTTCGAGGTTTCGTCATGCCTTCACAGCTTTCCCGTCGCGTGCTCTCGGCGGTCGCGGTCGCCGCCGTCGCCGCCCTCTCGCTCTCGGCGTGCGCCGGCAGCGATCCCGCCGCCCAGGGCGACGGCGAGATCGTCTGGGCGATCGAGGGAGCGAACCTCTCGGCCGGCCACATGGACCCGCAGACCAGCCAGCTCGACGTCTCGGCCATGGTGCAGCGCGCCGTGCTCGACTCGCTCGTGTACCAGGAGGCCGACGGCACCTTCTCGCCGTGGCTCGCCGAGTCGTGGGACGTCGAGGACGGGGGCGCGAGCTACCTCTTCCGCCTGCGCACCGATGTCACCTTCCACGACGGCACCGCCTTCGACGCGGCCGCCGTCAAGGCGAACTTCGACCGCATCGCCGACCCCGACACCGCATCCGCCCAGGCCGCGAGCATGCTGGGCGGCGAGCTGTACGCCGGCACGGACGTGGTCGACGAGCACACCGTGCGCGTGCGCTTCGCCCAGCCCTACGCACCCTTCCTGCAGGCCGCGAGCACAGCCCTGCTCGGCTTCTACTCGCCCGCGGTGCTGTCGACGAAGGCCGACCAGCTCAAGGCCGGCGGACCCGACGTGAACGTCGGCACGGGCCCCTTCGAGCTCACCGAATACACCCCCGACCAGGACATCGTGTACACCCGCAACGACGACTACACGTGGGGGCCCGACGGCGGCGGCAAGCCGGCGTTCAAGACGCTCCGCGTCGACATCCTGCCCGAGGCATCGGTCCGCCTCGGCGCGCTCTCGAGCGGCCAGGCCGATGTCGTCACGAACCTCCCCCCGAACCTCGTCGGGCAGGTACCCGGCGATGACGAGGTGAAGTCGATCGCCTACCCCGGTCTGCCGTACTCGCTCTTCCTGAACGAGAAGTACGGCGTCTTCGCCGACCAGAAGGTGCGCCAGGCGTTCTCGAAGGCCATCGACGTCGACACCGCCGTTCAGGAGATCTTCTACGGCCAGTACCCCCGTGCCTGGAGCATCCTCGGTGCGACCACCCCCGGGTACGACGCGAGCCTCGAACAGACGTGGCCGTTCGACCAGGCAGCCGCCAACGCCCTTCTCGACGAGGCCGGCTGGACGGGTCGGGATGCCGACGGCATCCGGACCAAGAACGGCCAGCGCCTCACGGCGCGCTGGATCGCGTGGACCCCGGTGCCCGACGACCGCGCTGCGCTGGCCAACGCCGTGCAGAGCGATCTCAAGGCCGTCGGCTTCGATCTGCAGCGCGAGGTGCTCGAACCCGGCGCCTACAACGAGCAGTACGGGCCCAAGACCTACGACGTCACCGACTGGGGCTTCTCGGGCGTCGACGCGGACCTGTTGCGCAGCCACCTGGCGACCGACGGTTTCCAGAACGCTTCGCAGGTGAGCGATCCGGCGATGGACGCTCTGCTCGAGCAGGGCGCGTCGACGACGGACCCCGCTGCTCGTGACGCGATCTACGCGCAGGTGCAGCAGTGGAACGCGCAGCAGGTCGCCATCGTGCCGCTGTACAGCCCCGCGCTGATCAGCGCCGTCACCCCGAAGCTGTCGGGGCTCGCGTTCGACCTCTACGGCCGTCCGCTGTTCGCGACCGCGTCGGTCGGCTGAACCACCGCACGTCGGACACACTAGGCGGATGCCACGTTCTCGCTCGCGCGCCCTTCTGAGGCGCCTCGGCGGGCTCGTGGCATCCGTCGTCCTCGTTCTCTGGGGAGCGGCGACGCTGGCCTTCGTGGCGTTCCGGATCATCCCGGGCGACCCCGTCGACGTCATGCTCGGCCCGCAGGCCCAGGTGAGCGAGGCCGTGAAGGCGGGGATCCGCAGCGATCTCGGTCTGGATCGTCCCGTGCTCGAACAGTACGCGGCCTTCCTCGCGCGCCTGGCACGGGGTGACCTGGGGGAGTCGTATCAACTGCGTCTGCCCGTGACCGAGGTCATCGGCCGTCAACTCGGACCCACCCTGCAGCTCTCGGCGCTCGCGCTGATGATCGCCGTGGTGCTGGCTCTGGCGACGGCCGTTCTCGTGCGCGGGCGCCGCGGGCGAGCCGTGGCATCCGGGATCGAACTCGTCGTGCTGTCGTCGCCGGTGTTCTGGACGGGGCTCGTGCTGCTGAGCGTCTTCTCGTTCCAGCTCGGGTGGTTCCCGGCGTCCGGTGGGCGCGATGCCGCATCGCTGGTGCTGCCGGCCGTGACCCTGGCCCTGCCCGTCGCCGCCCTTCTGTCGCAGGTGCTGCGTGACGGCATCGAGGCCGCCGAACGGGAACCGTTCCTTCTGACCGTTCGCGCCCGCGGAGCCGCCCCGGGCCGAGAGACCCTCCATCACACCTTGCGTCACGCGGGGGTCGGGGGCGTCACCCTGGCGGCCTACCTCGTCGGCTCGCTGCTCGGCGGCGCCGTGCTGGTCGAGACGGTGTTCGCGCGACCCGGTATCGGCCGCGTGACACTCGCGGCCATCACCGATCGCGACCTGCCGGTGATCACGGGCGTCATCGTGCTGAGCGCGCTCGTCTTCGTCGTGGTCAACACGGTCGTCGACCTGGTCGCGCCCGTTCTCGACCCGCGCTTGCGGGGGAGCGACACGGCGCTGCGCGTGCGGACGGGGGTACCCGCGTGACCGCCGTCGCCGTCACGCGCACGCGACCCGGCCGGGTGGTCGCCCTGTCGCTCGCGGGAGCGGTGCTCGCCGTCATCGCCGTCGCCGCCGTCGCGCCGGGGCTCTTGGCGACGCACGACCCCCTGTTGACCGACGTCCGTTCGGCCCTTCAGCCGCCGAGCGCCGCGCACTGGTTCGGCACCGATCAGAGCGGGCGCGACGTGTACTCGCGCGTCATGTTCGGCGCGGGGCGTTCGGTGGGGATCGGCCTGCTCGCGACGGGTCTCGCCCTGATCGTCGGCGTGATCGCGGGCTCGCTCTCGGCTGTCGCCCCGCGCTGGGCCGACGCCGCCGCGATGCGCGTGGTCGACGTCCTGCTGGCCTTCCCCGAGTTCCTCGTCGCTCTGCTCGTGGTCGCGGTCCTGGGGCCGGGGGCGACGAACATCGCCGTGGCCGTCACGATCGCGGCCGTGCCGGTGTACATCCGGCTGGCGCGTGCGCAGACCCGTTCGCTCTCGGCGGCGGAACACGTCGAGGCCGCGCGCATCATCGGTGTTGCGGCGTTCGTCGTGCACGTGCGCCACGTGCTGCCCGGTGTCCTTGGGGCTGTCAGCGTCCTCGCCACGATCGGTATCGGCACGAGCATCCTCGCGGCGGCGGGCCTGAGTTTCCTCGGCCTGGGTCCCACCGAGCCCACGCCGGAGTGGGGGCTCATGCTCTCGGCGGGCCGCAATCTGCTTCTACAGGCTCCGTGGGTGGCGGTGTTCCCGGGACTCGCCATCACCGCGACCGTCGTGAGCGTGAGCGTCGTGGGCCGCATCCTGCGCGCGCGAGCCGAGGAGCGGGGCGCGTGAGCGGCGTCCGCCTGCGCGGTTTGCGCATCGACGGGCCCGGCGGCTCGATCGTGCGCGGCCTCGACCTCGAGGTGGCGCCGGGGGAGTGCGTCGCGATCGTGGGCGAGTCGGGCGCGGGTAAATCGCTGAGCGCGCTCGCGCTGGTGGGACTGGTCCCCGCGGGTCTGTCGTGGTCGGCGGACACCCTCGAGATCGACGGCACCCCGGTCCCGTCGCTGACCGAGCGGCAGTGGCGGACTCTGCGCGGACGACGCATCGCGCTCGTATCGCAGGACGCCCTCGTCTCGCTCGACCCCCTGCGCCGCGTCGGCGCCGAGGTGGCCGAGCCGGTGCGCATCCACGAGCCCGCGGTGCGCGGGAGCGCTCTGGCCGACCGCGTGCACGGGTGCCTCGAGCGCGTGTCGATGCCCGAGGCCGCCGACCGCGCCCGTCAGTATCCCCACGAACTCTCGGGCGGGCTGCGCCAGCGCGCCCTGATCGCCTCGGCCCTGGCGGCGAACCCCGCCGTCCTGGTGGCCGACGAGCCGACGACGGCCCTGGATGCCACGGTGCAGGTGCGCGTGCTCGACCTCCTGCGCTCGATCGCCGACGACGGGGTCGCCGTGGTGTTCATCAGCCACGATCTCGGAGCCGTCGCGCGGGTGGCCGACCGAGTGGTGGTGATGCACGAGGGACGGGTCGTCGAGACGGGCGTCACGGCCGAGGTGCTGGCATCCCCTCGCGATCCGGTGACGCGCGAGCTCGTCGCGGCGGTCTCGCACGATCCGCTCGGTCGCGCGCCCCGCACCGACGCTCCACTGTTCACCGCCCGGGGCGTCACGAAACGCTTCGGTGAGCGGCTCGCGGTCGACGACGTCACCTTCGACGTGCGCCGCGGTCGCACGCTCGCGGTCGTGGGAGAGTCCGGATCGGGCAAGACGACCCTGGCGCGCCTGGCCATCGGCGTGACCGCCGCCGACTCCGGGACGCTGACGTTCGACGACCGCCCCTGGAGCCCCGACGTCGCTCGGGGATCGGACCGGCGCCGGGTGCAGCTCGTGCAGCAGAACCCCTGGGGTGCCCTCGACCCCCGCTGGACCATCGGCCGCACCCTGACCGAGGCCGTCGCCGCGGGCGGTGTACCGCGCCCCGAGCGCCGTCGGGCGGTCACCGCCCTCCTGGAGGAGGTCGGGTTGTCGCCGGCCTTCACCCGCCGTCGGCCCGCCCAGCTGTCGGGCGGCCAACGCCAGCGGGTCTCCATCGCTCGTGCCCTGGCGGTGTCGCCCGATCTGCTCGTGCTCGACGAACCGGTGTCGGCACTGGACGCCTCGGTGCGCGCCAAGATCCTCGACCGCCTGCTCGCCCTCCAGCGTGAGCGCGACCTCGCGATGATCTTCATCACCCACGATCTCGACGTCGTGGCCGCGATCGCCGACGACGTGATCGTCATGAAAGACGGACGCGTCGTGGACTCGGGCACCGTGTCGTGCGTCTTCGCCGAGCCGCGGCATCCGTTCACCCGGGAGCTACTCGCCGCCGCCGGCTTCGGCGCGACCGGCGCCTGAGTTCGCGCGGCCGCCGGCGTCGAGCGTCCACGACACGCCGGACCCCCGGGACGACGAGCGGCGTGTTCTGGACACTCGAGGGGGAATGCCCCGGCGATACCTCGGCGGTGCAGAGCACGCAGAGCAGGGCCCCTCTCGGTCCGGGTTTCTCGGACACTCGAGGGCCGCAGCGCGGGCCGCCCGGCTCGCGTAGACTGGACGGACACGCATCGATCCGGCCATCACCGGGGAGCTCGCGGAAGAAACGGGTCCAGGCCCGGAGTAGAACCGCGCGGGGCAGGCCCGTCACAGCCGCAGTGAGAGAGGCACCGGTCCCGAACGGGGGCGGCGCAACGCGGGGTGGTACCGCGGTCCCCACGGATCGTCCCCGCAGGTGGATCCCAACCTGCGGAGAGTCATGACCTACCCACGCCCCTCATCCTTCGGCCCCGCCGCCGAAACGTCGAACGCGACCCCGGATGCCACGACCCCGGCGCCCGGCCAGAGCGCCGCGACCGCGGCATCCGTCGTCCCGAGCCCCCGCTTCCCGGCGATCGAGAACGACACCCTGGCGTTCTGGAAGAGCGACGACACCTTCCGCGCCTCGATCGCGAACCGGGAGGGCGCCGAGGAGTGGGTGTTCTACGACGGCCCGCCGTTCGCGAACGGCCTGCCGCACTATGGCCACCTGCTGACGGGCTACGCGAAGGACGTCTTCCCGCGCTTCCAGACCATGCGCGGCAAGAAGGTCGACCGCGTCTTCGGGTGGGACACCCACGGACTCCCGGCCGAGCTCGAGGCGATGAAGCAACTCGGCATCACCGAGAAGGACGAGATCGAGGCCATGGGCGTGGCGACCTTCAACGCCAAGGCCCGCGAGTCGGTGCTGGAATACACGCGCGAGTGGCAGGACTACGTCACGCGCCAGGCCCGCTGGGTCGACTTCGAGCGCGGCTACAAGACGCTCGACACCACCTACATGGAGAGCGTCCTGTGGGCGTTCAAGACCCTGCACGACAAGGGCCTCGCCTACGAGGGATACCGCGTGCTGCCGTACTGCTGGCGCGATGAGACCCCTCTGTCCACCCACGAGCTGCGCATGGACGACGACGTCTACAAGATGCGGCAGGACCCCTCGGTCACCGTGACCTTCCCCCTCGTCGGGGCGAAGGCCGAGGCCCTCGGCCTCACCGGGGTCCGCGCTCTCGCGTGGACGACGACGCCGTGGACGCTCCCGACGAACCTGGCTCTGGCGGTGGGTCCCGGCATCCGTTATGCCGTGATCGAGGGCGGCCCGAACGGCGCCGCCGACGTCCACCGCGCTCCCGACGGCACGCCCGACGAGGCCTTCGAGGCCGTCGCGCACCGCTACCTGCTGGCGGAAGACCTGCTGCCGAATTACGCCAAGGACCTCGGTTACGAGAGTGCGGATGCCGCCCGCGAGGCCGTGCAGACCACGATCCTGGGCGCGGAGCTCGAGGGCGTGTCGTACGACCGCCTCTTCGACTACTACGCCGACGCGTCGGTGTGGGGGACGCAGGACGCGTGGAAGATCCTCGTCGACGACTACGTCACGGTGTCGGACGGCACGGGCATCGTGCACCAGGCACCCGCCTACGGTGAGGACGACAAGCGCCTCGCGGACGCCGCGGGCCTGCCCACGATCATCTCGCTCGACGACGGCGGCCGGTTCCTCTCGGCCGTGACCGACGTGGCGGGGGAGCTGTGGCTCGACGCGAACCGTCCGCTGATCCGTCTGCTCAAGCAGGGCGGACGCCTCTTGCGCGAAGCGTCGTACGAGCACTCGTACCCGCACTGCTGGCGCTGCCGGAACCCCCTCATCTACAAGGCCGTGTCGAGTTGGTTCGTGCGCGTGACCGACATCAAGGACGATCTGCTGGCGAACAACCAGCAGATCACCTGGGTGCCCGAGAACGTCAAGGAGGGCCAGTTCGGCAAGTGGCTCGAGGGTGCGCGCGACTGGTCGATCAGCCGCAATCGCTACTGGGGCTCGCCGATCCCGGTGTGGAAGAGCGACAACCCCGACTACCCGCGCGTCGACGTATACGGCTCGTTGGCCGACATGGAAGCCGACTTCGGCCGCCTGCCGGTGAACGCCGACGGCGAGGTCGACCTGCACCGCCCCTACATCGACGACCTCACGCGCCCCAACCCCGACGACCCGACGGGGCAGTCGACGATGCGCCGCATCGAGGACGTGCTCGACGTCTGGTTCGACTCGGGCTCGATGCCGTTCGCCCAGGTGCACTACCCGTTCGAGAATCACGAGTGGTTCGACGAGCACGCCCCCGCCGACTTCATCGTCGAGTACATCGGGCAGACCCGCGGCTGGTTCTACGTGATGCACGTGCTCTCGACCGCCCTGTTCGACCGTCCGGCCTACACCGGGGTCTCGTGCCACGGCATCGTGCTCGGCAACGACGGGCAGAAGATGTCGAAGTCGCTGCGCAACTACCCCGACGTGCGCGAGGTCTTCGACCGCGACGGGTCGGACGCCATGCGCTGGTTCCTCATGTCGTCGAGCGTGCTGCGGGGTGGCAACCTCGTCGTGACCGAGGAGGGCATCCGTTCGGGCGTGCGCGAGTTCCTGCTGCCGCTGTGGAACGCGTGGTACTTCTTCGCGACCTACGCCAACGCGTCCGGCCAGGGCTACACCGCCGAGTGGCGCACCGACTCCACCGACGTGCTCGACCGGTACATCCTCGCGCTCACCGGCGACCTCGTCCGCGACGTCGCCGCCGACCTCGAGGGTCTCGACTCGACAACCGCGGCCGAACGCCTGCGCGACTTCGCTGAGGTGCTGACCAACTGGTACATCCGGCGTTCGCGCGACCGCTTCTGGGTGGGGGTGACCGACGACCCGACCAGCCGCGAGGCCTTCGACACCCTCTACACGGTGCTCGAGACGCTGACCCGCGTCGCCGCCCCGCTCATCCCGCTCGTGTCCGAGCGCGTGTGGCAGGGCCTGACCGGCGGCCGCAGCGTGCACCTGACCGATTGGCCCGACGCCTCGGTGTTCCCCGCGGCCGAAGACATCCGCACCGCGATGGACACCGTGCGCGAGGTCTCGAGCGTCGCCAACGCGCTCCGCAAGCGCGAGGGCAAGCGCGTGCGCCTGCCGCTGCCGCGTCTGACGGTGGTGACGCCGGATGCCGCGGGCCTGGCGCAGTTCGACGACATCCTGCGCGAGGAGCTCAACGTCAAGACCGTCGAGCAGGTCGCCCTGCAGCAGGGAACGGCGGGGGAGTACGGCATCACCCACCGCCTCTCGGTGAACGCCCGCGCCGCGGGCCCGCGCCTGGGCAAACAGGTGCAGCAGGCGATCAAGGCCGCTCGGGAGGGCGACTGGAGCGAGGTCGACGGACAGGTCGTCGCCGGCGGTATCACCCTCGAACCCGCCGAGTACGAGCTCGTCGTCGAGACGGCGGGTCGTCCGGAGGGCGAGGCGCTGGCCGTGCTCGGCGGCGGTGGTTTCGTCCTGCTCGACACCGTCACCACCCCCGAGCTCGAGGCCGAGGGCCTGGCCCGCGACATGATCCGCGGCATCCAGGACACGCGCAAGGCCGCCGGCTTCGACGTGAGCGACCGCATCTTCCTGTCGCTGACCTTCGTCGAAGACGCCGACGCGCGGGCCGTCGCCCAGGCGTTCGACGTCGCGGGCGTGGCATCCGAGACCCTCGCCGAAGCCGTCGTGCTGGCGGGCCCCGAGGGTCGCCTGATCGAGCGCGGCGACATCGCGCCGGCGGAGTACGAGACCGTCATCGCCGCCCAGACCTACGCGAACGTCGGTGCCGTCACGGTGGCCGTCGCACGGATCGGAGTCCCCGCATGAGCGACCGCACCAGGGCAGACGCCGTCTACAGCGCTCTGCTCGAACGGCAGGGCGAGCAGTGGGTGCAGCCGCGCGTCGAGCGCACGCGACGCGTGCTCGAACTGCTCGCCGACCCGCAGCGCACGTACCGCGTGATCCATGTCACGGGCACGAACGGCAAGACCTCGACCAGTCGCATGATCGAGAGCCTGCTGCGTGCGATGGGGCTACGTACCGGTCTGTTCACAAGTCCTCACCTGGAGCGCTTCACCGAGCGCATCCTGATCGACGGCGAGCCCGTTTCGGATGCCGCGATCGCCGACGCGTGGGACGAGATCCAGCCGTTCGTGCAGATGGTGGACGCCGAACTGGCGTCGGCCGGCGACGCGGCGCTGACGTTCTTCGAGCTCCTCACGGTCCTGGCGTTCGTCGCCTTCGCCGACGCCCCCATCGACGTGCTCGTGCTCGAGGTCGGCATGGGCGGGGAGTGGGACTCGACGAACACCGCCGACGGCGACGTCGCGGTCTTCGCGCCGATCGACATCGACCACACCGACCGTCTCGGCTCGACGATCACCGAGATCGCGACCGTGAAGGCCGGGATCATCAAGCCCGGTGCCGCGGTGGTGTCGGCTCGCCAGCCCGAGGAAGCCCTCCGGGTGATCCGGGCCCGCGCCGAGAAGGAGGGCGCGACCGTCGCCGTCGCCGGCGACGGCTTCGCGCTCGAGGCGCAGACTCTCGCGGTCGGCGGCCAGCAGCTCGACATCCGCGGTGTGGCCGGAACGTACCCCGAGCTCTACCTGCCGCTGTACGGCGCGCACCAGGGCGCCAACGCCGCTCTGGCGGTCGCCGCGGTCGAGTCGCTCATCGGTGGCGGCACCCAGCCGCTCGCGGCCGACGTGGTCGCCGACGGCCTGGGCACGGCCACCTCGCCCGGTCGCCTGCAGCTCATCGGCACCGCGCCGACCGTGTTCGTCGACGCCGCCCACAACCCGCACGGGGCACGCGCCCTCGTCGCCGCGCTCGACGAGTCGTTCGACATCGACGAGTGGGGCGCCGTGGTCGGCATCCTCGAGGGGAAGGACGCCGCCGGCATCATGGCGGCGCTCGTGCCCGGCGTCGCGCGCGTGTTCGCCACCGCTCCCACCAGCGACCGCGCGACCGATCCCGACGCGATCGCCGACCTCGCGGAGGCCGCCGACCTGCCGGTGACCGTGCACCCGACCCTGGAAGATGCCGCCGACGCCGCCCGTTCGTGGGCCGCGGAGTCGGATCGCCGGGCGGTCGTCATCGCCGGCTCGGTCGTGCTGGCCGGGGAAGCCCTGCGCCTGGCCGATCTCGAGGACTGGAAGGCCGGGTGGCAGGAGTGACCACCCGCGAACCGCGCGCTCCGCGCCCGCGTCGCCAGCGAGGTGCCCAGGAGTCGCTCGGTGCCGTCGTCCTCGGCTTCGAGTCGATCATCGTGTTCCTCGGCGGCCTCGTGGTCTACGGGCTGAAGGTGCTGCCGTTCGGTATCGAGCCGTGGTGGGGGATCGTCGGGGGCGTCGTGATGGCGATCGCGATGGTCGCCGTCTCGGGGTCGCTCCGCCACCGCTGGGCGCTGTTCGCCGGGTGGGGACTCCAGGTCGTCCTGCTGCTCGGGGGGTTCCTGGTTCCGGCCCTCGCGGTCGTCGCCGTCATTTTCGGTGGCATGTGGGCGTATGCGACGATCAAGGGAGCAGCGCTCGACAGGCAGAACGCCCGACGCGCCGCATCCCCCGATCTCTCGAACGGAGAATGACCCATGGCTACCGAAGAGACCCTCGTTCTGGTCAAGCCCGACGGCGTCGCCCGCGGCCTGACCGGCGCGATCCTCGCCCGCATCGAGGCGAAGGGCTACGCCCTCGTCGACATCCGCCTCGTCGAGCCCGACCGTGAGACGCTGGCGCAGCACTACGCCGAGCACGAGGGAAAGCCGTTCTACGAGCCGCTCCTCGAGTTCATGCTGTCGGGCCCCTCGGTCGCCATCCGCCTGGCGGGCAACCGCGTCATCGAGGGCTTCCGCTCCCTCGCAGGTACGACCGACCCGACCACCGCCGCGCCCGGCACGATCCGCGGCGACTTCGGCCGTGACTGGGGCCTCAAGGTGCAGCAGAACCTCGTCCACGGTTCCGACAGCGTCGAGTCCGCCGAGCGCGAGCTCGCGATCTGGTTCGCCTGATCCGGGATGCCGTGAAGGCCGCTACCCCGAGGGGTGGCGGCCTTCGTCGTTTCGCGCCGGCGGTCGACGGTACACAGCCGCAGTGATGCGCACGACCTCCACGGCATCCGGAGTTCTCGTCCGGAGGATCCGCGAACGCCGGAGTGACCGCGTCGAGGGTCAGAGCTGCGACAGCACGTCTAGGCGCACCTGCGCGAGCACGGCGACGACGGCGAACGACACGATGGTCATCAGCGGCACCCACGCCATCAGGCGATCGGCGACCTCCTGCACCCGCGGGCGGGGGATGACCCCTTCACGCAGTACGTGCAGCGTGACGACGAAGAACGACGGGATGACGACCGACCAGGTCACCATGCACCAGGGGCAGAGCGTCGCCAGGACGAACAGGCTCTGCCCGATCAGCCAGATGACGAAGCCCAGGGCGAAGACGAAGCCGAGCCAGAACAGGACCCAGAACCACCGTGCGAACCGGGCGCCGGCCAGCAGCGCCATACCGACCACGATGGGCGCGATCCAGGCCGCCAGCCCGATGATCGGGTTCGGGAAGCCGAAGACACTGCCCTGGCTGGACTGGAGGTTCGTCGAACACTGGACCAGCACGCTGAAGTCACAGGATGCCGCTGACCCCGGGTTCATGAGCTGGTGGAAGCGCTCCATGGTCAGCGAGAACGCCGCCCACCACCCCACGACCCCCGCGAAGACCAGCCAGATCGCGACGACGACCGGACGACGGGGGGTGACGGTTTCGCTCATGCCGCGATTCTCTCATCGCCGCGCTATGCGGCCGCTTCGAACGCTCCGGCGGGCTCACGGTGGGGTCGCCGAGCGCGCTCACGGGGCGGTGGACAGGCCGGACCTCGACAGCTTCGCGGGCTTTCCGGCACTTCGTGCGATAATGAAGGCTGATGTGACCGCGGCCGCGCCGCAGGAACATCACCAGAAGACTTCGGGCGATGACCGCCCTTCGCAGCCCGAGCCGCAGGCCGGCTGCAGACCGAGTGAGTTCGCGGCCCCGCCGGGTGCGGCGCCGCATGAGATTTCGTCGGACGACGCGCGGTGTCGTCCGCCAGGGAGTACCCCGACATGGCCGATGTGACAGACGAACAGAACCCCGCCGAAGAGGCGCCGATCTCTCCCGACACCGCAGCTTCCTCCGACGTCGCCCCCGCGGTCGACGAGGAAGAGGCGGCGGTGCAGGATGCCGAGGAGGCCGCCGCCGACGACACCGAGGCGCCCGCGGTGCTCGACGTCGAGGACATCCCCGCGGCGGAGGCCGCGTCGGACTCGGCCTCCGAGGAGCCCGGGGTCGACGCGATCCCGGCCGACGAGGTCGCCGAGCCTTCCGCCGACGCCGAGGACGCGGCATCCGGATCCGTCTCCGCCGACGCCGCGACCGCTGGAACCGAGGTCGACGAAACCGACAAGGCGGAGCCCGAGACTCGGGCCGAGCCTGCAAAGTCCGAGCCCGAGACCCCGGCCGAACCCGAGAAGTCCGAGCCTGAAACTCCCGCCGAGCCCGAGAAGCCCGGCCGTCCGACCGCCGTGTCTCTGGGCCTGCTGCCCGAGAACTTCGTCTCGGCCGTCTCGACCGCGCTGCACTTCTACGCCCCCGCGCTTCCTCCCGTCGTGATCCGCGACGAGGTCGACGACCGCGAAGACGAGGGTCCCTCCGAGCGTGTGTCGGCGAATGCCCGCCGTCGCAACCGCCGTCGAGGGGGACCGAGCGACAACCGCGACGAGGCCCCCGAGGCTCCGTCCGCCCCTCCCGTGCGCCAGCGCGCGGTCGAGGTCATCACCGAGCCGCAGCGCATCAAGGGTTCGACCCGACTTGAAGCCAAGAAACAGCGTCGTCGCGACGGCCGCGAAGCCGGCCGCCGTCGCCCGGTCGTCACCGAGGCCGAGTTCCTCGCCCGCCGCGAGGCCGTCGACCGCGTCATGGTCGTGCGGTCCAAGGCCGGTCGTATCCAGATCGCCGTGCTCGAAGACAACGTGCTGGTCGAGCACTACGTCGCGCGCAATCAGGACGCCTCGCTCATCGGCAACGTCTACCTCGGCCGCGTGCAGAACGTTTTGCCCAGCATGGAGGCGGCGTTCGTCGACATCGGTCGCGGCCGCAACGCGGTGCTGTACTCCGGCGAGGTCGACTGGGACGGCGTCGAGACCAACAACCAGCCCCGACGCATCGAGCTCGCGCTCAAGTCGGGCGACCGCGTGCTCGTGCAGGTCACCAAGGACCCCGTGGGTCACAAGGGTGCGCGACTGACGAGCCAGATCTCGCTGCCGGGCCGGTACCTCGTCTACGTGCCCAACGGCACGATGAACGGCATCTCGCGCAAGCTCCCCGACACCGAGCGCGCGCGCCTGAAGAAGATCCTCAAAGAGGTGCTTCCGGAGTCGTCCGGCGTGATCGTGCGCACGGCGGCCGAGGGTGCCACCGAGGAGCAGTTGACCCTCGACGTGCAGCGCCTGACCTCGCAGTGGGAGCATGTGTCGAGCCAGGTCAAGACCATCCAGGCGCCCGCCCTGCTGCACTCCGAGCCCGACCTCCTGGTCAAGATCGTGCGCGACGTCTTCAACGAGGACTTCACGCGCATGCTCATCCAGGGCGACGAGGCCCTGCAGACCATCTCGTCCTACCTCCAGGGCGTCGCACCCGACCTGCTCGAGCGCGTCGAGAAGTACGAGGGCGAGCAGGACCCCTTCGACGCCTTCCGCGTCACCGAGCAGATCGAGAAGGCGCTCGACCGCAAGGTCTGGCTGCCTTCCGGCGGCTCCCTCGTGATCGACCGCACCGAGGCGATGACGGTCGTCGACGTCAACACCGGCAAGTTCGTCGGCTCGGGCGGCAATCTCGAAGAGACCGTCACGAAGAACAACCTCGAGGCGGCCGAAGAGATCGTCCGCCAGCTGCGGCTGCGCGACATCGGCGGCATCATCGTCGTCGACTTCATCGACATGGTGCTCGAGTCCAACCGCGACCTCGTGCTGCGCCGCCTCATCGAATGCCTCAGCCGTGACCGGACGAAGCACCAGGTCGCCGAGGTCACCTCGCTCGGTCTCGTGCAGATGACGCGCAAGAAGCTGGGCCTGGGCCTGCTCGAGACGTTCAGCGAGGCGTGCGAGGTGTGCGCCGGTCGCGGCGTCATCGTCCACCACGACCCCGTGGCCAAGCACCGTCCCGCGGGATCGTCCAACGGCGGCAGCAACAACGGCAACGGCTCGTCGAACCGTCGCGGTCGTGGCGGCAACAACGGCTCGAACGGCAACGCGTCCAACGGTGCCGGCAACGGCGGCGGCGCGACGCAGAGCGGCGCCGGCGGGAACGGTGGGGGAGCGGCGGCTGCGGCCGGCGGCACCCACGTGATCACCGAGGGGGTCAAGTCGGCTCTCGCGCAGATCGCCGCCTCCACCGTCAAGCCCACCATCGATGATCCCGCCGTCGTCGAGGCGGCGGTCGTGGCATCCGTCGAGGCCGTCCTCGAGTCGAAGAGCGAGTCCGCTCCCGACGCGCCCGCGCCGGCGCGCGAGAAGCGCCCGCGCAAGAAGCGCGAGCCCAAAGCTCCGCGCACCGAGAAGGACGCCCTGCTCGAGTCGGTGCTGGAGGCCCTGCCCGAGCCCAAGGCTCCGGGACAGGGGCGTTCGCGCCGTCGCGTGACCACCGCTGCCCTGACGGGTACTCCGGTCAACGCACAGCCGTCGAGCGAGTCCTGAGGCGGCGCTCGCCCGTGTGAGGGGTCGTCTTCGGTCGCCGAGTTTGCTCGCCGCGACCGAGGACGGCCCCTTACGGCTGACGGCGGCGTTCTCGCGCGGTGATCCGCAAGCCCGAGGCGCGCAGACGCCGCACCAGTTCCTTGCCGCCGACGTGCTCCGCGCCGGCGCGGACGAGGTCGGCATGTCGCTCATCGGGCACGTCATAATGGTCGAGGTCGAACGCGCGGCTCGGGATTCCGGCCGCCGCGGCGAAGGCGTGGAGCTCCTCGAGATCGCTGTCGCTGACCAGATGGGCCCACAGCCGTCCGTGCGCGGGCCACTGCGGGTCGTCGATCAGGATCACCATCTGGAAATCCTACGGTCGACACGCGGGTCGAATGCTTTTGCCGGATGCCGTGAGGTGAGCTAAACTTGACCCTTGGTGCGTCGCGTCCACTCCTGTGAGGAGCGTGACCCCGCGGGTTCTGCCCGCCGGATCGCACCGAGACTTGGGCCGTCAGGCCCTCCCGACGTCATCAGACAACCGGAGCTCCGCGCTCCCGAACGAAAACAGGTGTGAAGTGGTTTACGCAGTTGTGCGCGCCGGCGGCCGCCAGGAGAAGGTCCAGGTCGGCACGGTCGTCGTGCTCGACCGCCAGAAGGCGAAGATCGGCGAGAGCATCCAGCTGCCCGCCGTCCTGTTCGTCGACGGCGACGCGGTCACGACCGACGCCGACAAGCTCGCGAAGGTCTCGGTCACGGCCGAGGTGCTCGGCGAGGAGCGCGGTCCGAAGATCGTGATCCAGAAGTTCAAGAACAAGACCGGCTACAAGAAGCGCCAGGGCCACCGTCAGGACCTCACGCGCGTCAAGATCACCGGCATCAAGTAAGAGCCAGGAGACGCAGAGATGGCACACAAAAAGGGCGCAAGCTCCACCCGTAACGGTCGTGATTCCAACGCACAGCGCCTCGGCGTGAAGCGCTTCGGCGGCCAGGTCGTCCTCGCCGGCGAGATCATCGTCCGCCAGCGCGGCACGCACTTCCACCCCGGCGCCAACGTCGGCCGTGGCGGCGACGACACGCTGTTCGCCCTGGCACCCGGTGCGGTCCAGTTCGGCGCGAAGGGCGGCCGCAAGGTCGTCAACATCGTCACCGCAGCAGCGGAGTAATTCCCGCGCTTCGGCGCACGAGGGGGTGGGCGCTGCCCACCCCCTCTTCTTTTTTCGAGTCGGCTTCGCCGTCCACACCCGGAAGGACCCGCCATGGTCACCTTCGTCGACCGCGTGACCCTGCACTTGCGTGCGGGAAAGGGCGGCAACGGCTGCGTCTCGGTGCGCCGTGAGAAGTTCAAGCCGCTGGCCGGTCCCGACGGCGGCAACGGGGGAAGCGGCGGCGACGTCGTCCTCGTCGCCGACCCGCAGACCACGACCCTGTTGTCGTACCACCACTCGCCGCACCGCTCCGCGGGCAACGGCGGCTTCGGGATGGGCGACCACCGCTCCGGCGCTCTGGGCGAGGATCAGGAGCTCCCGGTCCCGCTCGGCACCGTCGTCAAGGACACCGACGGCAACGTGCTCGTCGACATGCTCACCCCCGGCATGCGCTTCGTCGCAGCTCCGGGCGGCCTCGGCGGCCTCGGCAACGCCGCTCTCGCCTCGCCGAAGCGCAAGGCACCCGGTTTCGCCCTGCTGGGTACCCCCGGGTACGAGGGCGACGTCGTCCTCGAGCTCAAGACCGTCGCCGACGTCGCCCTGGTGGGCTTCCCGTCGGCGGGCAAGTCGAGCCTGATCGCGGCGGTGTCGGCCGCGCGCCCCAAGATCGCCGACTACCCGTTCACCACGCTCCACCCGAACCTCGGCGTCGTGCAGGCGGGCGACGCGCGCTTCACCATCGCCGACGTCCCGGGCCTCATCGAGGGCGCGAGCGAGGGAAAGGGGCTGGGTCTGGAGTTCCTCCGCCACGTCGAGCGCTGCACGGCGCTCGTGCACGTCCTGGACTGCGCCACGCTCGACCCGGGCCGCGACCCGCTGAGCGACCTCGACATCATCCTCGCCGAGCTCGCCGCCTACCCGGTGCCCGAGGGGCAGGTCCCCCTGCTCGACCGCCCCCAGATCATCGCCCTGAACAAGGTCGACGTCCCCGAGGCGCACGAGCTCGCCGACTTCGTGCGTCCCGACCTCGAGGCCCGCGGTTTCCGCGTCTTCGAGATCTCGACCGTCAGCCGGTCGGGCCTGCGCGAACTCACCTTCGCACTGGGAGAGATCGTCGAGCAGCACCGCCTCGCCACGATCGACCAGACGCCTGCCGAGCGGGTCGTCATCCGCCCGCGCGGCGCCGAGAAGGACTTCACGATCAAGGTCGAGGGCGGCACCTACGGTCCCGTGTACCGCATCCTCGGCGACAAGCCGGTCAAGTGGGTCCAGCAGACCGACTTCCAGAACGAAGAGGCCGTGGGCTACCTCGCCGACCGCCTCGCTCGCCTGGGCGTCGAGGACGGCCTGTTCCGGGCCGGAGCGGTCGCCGGTGCGACAGTCGTCATCGGCCCCGGCGACGGCATCGTCTTCGACTGGGAGCCCACCCTCACCTCGGCCGCCGAACTCATGACGGCCCCTCGCGGGACCGACCCTCGCCTGGTTCAGAACTCCCGCCGGACCTCGTCGGAGCGCCGGGCCGAGTATCACGAGCGCATGGATGCCAAGGCCGACGCCCGCGCCGAGCTCGAGGCCGAACGCCGTGCGGCGCGTGCGGCGGGCATCTCGCCCGACGGCGAGTCCTCCGGGCTCGAGTTCGAGGACGAAGAGCGGTGACCGCGTCGACGCGCGCCGACATCCCCGGCGCCGCCCGCGTCGTGGTCAAGGTCGGTTCGTCGTCGATCAGCGGCGACGGTGCGCACCGCATCGACACCATCGTCGAGGCCCTGTCCCGTGCACGGGGTGCGGGCACCGAGGTGGTGCTCGTGTCGTCGGGAGCGATCGCGACCGCGCTGCCCCTGCTGGATCTCGAGGGTCGTCCCAACGATCTGGCCACGCAGCAGGCCGCGGCCGCGGTCGGCCAGAACGTGCTCATGTGGCGGTACCAGACTTCTCTCGACCGCTTCGGCCTGCTCGCGGGGCAGGTGCTGCTCACGGCCGGTGACCTCGAGAACGCCACGCACCGCTCGAACGCCCGCCGCGCCATGGAGCGGCTGCTGGGGCTCGGCATCCTGCCCATCGTGAACGAGAACGACACCGTGGCCACACACGAGATCCGCTTCGGCGACAACGATCGGCTCGCCGCCCTCGTGGCACAGCTGATCGGCGCCGACGTGCTCGTGCTGCTCAGCGACATCGAGACGCTCTTCACCCGGCCGCCGAGTGAGCCCGGTGCGCGCCCGATCACCGACGTCGCCTGGGGCGACGACCTCTCGGACTTCGAGTTCGGCGCGGGCGTCGTCAACGGCGTCGGCACCGGGGGAGCAGCCACCAAGGCCTCGGCCGCGAAGCTCGCCTCGACCGCCGGAGTGGGCGTTCTCGTCACGAGCGCCGACCTGGTGGCATCCGCTCTGTCGGGCCAGGCGGTGGGCACCTGGTTCGCGCCGAATCCCGACCCCGTGACCCTGTCCACCGGCCCCGTGGGCGCCGTGACGCGCGCCGGTACACTGAGCGCATGACCGTGATCGCCGCCTCCGTCGACGAGCGCCTGCGTCTGGCGAAGGACGCTGCGCGCGAGATCGGTCTGCTCGACTCCGCTCGTAAGAGCGCGCTCCTGCACGCGGTCGCCGACGCCCTCGAGGCCTCGTCGACGGAGATCATCGCGGCGAATGCCGACGACCTCGACCGGGGCCGTCGCGACGCCATCGGCGAGGCGCTCCTGGACCGTCTGCGTCTCGATGAGAAGCGCGTGGCAGCCCTCGCGTCCGCCGTCCGCGACGTCGCCGAACTTCCCGACCCGGTCGGTCGCGTGCTCGACCGCCGGACGCTGCCCAACGGTCTCGCTCTCGAGAAGGTCGCCGTGCCCTTCGGCGTGGTCGGCTCGATCTACGAAGCGCGTCCCAACGTCACGGTCGACATCGCCTCGCTCGCCTTGCGCTCCGGCAACGCCGTGGTGCTGCGCGGAGGATCGGCCGCGCAGAGCAGCAACGCGACGCTCGTGCGGGTGATGCGCGACGCGCTGACGAGCCAGGGTGTCAGTCCCGAGGCGATCCAGAGCGTCGACGACTTCGGCCGCGACGGGGCGAAGGCTCTCATGAACGCGCGCGGGCTCGTCGATGTCCTCGTCCCGCGCGGAAGCGCAGGACTCATCGAGACCGTCGTCACCGAATCCACGGTTCCCGTCATCGAGACCGGTGCGGGTGTCGTGCACGTCTACCTCGACGCGACGGCCCGCGACGACTGGGCGCGCGACATCGTCCTCAACGCCAAGACGCAGCGCCCGAGCGTCTGCAACGCCGTCGAGACCGTGCTCGTGCACCGCGCGGCGGCCGGCCGGCTCCTGCCCGAGCTCCTGTCTTCTCTCGACGATGCCGGCGTGACCGTGCACGGCGACGACGAGACGCGCGCGCATCACCCGCGCGTCGTGGCGGCGACCGACGACGATTGGTCCCGCGAGTACGGGACCCTCGATCTCGCCGTCCGTGTGGTCGACGACCTCGACGAGGCGCTGGCGCACATCCGCCGGTACTCCACCCACCACACCGAGTCGATCGTCACCGCCGATTCCGGAGCGGCCGACCGCTTCCTCGCCGAGGTCGACTCCGCGGTGGTGCTGGTGAACGCCTCGACGCGTTTCACCGACGGGGGCGAGTTCGGCTTCGGCGCCGAGGTCGGCATCTCCACCCAGAAACTTCACGCCCGCGGACCCATGGGCCTCGCCGAGCTGACGAGCACCAAGTGGCTCGGGCGCGGCGACGGCCAGGTACGCGTCTGACCGCCTAAAATGGGACGCGCGCCTCGCGCAGACCTCTGATCGGAGCACTGATGACTTTCGTCGCACTTCTGGCCCACGCCGCAGAAGAAGGCGCCCACCACGGCGGCAACGTGCAGCTGCAGACCTTCTGGTACGGCGCTGTCGCGTTCATCGTGTTCGTGTCGCTGAGCCTGGTGACGCTGTCGTACCGCAACGTGTCGAACCGTCACGCGCACAAGGCGGCTGCCTACACCCAGAAGCACGGGACGCCCACCCCCGAGGCGCACGGCCACTGAGGCCTGCCGTATGTCGGTGACGCGCGCCCCTCGCATCGGGGTCATGGGTGGGACGTTCGATCCCATCCATCACGGTCACCTGGTCGCGGCGAGCGAGGTCGCCCAGTCGTTCGACCTCGACGAGGTCGTCTTCGTGCCGACGGGTCGCCCGTGGCAGAAAGACGACGTCACCGAGAGCGAGCACCGGTACCTCATGACGGTGATCGCCACGGCATCCAATCCGCAGTTCACCGTGAGCCGCGTCGACATCGATCGCGCGGGGCCCACGTACACGATCGACACCCTGCGCGACCTGCAAGAGCAGCGCCCCGGTGCGGAGTTGTTCTTCATCACCGGCGCCGATGCGGTCGCACAGATCCTCAGTTGGCGTAACCATCAGGAGCTGTGGGACCTCGCGCATTTCGTCGCGGTCTCGCGCCCGGGGCATGTCCTCACGACCGAGGGCCTCCCGTCCCAGAACGTGAGTCAGCTGGAGATCCCCGCCCTGTCGATCTCGTCCACAGACTGCCGCGCCCGTGTGCGCCGAGGACACCCCGTGTGGTACCTCGTGCCCGACGGCGTCGTGCAGTACATCGCGAAGCACCACCTCTACCGGAGCACAGCATGAGCACTCCCGAGAACCCCGAGACTCCCGCGCTGACCCGTCGTCAGCTGCGCGAGCTCCGCCAGACCGGCGCGACGCCCATCATCGTTCCGCAGCCCGAGGGCGAGACCCCGGACACCGCGGCCGCGACCGCCGAGGCGCCCGTCGTCGATCGCGTGCCCGAGGCAGCGGAGCCCACGGTCGATGAACCCTCCGCCGAAGAAGCACCGTCCGAGCCCGCGCCGGAGCACGAGCCCGCCGTGACCGCGGAGCCCGCGCCGGTCGCCGTGCGCAACGAGCCCTTCGCTCCCGCGCTTCGTCCCGACTCGCTCGACGGCCCGTTCGGCGATGGCGACTTCGGTGTCACCGGCCTCACTCGCCGCCAGGTCCGCGCGCAAGAGAAGATCCGCACGGCTGCGGTGCCGGTGATCAGCTCCGACCTCGAGTCGCCGATGCCCCGCCAGAACGCGGCCCCTGCCCCGCAAGCCGAGGCCGAGGCCGCTCAACCCGCCATCTTCCGTCCCGCGGCGCCCGACACCGCGGAGAGCCCGGTCGCCGCCGAAGCTGCTCCCGGCGCCTCGGTCGTCAATCCCGCGCTCGGGTCCGAGCTGCTCGACGGCGCGACGCCCGAGGTCACCCTTCCCGACTCGTTCGACCAGCTGCTCTCCCGCAACGCGGCCGCCAGCGGCGCGGTATCGACCCCCAACGCGCTGATCCTGTCGCAGACCTCCGCGGGCGTGCCGCTGGTCGGCCCCGTCACCGCGACCGGCGAGGTCATGATCACGGGGACCTTCGAACTTCCCCAGGGCCTGGGCTCGGTCGGTCACGCACCCGGCACCACCGACGGCCGCGACGCCGACGCGGTGCTTCTCGACGGCGAGCTGCCGCCCGCCTCGTCCCCCACCCCGATCGCGGCCAGCGCCGCGATCAGCACGGTCAAGCAGCCCGGCGAGATCATCCGCCCCCCGGCGCCCGAGAAGGGGAGCAAGCTCCTCATCGGGCTCATCATCACGACCGGTGCTCTCTTCCTGGCGGTGGCCGTCACCCTCGGCCTCGCCTTCACGACAGGAGTCTTCCGATGACAGCCACCGACAACGGTCGCGAGATGGCGCAGATCGCCGCCCTCGCCGCCGACGCGAAGGGCGGCGACGACATCGTCGCCCTCGACGTCTCCGAGCCCCTTCCGCTCGTCGACATCTTCCTCCTCGTCACCGGTCGCAACGAGCGCAACGTCGCCGCGATCGCCGACGAGGTCGAAGAGAAGCTGCTCGAGCACGGTCACAAGCGCGTTCGTCGCGAGGGGCGTCAGGAGTCCCGTTGGGTCCTGCTCGACTTCGGCGACCTGGTCGTGCACGTCTTCCACGAGGAAGAGCGCGTGTACTACGGCCTCGAGCGACTGTGGAAGGACTGCCCGGTCGTTCCGATCGAGCTGCCCACGCCGGCCAACGCCACCGACTGACGCGCCTCGCGTCGACGCCCTCTGCTTCTCGGCAGGGGGCGTTCTCGTTCGTACGCCGGATTCATAGCCGAGGTGGCTCATGCTGGGGCGGTGTCACCGACCTCGCACCGTGTCCGCCGCAACCGTCGCCGGCTTCTCCTCATCGTCGCCGCTGCAGTCACCACGGCCGTGGTGGGCACCGTGGCCTTCGTCGCCGTCAATCTCGCCGGGGCAGCCAACGGCATCCATCATTCCGATGCCGTCCTGCCCACGGCCGCCCCCGGCGTGGCCCAGGACGAGGGGGAGCAGAACATCCTCATCATGGGACTGGACAGTCGCGTGGACGAGGACGGCAAGCCGTACCCGCAGGAGATCTACGACGCGATCCACGCGGAGGACGCCTCCGTGGGCGGGTACAACACGAACGTGCTGATGTACGTGCACATCCCCGCCGGCGGTGGGCAGGCGGTCGCCGTGTCGATCCCGCGCGACGACTACGTCGACTACGCCGGCGCTCCGGGGGGAACCAAGAAGGGCAAGATCAAAGAGGCGTACGGCCGGGCTTTCGCCGCGAAGAACGACGAGCTCCGTGCGGCGGGCGTCTCTGAGGACGAGGCGTATCAGCAGGCCCGCGACGCCGCCCGCACCGAGGAGATGCAGACCGTGTCGCAGTTCCTCGGCGGTGTACCGATCGACCACTTCGTCGAGGTGACGATGGCGGCGTTCTACCGCGTCGCCCAGGCCGTGCAGCCGATCTCGGTCTGCCTCAATCACGCGACGGCCGACACGTACTCCGGTGCGGACTTCGCGGAGGGGCCGCAGCAGATCGACGCGTCGCAGGCGATGGCTTTCGTGCGTCAGCGACGCGACACCGAGTACCGCAACGTCTTCCTCACCGACCTCGACCGCACGCGCCGCCAGCAGGCGTTCCTGGTGTCGCTCGCGTTGAAGCTCCGCGACGCGCAGACGTTCACCGATTTCGGACGCATGCAGGACCTCCTCGACACGGCGAAGCAGTACGTGGCCGTCGACAAGGGCTTCGACCTGCTCAGCCTCGCGTCGACCGCACAGCGCCTCGCCGGGGGAGACGCGACGTTCCAGACCCTGCCGGTCGAGCGCTTCGGCACGATCGATGGCGAGAGCGTGAACATCGTCGATCAGAAGGCCATCGCCTCCCAGGTCAGCGCGCTGCTGCACCCGGCCCCCGCCTCGACCCCGGATGCCGGGTCGGATGCCACCCCGTCACCGGCCGATGACTCCGCGACGCCGGCGCCGTCGGCGTCACCCAGCCCGACCTCGTCGGTCTACACCGACTCCCAGCAGCCGATGCGCGCGGGTTCGGTGCCCTGCGTGAACTGAGGCCGCTCAGCCGTACCGCTCGCGATACCGGAGCTCGGCGGCCGGGTGCAGGGAGATGGGCGAGGTGTCGATGAGACTCGCCGGCGTCAGATATTGGATGCCGAGGGCATCGGGCGCAACGAGGTCCGGGGCGTCGTCGATGAGGGCGTCGACGAGAGCGCGGGCGAGGGAATCGGCGAGGTCGGCGCGCGCGAGCAGGAGGTTCGCAACGCCGATCGTGGAGACGGCCCTGGAGGCGCCGTAGACGCCGGAAGGAATCGTCGTGGCGGCGTACACGTCGGGGAACCGTGCGCTGAGCGGCGCGAGAGCGGGGGTCGTGTCGATCACCGAGACCGGGACCTGCTCGGCGAGGGTGGCGATCTGCGGGGTCGGCACACCGCCGGACCAGAAGAACGCGTCGATCCGTCCCGCGGCGAGATCGTCGACGGCACCGCGGAACGTGCGTTCCACCGTCCAGGGCCCCGCGTCGCTCGACGGGTCGAGTCCGCAGGCGTCGAGCACTCGTCTCGCGGTGGCCGCAGCGCCGGATCCGGGGGCGCCGAGCGACACGGTGCGACCCGCCAGATCGGCGAGCTGCGAGATCCCCGCGTCCGCGCGCACGATGCACTGCAGGTAATTCTGGTAGACGCGTCCGATCGCGACGATGCCGTCGGCGGCACCCGCTGCCGAATCCACCAGCGAGAGCCCGAGGTCCACGCGGCGCTCTCGCAGAAGGCGGAGGTTATCGATGCTGCCCTCGCTCTGCAGCGGCGAGACCGAGACCGCGGTCGACGACGCGGTCGCGGCCGCGAGCAGTTGACCGAACTCGAGGTAACTGCCGCCCGGCTCGCCGCAGCCGAGGACGAGAGGCGTCGAGGTGGGCGAGGAGCACGCGGCGAGCGAGAGTGCACCGGCACCCGCGACGACCGAGAAGAACGCGCGTCGGGTCAGAACCGTCACCGCCGCCTCCACTCGAGCCGTGCGCCGAGACCGCCCAGGGTCGAGCGCTCGAGGTGCAGGGTGCCCCCAGCCGCCCGCATCAACTCCGCGACGATCGCCAGGCCCAGGCCGGTCCCCGGCGTCGACCGGTGGGTGCCCGCGCGCCAGAACCGGGTGCCCATGCTCTCGAGGTCGGCGTCGGCGAGGTACGCGCCCGAATCGTCGACTCGCAGTGTCACGCCCTCGCCGGTGTCGTACAGGGCCAGACGCACGCGGGCTCCGCGCCCCGCGTAGTTGGCGGCGTTGTCGAGCAGCACCTGCACCATCTCTTCGAGGTCCGCTCGGCCGCACGGCACGGAGACGACCGTGTCGTCCGCGTCCTCCAGCGTCACGCCCGCCTCGTCGAGCCGCCACCGGTGCACATCCCCGAGCTCGGATGCCGACACCCGGCACTCGCGCTCCGCCCCCTCCTCCCGCGCGGCGTCGTACCCCTGCCGCGAGGCCGAGGCCCGGTGCTCGGCATTCGCGAGCGTCAGCATGCGTTCGACGGTGTGCTCCAGCCGATCGAGGTCGTGGTCGACAGCGGCGAGGTCGTCAGCGGCATCCGGATCCCGGGGAAGCGAGTCCACGCGCAAGCGGATGGCGGCCAGGGGAGTGCGCAACTGGTGCGACGCGTCGGCCACGAAGCCGCGCTGCTGCTCGAGCGTGTTCTCGACCTCGTCGGTCATGGTCGTGAAGGCCCGACTGAGGCGGCGGAGCTCGGGCGGCCCGGTCGGACGAAGGAGAACGGGCTCGCGGTGGGCGGTGAGCGCCGCGACCGCGGAGTCGAGAGCGCGTACCGGACGCAGGATCCACCGCGTCCACAGCAACGAGGCCCCCATGAGCGCGGCGAGCAGGAGGAAGCCGACGACCGCCACGAGCGCCCACGCCGTACCGACGTCGGCCTTCGCGCGCGCGAGGTCGACCTCGAGCACCACCACACCGGTGGACAGATCGCCCGCGGCGATGACGGGGACGGCGACCAGCGCGGTGTCCGGCGCCCACGGGGTGACGCGCGGAAGAGACACCTGCGGGATCGCCCGCGATGCCGCCCCCGCGATGGAGCGCACATCGACGTCGGGCGACAGCCCCCCGGCCGAGGCCACCGCGTCACCGCTCTCGTCCAGCACGAGCACCGCCTCGCCGTACACCGCGTAGAAGCGGTCGACGTAGGCCTGCAGGCTCGACGTCCCACCCTGAACGAGAGCCGTTCGCGCGCGCTGCACGACTTGGTCGAGCGACGCCTGGCGTTGCAGGGCGACCTGCTGCGTCCGTGAGTCGGCTATCGACTGGGCGACGGGGATGAGCACCGCGATCACGGCGATGAGCCCGAAGACCAGCAACGGGAGCAGGACGCGCAGCTTCACGCGGCATCCTCGAGGCGGTATCCGAACCCGCGGACCGTCGTGATCGTGATCTCGGGGAGCTTCTGCCGCACCTGGCCCATGTGCACGTCGAACGATCGCGACGACGCCGCGTAGGCGTCGCCCCACACCTCGTCGAGGATGACCCGGCGACTCACGACGGTCCCCGCGCGACGGGCGAGGGACAACAGGATGCCGAATTCGTTGGGCGTGAGCGACACCTCACGGTCCGCGACACGGACGCGGCGGGCATCGACGTCGATCGACACCTGAGAGGTCTCCACGCGCATCGGCTCCTCGCGCGGACTGTACCGGCGCGTGACGGCGATCAGGCGAGCGAGCAGCTCGTGCAGGCGCACCGGCTTGACGAGGTAGTCGTCGGCGCCGAGCGACAGAGCGCGGACCGTGGAACGTTCGTCCCCTCGAGCGGTGACCACGATGACGGGGAGCTGGCTGACCTCGCGCAGGTCGCGCAGCACGTCGAGACCGTCACGATCCTCCAGACCCAGGTCGAGCAGGACGGCCTGGACCTCCCGGTGGCGCAAGAGGACGTCGCTCCCTCGCGAGACCCGGGTGCACGTGTGACCGGCGCGGCTCAGGGCCGAGACGAGGGCCGCGGCGACGGAGCCGTCGTCCTCGGCGACGAGTACGTGCATGCTCCATCGTAGGCACAGGCGCTGCGGCGCTGCGGCCATCGAATGTAAGGCCCGTGTAAGGATCCCGCACCGGGCCTCACCGTGCCGCCAACATGGCCCGTACGTCTCGTCACCGCTGCCGAAGGCGTTCTTCCTCGGCGGTGACGAGACGACCATCGTCCCTCGACCGATCGGATTCCTCATGTCAACGACGACGACGATCCCCACGAGTCTGCGGCGTTCGATCTCGAACACCCTCAAAGGCTCCGCCGGCAACCTCGTGGAGTGGTACGACGTCTACGTCTACTCCGTTTTCGCGGTGTACTTCGAGTCGCAGTTCTTCAGCTCCGACGACAAGAACTCGACCATCTACGTCTGGGCGATCTTCGCCGTCACCTTCCTCATGCGGCCGATCGGCTCGTGGTTCTTCGGGCGCTTCGCCGATCGGTACGGGCGCCGCTTGTCACTGACCGTGTCGGTGTCGCTCATGGCGTTCTGCTCGCTCATCATCGCGTTCGCTCCCACTGCCGAGGCGATCGGGGTCGGGGCCGTGGTGATCCTCGTGTTCGCGCGCCTCCTGCAGGGGTTCGCTACCGGCGGCGAGTACGGCACGAGTGCCACGTACATGTCCGAGGCGGCCATGCCCGGACGTCGCGGGTTCTTGTCGTCGTTCCACTACGTGACGCTCGTCGGCGGGCACGTCCTCGCTCAGACCACCCTGCTGATCATGGTGCTGACCCTCGACGAAGAGGCCATCACGGCGTGGGGCTGGCGCGTCGCCTTCGCCATCGGTGGTGTCGCCGCCGTGGCCGTGTTCTGGATGCGCCGCACGATGGACGAGTCGCTCGAGAAGCACGTGCTGGACGACAACAAGGCGGGCCGTACGAAGGACTCCGGTTCGATGCGCGACCTCGTCGTGAACAACTGGCGGCCTCTTCTGCTGTGCTTCGCCATCACCGCCGGCGGCACGGTCGCGTTCTACACGTACTCGGTCACCGGGCCGAACATCGTCAAGACCGCCTTCTCGGGCGGAGACGTCGTCACCGGCACCGTGATCAACCTCATCGCCCTGACGGCCCTGATGCTCATGCAGCCCCTCGGCGGCTGGTTGAGCGACAAGGTCGGCCGCAAGTCGCTCCTGGTGTTCTTCGGCGTCGGCGGAGTGCTCTACACCTGGTTCCTCATCACCATGCTTCCCCAGCAGACCAACGAGCTCGCCGCCTTCGCGATCCTTCTCGGTGGCTTCGTCATCCTCACCGGGTACACCTCCATCAACGCGCTCGTGAAGGCGCAGCTGTTCCCGACGCACGTGCGCGCCCTCGGCGTCGGCCTGGGCTATGCCCTCGCCAACTCGCTGTTCGGCGGCACCGCACCGCTGCTGTACGCCGGGGCGCAGTCGACCGAGCAGGTGCCGCTGTTCATCGTGTACGTGACGGTCATCATCGCGGCCTCGCTCGCGGTGTACATCTTCGCCCTGCGCAACAAGGCGCCGAACTGGCTCGACGACGAACTCGTGATGCGCGAGGCGCAGCAGCAGAGGTCGCGCGAGACGGTGTCGGCCCGCTGAGACCGTGGCGAGGGCGCCTTCTCCGCGAGGGGAGGCGCCCTCGCCACGCGGGGCACGGTCGTCCGCGCGTGCGCCGGGTCGCGGCATCCGGGACTGAGACGTGTCCTTCGTGAACCGCGTCGCGCCGCTCACCCGACGCGCCGAAATCGGATCGCGTCACCAGAATCGGATGCCGCGTCCCCTCGCATCCGATATGGATGCGAACATCCGATTCCGGTGCGTAGCGGCGGGTGGTGAAACGATCCCTGAACGACGAAAGCCCCCGCCGAAGCGGAGGCTTTCTCTCGTGGTGGACCTGAGGGGACTCGAACCCCTGACCCCCTGCATGCCATGCAGGTGCGCTACCAGCTGCGCCACAGGCCCATTTTTTGTTTTCCGCCCCGTTTGAGGCAACTCCATGAGCTTACAACACAGATCGCAAGGGCAAGAAATCGGCGCGGCCGGGCGTGTCGTCGGAGGCCCCCACCGCACGCAGGACAGCCCGCCGCAGCTCCTGGCCGCGTGCGCTCAGCGTGCGCTGTCGCGCGACGTACTCGCTCTTACCCTGGGGCGTCTCGATGGCGACCGGCGCGTAGCCCCACGCGGTGAGGTCGTAGGGAGAGGCCTGCATGTCGAGCGTGCGGATGTCGCGTGCGAACTCGAAAGCGTCGAGGAGCAGGTGACCGGGAACCAGCGGTCCGAGCTTCACGGCCCACTTGTAGACATCCATGCCCGCGTGCAGGCACCCGGGCTGCTCGCGCGCGGCCTGGTCCTCGCGGCGGAGCGGCGTGCGGTTGAGCGACGCGGCCTCGGGCGTGAAGAACCGGAAGGCGTCGAAGTGCGTGCACGTGAGGTCGTGAGCGTCGACGACCGCGTCGGTGCCGTCGCGTCCGAGACGCAGGGGAACGGCGTGGCGCACCTCATCGGCGCGATAGGCCATGGCCCACTCGTGCAGACCGAAACATCCGAACCGGGCGGGTCGATCGAGCGTCGCCCGCAGCAGGGTGACGATGCCGCGGTACATCGACCCCTTCTCGGCGCGGAAGCGCTCGGCATCCACCTCGGCTCCGGCGCCCTCGGATCGATACCACCGCCACCCGGCGCGTTCTTCGGCCTGTTTGAGCAGTACGCCCGCACCGGGGTGCCATCGGCGCAGAATCGCGGGCTTGTAGGAGTAGTAGGTGAAGAGGAAGTCCTCGACCGGATGCTTCTGCGCACGGCTCGCGCGAGCGCGGTGATCGGCCGTGAGCGCGTCGGCACGCACGGCATGCGCCTCGGCGGCGCCCGTCCACTCTTCGCGCGTCAGGACGCCGCGGGTGGCGAGGAGGCTCACTCGACCGGCTCGATGAGCTCGGGGGAGTCGTTGCGCACGTTCCCCACCGCGGACGACACGACGTGATCCTCGAGGGTCTCGGCCATGTCGGGGGCGGCGTCGATGGCCGCGTCGAGGATGTCGCCGACGTTCTCTGTCGTGGGGTCGAGCCACGCGTCGGCGAAATCGGGGTCCATGAACAGCGGCATGCGGTCGTGGATCGACCCCAGCCGACCGATCGCGTCCCGCGTGAGGATCGTGCAGCTCAGCACCCACCGAGCCGGGTCGTCGTCGGCGAGGGCGGGGTTCTTCCACCATTCGTACAACCCCGCGAAGAACAAGGGGGAGCCGTCTGCGGGGTGGATGTAGTGGGGCGTCTTGCCTTCGTCGGTGGTCTTCCACTCGTAGTACCCGGATGCCGGGATCACGGCGCGTCGCTTGATGAGGGCGTTGCGGAACATGGGCTTGTCTTCGACCTCTTCGCTGCGCGCGTTGAACGCCCGCGCGCCGACCTTGACGTCTTTCGCCCAACCGGGGATGAGGCCCCACCGCGCCACCTCGAGCCGGCGCACCGGCGGCTCGCTCTTGATCGAGTCGAGCACGATCCCCACCTGCGAGGTGGGAGCGATGTTGTACGAGGGCGCCGGCAGTTCGTCGGCCTCGACGTCGACGCGCAGCACCCCCACGAGCTCGGAGGCCACGTTGGCTACGACGAATCGACCGCACATGCTTCCACCGTACGCGCCACCCCCGACATCGGGTCGCCCGCGACACCTCCGCGCTCACCGTTCACGATCCGCACGACCTCGGCCCGGACACACCGGATGCCATCGACCTCGCCCAGATCGTCGAGGTCACGTGAGACGCCGCGCGCCGCGGCATCCGGGATCAGGCGTCGTTCGAGATGACGCCGGTGCTGCGCAGTCGGTCGAGAAGACCCGCTCCGTCGGACTCGGTCACCCACGGCACCTCGGCCGCGGAGTGGTCGTCGACCACGGTGCGGCCACCGGCGAGCACGGCTTCGGCGGGAAGGAGCTTGCGAATCGCCACGGCGGCGACGTTCTCCGGGTGCTCGATGGCGAAGCCGGTGTAGATCGCGTCGTCGTGCTGCCCGTCGTCACCGACCAGCAGCCACTTGACCTGCGGGAACTCCGCGGCGAGGCGACGCAGATTCTGCTCCTTGTGCTCTCGCCCGCTGCGGAACCAGCGATCGTGCGTCGGGCCCCAGTCGGTGAGCAGGAACGATCCGGCCGGGAACAGGTGCCGACGCATGAAACGCGTGAGCGTCGGTGCGACGTTCCACGCTCCGGTCGAGAGGTAGATGACCGGGGTGCCCGCGTGCTCCCGCGTCAGGCGCTCGAGCATCACGGCCATGCCGGGGACGGGCTGGCGCGCGTGCTCGTCGACGACGAAGGAGTTCCAGGCGGCGAGCAGGGGACGGGGGAGCAGCGTGACCATCACCGTGTCGTCGATGTCGCTGACGACGCCGAACCGCACGTCGGAGCCCACGATGAAGACGCGGGTCTCAGCCGGCTCGCTGCCCTCGACCGACATCGTGATCGTCTGCCAGCCGGGGGAGAGGGTCGCGGGAAGCTTCGCATCGATCACTCCGCCGCGGTCCGCGACGACGCGGTGCGTGACCCCGTCGATGACGACATCGACCTGAGCGAAGCCGACGGGAACGGCGGCGAAGCTGCGCCATCCGCGAAGACTCGCGAACTCGCCCGTGGAGGTGCGCTTCAGCGGTGGCGCGATCAGCACACGGCCCAGGACCCGCACCCACTCCTGGCTGCCGTAGCCCGGAAAACCGGTGACGGCGGGGCGAAGGCCGCGCGAGCGTGCGCGACGTTCGCGCCACCGGTGGAAGCGGCGCTCGAGTCGGGCGAACCAGAGCACTTTGGCGCGAGGGGAACGAGGCATCCCGCTCAGTCTTTCACGTCACCGTCCGCCGGTTCGAGAGGGGCGGCCTCGTCGGCGAGGTGGCGTCGCTCCATGCGCTCGATGATCTTCTTGCCGACGAAGACGAGCACGAGGAAGACCACCAGGATGCCGACGAAGATGTATCCCGCGTAGTGGATGCGGTCGGAGAGCTCGCGGTAGGTACCCGCGGCCGACGCCGCCACCGTGACGTACAGGCTCGCCCACACGAGGCACGCGGGCGTCGTCCACGCGAGGAACCGGCGGTAGCTGTAGCCGCTCATCCCCACCGTCAAGGGGACGAGGGAGTGCAGCACGGGGAGGAATCGCGACAGGAAGATCGCGGGCCCGCCGCGGCGGCGCAGGTACCGATCGGCGCGCTCCCAGTTGCGGTCGCCGAGCTTCTGCCCGAGGCGCGAGGCTCGGATGCGCGGGCCGAAGTAGCGGCCCAGCCAGAAGCCGAAGCTCTCGCCGATCAAGGCCCCGACCACGATCGCCGCGGCCAGCACGACCCCCTCGAGCGGGGAGGCGACCGCGGTTCCGGCGACGATCACCATCGTGTCGCCCGGAACGATGAGTCCCACGAGCACGCTCGTCTCGAGCATCATGGCCACGCCCGCGACGACGGTGCGCAGAACCGGGTCGACATCGCGGACCAGGTCGAGCAGTGACGTGAGAATCTCGTTCACCTCCGTCAGCCTAGGCCCGCCGCGCCGCCCTAGCCTGGGAGCGTGCCCACCTCCACCCCGCCGCTCACCCTCGCGCGGTGGATCGACCCCGAGGCGGTGTTCCTCCACCTCTTCGCGGCCGAGGGCGACGCGTTCTGGCTCGACGCCGGTCGCGACGCTTCGTCGGGCTGGAGCTGGATGGGCGCGGGACGCCTCGACGCGAACTCCGAAGCCCTCCGACGGGATGCCGCGGCCCCCGCGCACGCCGGGAGTGACGCCGGTCCGTTCCGCGGCGGATGGGTCGGATGGCGCTCCTACGAGGGTCACGATCGCTGGTTACGCGTCGACGCGTTCCTCGCGTTCGACCACGCGCGTCGCCGTGTGCACGTCTTCGGTGACGCGGAGCTCGCCGCGCGCGCGGCCGCGGCCCCACCGGTGGAGGCCCCGGCTCCGGCAGTGCCCCGGGGCACGGCATCCGCCCGGGTGAGTCCCGAGCGCTACGCCGAACTGATCGAAGCGTGCCGGGAGCGGATCCGCGAGGGCGATGCCTATCAGCTGTGTCTCACCACGCGCTTCACGGTCCCCGGCGAGGTCGACGCGGTCGACGTGTTCCGCCGGCTCCGGCACGCCTCCGCCTCGCACCACGCGGGGTTCGTCCGCATCGGCGGGACGACGCTGGTGAGCGCGTCTCCCGAGCGGTTCCTCGAGGTGCGCGGCGGCCGCGTGCACACCCACCCCATCAAGGGAACGCGTCCGCGCTCGGCCGATCCCGTTCGCGATCGCGCCCTCGCCGACGAGCTGCGGGCTGATGCCAAGGAGCAGGCCGAGAACGTCATGATCGTCGACCTGATGCGCAACGACCTGTCGCGCGTCTGCGAACCGTCGACGGTCGGGGTCGACCGACTGCTCGACGTGGAGACGTATCCGACCGTGCACCAGCTGGTGAGCGAGGTGTCGGGCCGGCTGCTCCCCGGCACGACGATCGGCAGGCTGCTCGAGGCCGCTTTCCCGGCGGGCAGCATGACGGGAGCGCCCAAGCAGTCCGCGATGCAGATCCTCGCCGTTTTCGAGGGGGCCGAGCGCGGCATCTACTCCGGCGCTTTCGGGTGGATCGGCGACGACGGGTCGGCGGATCTCGCAATGGTCATCCGCAGCGTCGTCGTCGAGCGGGATGCTGCCTGGGTCGGTGCCGGCGGAGGGATCACGTGGCGCTCGGTCGCGGCATCCGAGGTCGCCGAGGTGGGGATCAAAGCGCGCGCGCCCCTCGCCGCCCTCGGAGCCCGGGTACCGCCCGGGTGGTGACGGCGGGTCCGATAGCCTGGGAGTTGGTCCCCGCGGCCTCCCGACCTTCACGATTGGCTTCACCCGTGTCTCAGAACTCCGCAGCAGACCCCCGCGAGGGGGGCTTCGACACCCACGCCATCCAGGCGAAGTGGCAGCAGGCTTGGGCCGAGAAAGACCCGTTCCGCGCCGGGGGCGATGACGACACGCGCCCCCGCAAGTACGTGCTCGCGATGTTCCCGTACCCCTCGGGCGACCTGCACATGGGTCACGCAGAGAACTACCTCTACTCCGACATCGTGGCGCGGTTCTGGCGCCACCGCGGCTACAACGTGCTCAACCCCATCGGGTGGGACTCGTTCGGCCTGCCCGCCGAGAACGCCGCCATCAAGCGCGGCGCCGACCCCGTCGAGTGGACCTACGCCAACATCGCGCAGCAGAAGGCGAGCCTGAAGGACTACGGCGTCTCGTTCGACTGGAGCCGGGTGCTCCACACGAGCGACCCCGAGTACTACCGCTGGAACCAGTGGCTGTTCCAGAAGCTCTACGAGAAGGGCCTGGCGTACCGCAAGGACGCCCTGGTCAACTGGGACCCGGTGGATCAGACCGTGCTCGCCAACGAGCAGGTGCTGCCCGACGGCACGTCCGAGCGCAGCGGCGCGGTCGTCGTCAAGAAGAAGCTGACGCAGTGGTTCCTGCGCATCACCGACTACGCCGACCGTCTGCTCGACGACTTGAACCAGCTCGAGGGCTTCTGGCCGAGCAAGGTCATCCAGATGCAGCGCAACTGGATCGGCCGCTCCGTCGGCGCCGACATCTCGTTCGAGATCGAGGGTCGCGACGAGAAGATCACGGTCTTCTCGACCCGTCCCGACACGCTGCACGGGGCGACGTTCTTCGTCGTGGCGCCCGAGTCCGACCTCGCGGCCGAGCTCGCGGCATCCGCTGATCAGGGTGTGCGCGAGACGTTCGAGGCGTACCTGTCGCAGGTCCAGCGCGCGACCGACATCGAACGTCAGGCGACGGACCGGCCCAAGACCGGCGTGTTCCTGGGGCACTATGCGATCAACCCGATCAACGGCGAGAAGCTGCCGATCTGGGCCGCCGACTACGTGCTGGCCGACTACGGTCACGGTGCGGTCATGGCCGTGCCCGCGCACGACCAGCGCGACCTCGACTTCGCCCGCGCCTTCGACCTGCCCGTCAAGGTCGTCGTCGACACCACGGCGCCCATCACCGGCGCCATTCCCGTGATCGAACTCGACGATGACGGCGTGCCGATCGACCCGCTCGGCGACATCGACGACCTCGACCCGGTCAAGACGGGCATCGCGCTGACCGGTGACGGTCGCATGATGAACTCGGGGTCGCTGAACGGTCTGTCCAAGCGCCACGCGATCGCGCGCATGATCGAGGAGCTCGAGGCGAGGGGGGTCGGCCGCGCCGCCAAGACCTACCGCCTGCGCGACTGGCTGATCTCGCGCCAGCGCTACTGGGGCACGCCCATCCCGATGCTGCACGGTGAGGACGGCTCGATCACGCCCGTGCCCGCCGACCAGCTGCCGGTGACGCTGCCCTCGGTCGAGGGTCTCGACCTGAAGCCGAAGGGCACCTCGCCGCTCGGCGCGGCCACCGACTGGGTCGAGGTCACCGACCCCGAGACGGGCCAGACGCTGCTGCGCGACCCCGACACGATGGACACCTTCGTCGACAGCTCCTGGTACTACCTGCGCTTCCTGTCGCCGAACAGCGAGACCGAGGCGTTCTCGGGTCGCGAGGCCAACAAGTGGGGCCCCGTCGACTTCTACATCGGCGGTGTCGAGCACGCGATCCTGCACCTGCTGTACGCGCGCTTCATCACCAAGGCGCTGTTCGACATGGGTCTGGTGGAGTTCACCGAGCCGTTCTCGAGCCTCATCAACCAGGGCATGGTCATCCTCGACGGCACGAAGATGTCGAAGAGCAAGGGCAACCTCGTGCTGTTCCAGGAGGAGCTCGACGCCCACGGTGCCGACGCGCTGCGCGTCGCGCTCGCCTTCGCGGGCCCCGTGGAAGACGACAAGGACTGGAACGACGTCTCGACCACGGGTGCGGCGAAGTTCCTCGCCCGCGCCCTGCGCATCGCGCACGACGTCGACAGCGAGACCGACGTGGTCTGGGCCGAGGGCGATGCCTCGCTCCGCCGTGTCACGCACCGCCTGCTGGCGGATGCCGCGAACCTCATCGAGCAGACGAAGTTCAACGTCGTCGTCGCCCGCCTGATGGAGCTGGTCAACGCCACCCGCAAGGCCATCGACGGGAAGGCCGGCGCGAGCGACCCCGCCGTCCGCGAGGCGGCCGAGGTCATCGCGATGACCCTCGACCTCTTCGCCCCGCACACCGCGGAAGAGATGTGGGCGACCCTCGGCTACGACGGCTTCGTGGGGCTCGCGACCTGGCGTCAGGCCGACCCGACGCTGCTCGTCGAAGACACGGTCACCGCGGTCGTGCAGATCGACGGCAAGGTGCGCGGCACGCTCGAGGTCTCGGCCAAGATCGGCGCCGAGGAGCTCGAGGCCCTCGCCCGCGGCGACGAGCGCATCGTCCGCGCCCTGGGCGAGCGCGAGATCGTGCGCGCGGTGGTGCGCCCGCCGAAGGTGGTCAGCTTCTCGACGAAGTAGGTTCCTGTTCCGGATGCCACGTCCCCGGCGCTCTGCGGAGTGCGGGGGACGTGGCATCCGGCATAGGGGGAGGGCCGCCTGGCGCGTGTATCGCCGCTGGGCGGGTGACCGCCTGTGGCACGTGCTGATCCCGTGAGTCACGCTCGTTCGCGAGGAGCGGTGCTCTCGGATCGCTCACCGGGCGCGGGAGTAGACCGTGCCGTCTCGCGCGCGGTGCAGGAGACCCGCGTCGACGAGGTAGCGGCGCATCGCAGCGACATCGTCGACGATGTCCGCGAGCCGGTCGTTGACCTCGTGCTCGCTCAGCGTCGCGCCGGGTGTCAGCAACCGCTCTGCGATGTGCGCGTGGACCTCGTCGCGGTCGGCGATGCGGGAGGGGTAGGTCGCGAGGCGGCCGTCGACGAAGAAGCGGTCGACACCCGTCGGGCGGGGTGCGGGAGGCGCGGCGGCGAAGGCCGCGCGGAAGACGTCGGGCTCGATGCGCCACGCCTCACCGTCGAACGAGACGAGGCCGGCCGCCTGCAGGGCCTCGATGACCCGACGGCGTTTGCCCGGCGACAGCGCGTCGAGCGCCGGCTCGATGGGCTGGTTCAGCACGATCCGTGCGTAGATATCGCGCGCGTTGTCGTCGGCGAGGGCGGAGACCAGGGCGCGCCAGGCGTTCGGGGACATCGCTCCAGGCTAGGTGCGGGTCCTCCACACCAGGAGAATTCGTGTGACTCTCCACCGACTGGCGCTCGAACGCCGCGCGGAGGAGGGCCGTTTGTTTAGCGTCGTCGCGTGACCGACCGGCCCCTCTCCGAGACCGCGGCGCCGCCGCGCGCGTCGGACGGAACGGAGCGGGGATCAGGCCCCGCGGAGCAGCGAACCGCACGTCCGGCGAACGGCGCAATGCCCCCTCGGGCCCGCCTCGGAATCGGTGCCGTGATCGTCCTGGTCCTCCTCGCGTTCGCGGTGACGATCGGCATCGGAATGCTGCGGGGCGCGACGGGTGCCCAGATCGTCGAACCCACGGCATCCTCTTCGTCATCGCCCGTGGGCGTGCCCGCCGGGACGGGGCTCTACGTCCACGTGGCGGGCGCGGTCCGCGCGCCTGGGCTGTACCGGTTGGACGCCGGTGACCGGATCGCCGATGCGATCGCTCGGGCCGGAGGCTTCGCCGACGATGCGCAGCGCGACGCGGTGAACTTGGCGCGTCCCGTGGCAGACGGCGAGCAGATCGTCGTTCCCGTCATCGGTGCGGAAGCCGCCGCACCCGCCCCCGGTACGGGCGGCGGTGCGAGCGGGCCCCTGGACCTCAACACCGCGACACGTGAACAACTCGACGAGCTGCCGAGGGTCGGGCCGGCGATGGCCGACCGCATCCTCGAGTGGCGCAAGACGAACGGGCGTTTCACGAGCGTCGACGATCTGCTGTCGGTGCCGGGCATCGGCGAGAAGATGCTCGCCGGACTTCGAGACCTGGTGCGCGTGTGACGGGTAGACCTGGTGCCCGCCGCCGTTCCCTGCGCGCTGTCTCCGTCGCCGCCGCGACCTGGGCCGCCGCGGGCGGCGCGACGGTCATCCCGGATGCCACCGTCTTGACGGCCGTCCTCACCGTCGCTGCCTGCGCAGTAACCGCTCTCTACGCGTGGCGACGCGCCGCGGTCCTGGCCGTCGTCGCCGTCGCGCTCGGTTGTTCGGCCGCGACGGCGGGGGCCGTGGCCTCCGTGAGTCCGGCCCGAGCGCAGATCGCCGCCCTCGAAACCGACGGGGGACGACACCTCGAGCTCGAGCTCGTCGTCACCGGACGTATCGACGGCTCGCCCGACGGCGGCGCCTGGTTCGACGCGGTCGCCACGAGCGTTCGAGCGGGCACGCTCGCCGTGACGGGCACGATCCCCGCTCGCGTTCTCGTCGATCCGGAGGGCCGGTCCGCGCTGGGCGACGCGAGCATGGGCAGCGAGGTCGGGCTGACCGGACGGGCCGTGCCCTCCGACCCGGCCGAGCGAGCCGCGCTCGTCGTACGGGCGAGTTCGATCGAGTACGCCGCGGCCCCGGGCGGGGTGTGGGCGTTCTTCGAGGGGCTCCGCGACGGTCTCGTGGTCTCGACCCGCGGCCTCCCACAGCCGGGCGCGGGTCTCGTCCCCGGCCTCGCCGTGGGCGACACGTCCAGCCTCGACCCCGCCACCGAGGCCGCGATGAACGCCTCGTCGCTGTCGCACCTCACCGCGGTCTCGGGCGCGAACTGCGCGATCGTCGTCGGTGCGGCGTTCGCCGTGCTGGCTCTGTGCGGAGCGTCCCGCGCCGGACGGGTCGTGGGGGCGATGCTCGTCCTGACGGCGTTCGTGGCCCTCGTGACTCCCGAGCCCAGCGTCGTCCGCGCGGCCGCCATGGCCACGGTGGCGATGATCGCCCTCGCACTCGGGCGCCCGGCGATCGGTGTCGCGGTGCTGTCGCTCGCGGTGACGGTTCTTCTCGTGATCGACCCGTGGCTCTCCCGATCCCTCGGCTTCGCTCTCTCGGCCGCCGCCACGGGGGCTCTCCTGGTGCTCGCCCGGCCGCTGGCCACCGGCCTGGAACGATGGATGCCACGCGCGCTCGCCCTGGGCCTGGCGGTGCCCACCTCGGCCCAACTCGCCTGCGGGCCGCTCATCGTGCTGATCGATCCGCACGTGCCCCTGCTGGGCGTCGCGGCCAACCTCGTCGCCGACCCGGCCGCCGCCCCGGCGACGATCGCGGGGGCCCTGGCCTGTGTCGCCCCGTTCCCCTGGCTGCGAGACGGACTGACCGCCCTCGCCTGGGTGCCGGCTGCCTGGATCGCCGCCGTGGCGCACACGACCGCGGCGGTGGCGGCGCAGAACCTGCCGTGGCCCGACGGGCTGTTCGGGGCGACGCTGCTGGCTGCGGTCGGAGCCGCCATCAGCCTCGCCGTCATCCGGCCCCGAAGGCTGCCGCGTATGACCGCTCTGGCCTCCGCCGCCGTCGCCGTCGTTCTCGGCCTCGTGCTCGGGCAGACGGCCGTGCGCACGGTGGCAGGGCCGCTCACGGTTCCTGCCGCGTGGCAGGTGGCCATGTGCGACGTGGGCCAGGGCGATGCGACGCTGTGGCGATCGGGGCACGCCGTGGCTCTCGTCGATACCGGACCCGAGCCGGAGGCTCTGACCCACTGCCTGCAGACGTTCGGGGTGGAGCGCCTGGCCGTTGTCGTCCTCACGCACTTCGATCTCGACCACGTGGGCGGATCGTCGGCGATCGTGGGCCGGGTGGACCTCCTCGTCCACGGGCCGCCCGACGAGGCGAACGACGAGCGGCTCCTCGACCGGTTCGCGGCCGCAGGAGCCCGCCTCCAGCTCGCGACGATCGGGATGACGGGAGCCGTCGGCACCACGCGATGGCAGGCGCTCGGCCCGCTGCCGAACGTCGAACCCGGCAACGACGCCTCGGTCGCCCTCGACGTCGTCGGAGCGGATTTCCCGCGCACCGTGCTCCTGGGCGACCTCGGTGAGCAGGCGCAGTCCGCCCTCCGCCGGCGCATCGACGTCCCCCGCGTGCAGATCGTGAAGGTCTCGCACCACGGCAGCGCCGATCAGGATGCCGCGCTCTACCGCGCTCTGCACCCCACGATCGGGCTCATCGGCGTCGGTGCCGACAACGACTACGGTCATCCGACCGCGAAACTCCTCGGCATCCTGTCTGCCCTCGGAACGACCGCGGCACGTACCGATCGCGGCGGCGCACTCGCGGTCTGGATCGACGACGACGGGCGGTTGACGCTGTGGCGCGAGCGAGCGGAAGCGGAGGTCGACAGCTCCACACCGACCGGCGATGTCGGAACCGATCGGTAGGCTGGGGGAGTGACCCCGGCTCCCCGACGCTCCGCCCCCGCGAAGGCGAAGTCGGCCATCCCGCAGGTGTCATGGCGGTCCCCCCAGCCCGCACCCCTCGTCCTGGTCTCGGGCCCCGAAGAGGTCTGCGCCGAACGCGCGATCGCGGGCATCCGATCGATGTTGAAGAGCGAAGACCCCAGCCTCGAGGTCACCGACATCCGCGCCGACGACTACGCCGCCGGAACCCTGCTCAGCGTCACGTCGCCCTCCCTGTTCGGCGAGCCGCGCCTCGTCCGAGTCAGCGGCGTCGAGAAGTGCAGCGACACGTTCCTCACCGAGGCGGTGTCGTACCTCGCCCACCCCCAGGACGGCGCCACGGTGGTCTTGCGGCACACCGGCGCGAGCGTTCGCGGCAAGAAGCTGCTCGACGGCATCCGCGCGGGTCAGGGCAACGGCATCGAGATCGCGTGCCCCGCGGTCAAGCGCGACTCCGACCGCTTCGACTTCGCCGTCGGCGAGTTCAAGGCTGCGCACAAGCGCATCGCCCCGGTCGCTCTGCGCTCTCTCGTCTCGGCGTTCGCCGACGATCTCACCGAGCTCGCCGCCGCCTGCCAGCAGCTCATCTCCGACGTCCCTGGTGACATCGACGAACGCACCGTCGAGCGCTACTACGGGGGACGCGTCGAGACCTCGGCCTTCACCGTCGCCGACACCGCCATCGCCGGGCAGTACGGGCCCGCGCTCCTCGCGCTGCGGCACGCGCTGGCATCCGGAGCCGACCCCGTGCCCCTCGTCGCCGCCGTCGCCATGAAGCTGCGCACCATGGCCCGTGTCGCGGGAACCCGGGAGTCGTCGTCGATGCTCGCTCAGCGCCTCGGCATGAAGGACTGGCAGGTCGACCGCGCCCGCCGCGACCTCGTCGGGTGGACCGGCAACACGCTGGGCATGGCGATCCACGCCACCGCACGCGCCGACGCCGAGGTCAAGGGCGCATCGCGAGACCCCGTCTTCGCTCTCGAGCGCATGATCACGATCATCGCGACACGGGCGCCCTACGGCGGCTAGCCGGCCGGCCGCCGTAGGGCGTCGCATGCGACGCGAGGCAGAGCCCGGGCTCAGGCCGAGAAGCCCACTCGCGCGTCGAGGATGTCGAGCAGGCGTCGACGCCACGGGGTCGACGACCAGCCGTGGTCCGCGCCGTCGACGACGGTGAGCGACGCCCCCGGCAACAGTTCTGCGTACCGAGTGCCGTACTCCACCGGCACGATCGTGTCCTGCGTTCCGTGCACGACGTCGGCTGGACCGGTGTAGGTCGTAACAGGCCCATAGACGTCGAGGCCCGCGGTCACCTCGTCGATGAACGCCATGCCCAGCGGCATCCCCCCGAAGTCGAACCAGCCCTGCGAGCGGGCCGGTGCGAGGGGCTGCCCCTGGATGGCGTCGTGCACCGTGATGTCGTCGACGACGACGCCCGCCGGTGACCACAGCGTCAGCGTGCGAACGAGCTCGGGCACGCGAGCCGAGGCGAGCGCGGACTCCACCGCGCCAAGGCTGTGCGCCACGACATGGACGGGCCCCTCGACGGCGAAGGCACGGATCATGCCCACCACCTGGTCGACCTCGTCACCGATCGTGATGTCGGCGAACTCGCCGTCGCTCATCCCCTGGCCGAGCCGGCTGTAGCTGCGAACGACGGCGCCGCGATCCACGAGGTGACGCGCCGTCTGGACGAACAGCTGATGCCCGCCCGTCGCGTCGGCACTGAAGCCGTGGACCAGGAGCACCCGCGGGGCGTCGGCCGCGGCGACACGGCCCGCCGGTTCCCACTGCCACCCGCGCAGGGTGCGATCGCCGTGCGAAAGGGTGAGGGGAGCGATTCGCGGGTCGGCGGCCATCAGTTCGTCCGCTCCGACCAGCCGGCGGGCAGGTCGCCGGGGGCGGTGTCGATCACGGTCTCGTCGTTCTCGCCGACGTGCTCGAAGAGCGTGATGTGGGCGAACTCCGGAACGACGTAGATCGGGTAGGTGGGGCCCTCGTCGCGGTAGCGGTGCATGTCGTCGAGGTGGTCGTTCTGGAACAGCACGGTCTTGTGCCCGTCCAGTTCGATCCAGCGCGGGAAGAAGATGGTGCCGTGCAGCACACGCGCTGTGGGGAGTACGTTCACGACCACGCTCGTGCCCGTCGGCTCGTTCCACGAGACCTTGTAGACGTCCGGCGCGAGAGCGACGAGGTCCACGGTCTGATCCTTCACCCAGCGGCCGCCGACGTGACCGCTATGGATGCGGTAGTCGATCGTGGTGGCGTTCTTGACGTACATCTCGTACTGCCAGCCGTTGGCGTAGGTGTAGATGAAGCGGTGGCCGACGATGCCGGACAGGTCCTGGGGCGGCTCGGGGTGGGCGACGGTGGTGATGATGTCCATGGACTGAGTTTGTGACCAAACTAGTTCGGTGTCAAACGCATTTCTCGCCTAGACTTCGACGATGGACGATGGCATCATCCCCACCGCCGGCCTCCTCGCGCACCAGCTCGGGCCGCTGCGCCGCGCCGTCCTCCGGGCGTCCCGATCGGCCGCCGACCTGCCGGACATCCCGGAAGCGCAGATCGAGGTGATGCGCTCCCTGGCGACGACGGGGGAGAGCGCACCGTCCGACCTCGCCGACACGCTCGGCCTCGCCCGGTCCACCATCAGCAACCTGCTCTCGCAGATGGAGAGAGCGGAGCTCATCGAACGGCACCTGGTCGCCGGCGACGGACGACGCACCCGGGTCGGACTCACGCCGCTCGCCGAAACGCGCCTGCGTGCCTTCGACGAGTCCGCCGCTCACATCCTCGCCGCGGCTCTGCGAGACCTGTCCGCGAACGATGTCGCCGCGATCGCCACCGCGCTGCCCGCCCTCGACCGGCTGCAGCACCGCATCGTCGGCGGCTGAAGGAGCCCACGCGGGGAGGCGCGGTCGTCGGGGGCGCAACGCAAAGGCCCGCCCCGTGGAACACGGGACGGGCCTGAAACGATCTGCGACTCAGAGAGCGGCAACCGACTTCGCGATGGCCGACTTGCGGTTCGCGGCCTGGTTCTGGTGGATGACACCCTTGCTCACGGCCTTGTCGAGCTTCTTGGTCGCGGTGGCGAGCGCCTTGAGGGCAGCTTCCTTGTCACCGGCCACGACGGCCTCCTTGGTGCGACGCACGTGCGTGCGGAGCTCGCTCTTGACGGCCTTGTTGCGCTCGCGCGCCTTCTCGTTGGTCTTGTTGCGCTTGATCTGCGACTTGATGTTCGCCACGTCGACGGTCTTTCGTTTGAGTGAGTATGGGATTGTGCCGGGCGAGCGGTAGAGGGGCGCTGCACCGGCGATCGTGGAGGTCGGGAAAAACCCCACACGCAAGCCAAGGACCGAGTCTATCAGGTGGATGCATCGATCGTGGTGAGCGCCACCTCCAGCAGCGCGTTGAAGACGCGCGGTCGCATCGCCGTGACGAGGTGCGTCGTTCGCGGCACCACGACGAGCTCCGCGTGCCGCGCGACGGTGAGGAAGAGCCTCTCGTTCATCCGCAGCTGGTCCCACTGCCCGTTCACGAACCACAGGGGCACGTCGATGCGGCGGAGGGATGCCAGCAGGTCCAGCGTCGAGAGCGACGCGAGGGCCGTGTCCTGAGCGTCGAACGCGTACCCGCCGGCTCCGAAGTCGGGCCGTGTCTCCGGGGGAAGAGTGCGGTCGAGCACGCGGTTCGTCAGGCCCAGGCCGCGGTCGGGGAGGCTGTCGAAGCGCCGGGTGAAGAAACGGTGGGCGGACAGCCGGATTCCGCGGGGGAGCGAGGTGCACGACGCGGCCACGAACCCCGCCACCGGAGGGCGGTCCTCGCCACCGACGTACTCGATACCGAGCAACCCACCCATGGAATGCCCCACCAGGAGCACGGGCCCGAGCTTCGCGGCATCCTTAACCGCGCCGTCGATCGTCGCGAACGCCTCATCGAGCGAGAACTCCTCACCCCGGCGCGTCCCGTGCCCCGGGAGGTCGACGGCGGTGACGGGCGTACCGCGGTCCCGCAGGTACGCCACCTGCGCGCGCCACATCGTGGCGGACGTGCGGATGCCGTGCACGAGCACGACCTGGACCGCCATGGCATCCAGGGTAGAAGGCTCCGGATGCCGGAACCCTGAGCATCCGGGACGGCGATGTCGGCGCACCACCGTAGAATCGACGGAACATGTCACCGCGCGCCCTGAAGCCCCTCGAGCCGTCTGCCACTCCGCCGGAGCAGATCCGCAACTTCTGCATCATCGCTCACATCGACCACGGCAAGTCGACGTTGGCCGACCGCATGCTGCAGATCACCGGCGTCGTCAGCGACCGCGACATGCGGGCGCAGTACCTCGATCGCATGGACATCGAGCGCGAGCGCGGCATCACGATCAAGTCGCAGGCCGTGCGCATGCCGTGGGCCACGACCGACGGCACCTTCGCCCTCAACATGATCGACACGCCCGGCCACGTCGATTTCACCTACGAGGTCAGCCGTTCTCTCGCCGCCTGCGAGGGAGCGATCCTGCTGGTCGACGCCGCTCAGGGCATCGAGGCGCAGACGCTCGCCAACCTGTACCTCGCGCTCGAGAACGATCTGACCATCATCCCCGTGCTCAACAAGATCGACCTCCCCGCCGCCGATCCCGAGAAGTACGCCGCCGAGCTCGCCGGCCTGATCGGCGGCAGCCCCGACGACGTGCTGCGCGTCAGCGGCAAGACGGGCATGGGCGTCGAGGAGCTCCTCGACCTGATCGTCGAGAAGATCCCCGCTCCGGTCGGCCAGGCTGACGCCCCGGCCCGCGCGATGATCTTCGACTCGGTCTACGACGCCTACCGCGGTGTCGTCACCTATGTCCGCATGATCGACGGCTCGCTCCAGCCGCGCGAGCGCCTGCAGATGATGTCGACCGGCGCGACGCACGAGGCCCTCGAGATCGGCGTGTCCAGCCCCGAGCCGGTCCCCACCAAGGGCCTCGGCGTCGGCGAGGTCGGGTACCTCATCACCGGCGTGAAAGACGTGCGCCAGTCGAAGGTCGGCGACACGATCACCACGCATCGTAAGCCCGCCACCGAAGCACTTGCGGGGTACACCGACCCCAAGCCGATGGTCTTCTCGGGCATCTACCCGATCGACGGCAGCGACTACGCCGAGCTGCGCGAAGCGCTCGACAAGCTCAAGCTCTCCGACGCCTCGCTCCAGTACGAGCCCGAGACCTCGGTCGCTCTCGGCTTCGGCTTCCGCTGCGGCTTCCTGGGGCTGCTGCACCTCGAGATCATCACCGAGCGCCTCTCCCGCGAATTCGGACTCGACCTCATCACGACTGCGCCGTCCGTGACGTACGAGGTCACCACCGATACCGGCGAGACCGTGTCGGTCACGAACCCCAGCGAGTACCCCGATGGGCGCGTGGCCTCGGTCTCGGAGCCGATCGTCAAGGTCGGCATCCTGCTGCCGAAGGACTACGTCGGCACCGTCATGGAGCTCTGCCAGACGCGCCGCGGCACGCTGCTCGGCATGGAGTACCTCAGCGAAGACCGCGTCGAGCTCCGCTACCACATGCCCCTCGGCGAGATAGTGTTCGACTTCTTCGACCACCTCAAGTCGCGCACCCAGGGCTACGCCAGCCTCGACTACGAACCCGCCGGCCAGCAGACCGCCGACCTGGTCAAGGTCGACATCCTGCTGCAGGGCGACAAGGTCGACGCGTTCAGCTCGATCGTGCACCGCGAGAAGGCGTACGCGTACGGCACGCTCATGGCCGAACGGCTGCGCAAGCTCATCCCGCGCCAGCAGTTCGAAGTGCCCATCCAGGCCGCGATCGGCGCGCGCATCATCGCTCGCGAGACGATCCGCGCCATCCGCAAAGACGTTCTGGCCAAGTGCTACGGCGGTGACATCACCCGAAAGCGCAAGCTCCTCGAAAAGCAGAAAGAGGGCAAGAAGCGCATGAAGATGGTGGGCCGCGTCGAGGTTCCGCAGGAGGCGTTCATCGCCGCCCTGTCGGGAGACGTCGAGACCAAGAAGTAACGCACCACACCGAGAGGGGTGAACCATGCGCAGGCAGAACTTCACCGATGACACGGTCGACTACGCGGCTGTCGGCGCCACCCAGGCGCACGATCTCATGCAGTACCCGCCCGAGAACTCCGTGCCCGCCGAAGACGCATGGCGCATCGGCAGCGGAGAAGAGCGCTTCGCCGCGGCCGGCGAGCTGCTGCTGTCGTGGGCGCCGCTGCGGACCGGCGAACTGAGCATCAGCGACGTGCGCCCGGCCTCTGGAGAGGGCTACTCGGGTGTGGGCTTCGACGCCGACGGCGCTCCGGTCGCGCCCAGCAGCCTCGAGGCCGAGCAGCGTTTCGCCGTGGACGGTACTCCGTTCGTCAGCCCGGGCACCGGTGTCCGCCTGCACGGCAAGGTCGATGGTCACCGCGCCGACGCCGAACTCCGCGTGATCTCGGTCTTCGAGGAGCCCCGTCGCGTCGGTTTCATCCTCGGTACGGTGGGCCATTCGATCGTCAGCGGCGAAGAGCTCTTCTCCGTCGAGTGGAGGGACAACGACGAGGTCTGGTTCGTCGTCCGCGCCTTCGACCGGCCGACCGCTCCGACGTACCGACTGTTCACCAGCCGCGTGCGCCGCCGCCGCAAAGCGCTGTTCGCCCGGTACCTCCGCGCGATCTCGCCGCTGTACGCGTCCTGATGGGCGGTCCCCTCCCGCTCGGAGACCCCGCCCCCGTCGACGGGCACCTTCCCGCCGACCTCGACATCGATCCCGCGGCCGACTTCGGCGTGTACCTGCACGTACCGTTCTGCCGGGTGCGCTGCGGCTACTGCGACTTCAACACGTACACCGCCAGCGAGCTGCGCGGCGCTCGCCAGGACGACTTCGCCGACACGCTCACCGCCGAGGTACGCCTGGCTGCGGGAGTGATGGATGCTGCGGGCGGGCGGCGCACGGCATCCACCGTCTTCTTCGGGGGAGGCACACCGACGCTGCTCCCGCCCGGGGACCTCGCGCTGATGCTCGACGCCGTGCGGGACGAGTTCGGGATCGCCGACGGTGCCGAGGTGACGGTCGAAGCCAACCCCGACACCGTCGACGACACCGTGGCGCGCACCCTCGCCGACGCGGGCGTCACCCGCCTGTCCATCGGTATGCAGTCGGCGCGCCCGCACGTGCTGGCCGCCCTCGATCGCACGCACGACCCGCTGAACGTCGCCACCGCCGTCGCCGCGGCCCGCCGGGCGGGTCTCGACGTGTCGGTCGACCTCATCTACGGTGCGCCGGGCGAGTCGCTCGACGACTGGCGCGCCTCCCTCGAGGCGGCCGTCGCGCTCGAGCCCGATCACATCTCGGCGTACGCGCTGATCGTCGAAGACGGCACGAAGCTCGCCCGTCAGATCCGCTCGGGCGTCGTCGCGATGCCCGACGACGATCTGCAGGCCGACATGTACGAACTCGCGGACGGGCTGCTCGGTTCCGCGGGCTTCGATTGGTACGAGGTGTCGAACTGGTCGCGCGGGGTCTCCCACCGCTCGCGACACAACCTCGCCTACTGGCGTGGAACCGACTGGTGGGGTTTCGGGCCGGGCGCACACAGTCATGTCGGCGGGCTGCGCTGGTGGAACGTCAAACACCCCGCCGCCTACGCGCAGCGCCTGGCCGCACGCGAGTCCCCGGCCGCGGCGCGGGAGCGCCCCGACGAGACCGCGCGCCGACTGGAATCGGTGCTGCTGCGCAGTCGCATCCGCGAGGGGCTGGCGGTGTCGGAGATCCTCGGCGAAGGGCGCAAGGCCGTGGCATCCCTCATCGCCGACGGTCTGATCGAGGGCCGGGATGCCGTGCGGGGGCGCATCGTGCTGACCCTGCGCGGACGCCTGCTGGCGGACGCCGTCGTGCGCGCCCTCACGGTCTGATCCGCGAGCCCCCGGCACCCTTTCGGGCCGATCCCGTAGAATTGGCACTCCGCAGATGCGAGTGCCAGACGGGAGGAGCAGCTCATGGTGTCGGAACGAGGCCTGCAGGTGCTTCGCGCGATCGTCCAGGACTACGTCGACACGCGCGAGCCCGTCGGCAGCAAAGCCATCGTCGACCGCCACGCCTTCGGGGTGTCGGCGGCGACCATCCGCAACGACATGGCGCTGCTCGAAGACGAAGAGCTCATCGTCGCGCCGCACACCTCGTCGGGGCGCGTTCCCACCGACAAGGGCTACCGCGTCTTCGTCGACCACCTCGCCGAACTCCGCCCGCTCTCGGGCGCCCAGCGAAGCGCGATCACCTCGTTCCTCGATGAAGCGGGCGATCTCGACGACCTGCTCGCCCGCACCGTCCGCGCGCTCACACAGCTGACCGGGCAGGTCGCGATCGTGCAGTACCCCTCGTTCGCGCGCGCCCACGTGACCCACGTCGAGCTCGTCGCCCTCGGCGGACCGCGCGTTCTCGTCATCCTCGTCACCGACACCGGACGCGTGTCGCAGCGCATCGCTCTCGTTCCCGCCGAACCGGGCGAGACGGACATCGTCCAGCTTCGTGCTCGCGTGGGTGCGGTGCTGGTCGGGCGAAGCGTGGCCGACAGCTCCCACCACGTGCAGACGGTTCTCGCCGACGGCCCGCGACCCGGGGTCGCCCTCGACGCGATTGCCGACGCGGTGCTGCGCATCGTCGGCGAGGAGCTCGAAGGGTTCCGCCAGGACCGAATGGTCATGGCGGGTGCGGCGACCCTCGCCAAGCGGGAATCCGACTTCCGCGGCAGCATCTATCCGCTGCTCGAGGCCATCGAAGAGCAGGTGACGCTTCTGCGTCTCATGAGCGAGATGGTGGCCGACGACAAGGGTTTGTCGGCCAGCATCGGCCGCGAGAACGAGCCGTTCGGTCTCGTCGAGGCCTCCGTGCTCGCGAGCCGGTACGACGGCTCCACCGGCGGGGCCCGGGTGGGCCTGCTCGGCCCCACCCGTATGGACTACTCCTCCAACCTCGCGGCGGTCCGTGCCGTCGCGCACTATCTGACCCGGATGCTCGAAGACGACGACACGTCTCGTTGACGACGAGCACTTCGAGCACCCCCACCCCGAGAACGACCCCGCGTGAGCGGACAGGAAGGCGACTGTGGCTGACCACTACGAGGTCCTGGGCGTCGAACGCGATGCCAGCCCCGAAGACATCAAGAAGGCGTACCGCCGTCTGGCGCGCCAGCTGCACCCCGATGTGAACCCGGGAGAAGACGCCTCCGAGCGCTTCAAGCTCGTCACCCACGCCTACGACGTGCTGAGCGACCCTGAGCAGCGACGTCGCTACGACATGGGCGGCGATCAGAGCCCCTTCGGCGGCGGGGGAGCGGCCGGCTTCGGCGGCTTCAGCGACATCTTCGAGACGTTCTTCGGCGGGGGCGGTCAGGGCGGCGGCGGACGAGGGCCCCGTCCGCGCTCGCGTCGGGAGCGCGGACAGGACGCTCTCGTACGCGTCACTCTCGACCTGGGCGACGTCGTCTTCGGCACCCACCGCGACCTCGAGGTCGACACCGCCGTTCTGTGCGAGACCTGCCAGGGCGCCTGTACGCAGCCCGGCACGAGCGAAGTCACCTGCGACATCTGCCACGGCTCCGGCCACGTGCAGCGCACCGTCCGCAGCCTGCTCGGCAACGTCGTCACCAGCGCCCCCTGCAGCGTGTGCCAGGGCCACGGCACGACCATTCCCTATCCCTGCGGCACGTGCCAGGGTCAGGGCCGCGTGCGCGCGCGCCGCACCGTGTCGGTCGACATCCCGGCCGGCGTCGAGTCGGGCCTGCGCCTGCAGCTCCCCGGTTCGGGCGAGGTCGGACCCGCGGGCGGTCCCAACGGCGACCTCTACCTCGAGATCACCGTCGACGTGCACGAGTCCTTCAGCCGCGAGGGTGACGACCTCGTCGCGACGCTGGAGGTGTCGATGCCGGATGCCATCCTCGGCACGAACACTTCGATCCAGTCCCTCGACGGCAGCGTCGACCTCGAGGTGCGTCCGGGCGTGCAGTCGGGCGACGTCTTGACCATCAAGGGCCGCGGCATCACGCCGCTGCGCGGCAGCCAGCGCGGCGACCTGCGCGTCGGCGTCCACGTGGTGACCCCTACGCGCCTCGACCACAAGGAGCGGGCCCTCATCGAGGAGTTCGCGAAGCGGACGAAGGCCCCGAAGCCCCGTCTGGCCGAGCACCAGCAGGGCATGTTCAGCAAGTTCCGCGACCGCTTCCGGCACTGACGTGGCGCTGCACTTCGTCACGGACGACGCCACCTCCGCGCTACCGGGTGACACCGTCGAGCTGACCGGCACCGAGGCGCACCATGCCTCGGCCGTCCGGCGTGTGCGCGTCGACGAGGCGGTGACGCTGGGCGACGGTCGCGGGGTGTGGTTGACGGGTCTCGTGACCGCGGCGACCCCGAGGCAGGTCGATGTGCGCATCACCGCGCGCGACGAGCATCCCGCGCCCTCGCCGCGGTTCGTGCTCGTGCAGGCCCTCGCCAAGGGGGACCGCGACGAGCTCGCCGTCCAGGCCGCCACCGAACTCGGCGTCGACGCGATCGTGCCCTGGCAGGCGTCGCGGAGCGTCTCGCGCTGGGACGCCAAGGCCGAGAAGGGTCTCGCGCGCTGGCGCACGATCGTCCGCGAAGCGGCGAAGCAAGCCCACCGCGCGTGGATCCCCGAGGTGGAGCAGGTCGCGCGGATCGCCGACCTCGTCGGCCTCTCGGGTAGCGCGCGGGTTCTGGTGCTGGAGCCCTCGGCATCCGCTCGCCTCACCGAGGTGGCCGCCGAGGCGTCGGACGGACGCGATGTGGTGCTCGTGGTCGGCCCCGAGGGCGGGATCGCACCCGACGAGCTGTCGGCGCTCGAGGGCGCCGGCGCGCGGCTCGTCCGCCTCGGCGACACCGTGCTTCGGACCTCCACCGCGGGGGCCGCGGCGATCTCGGTGCTGTCGGCGGCGCATGGTCGTTGGTGACCCGCCCGCGCGTGTCGTCCGCGAGGTCGGCGCAGGTCACCTGCGGCGTTCGGGGCGGATCCCGTCGCGTGGGGCGCGCTTCTCCCGCCCCCTGCGACGGAATGCCCGCCGAACCGGGTCGGCGTGTCACGCTCCGTGCAGCGCGCGGATCCGCCCAGCCCCGGTGTCGGAGGCCGTCACTAGACTGGATGCCATGAGCGAACCGTCGATCTTCACGCGCATCCTGCAGGGCGAGATCCCCGCCGAGATCGTCGCCGAGACCGAGAACGCCTTCGCGATCCGCGACATCGCACCCCAGGCGCCGGTGCATCTGCTCGTCATCCCCAAGACGCAGCAGTACCGCAACGTCGTCGAGCTGGCCGCGGGCGACCCCGACCTGCTGACCGAGGTCATCGGACTGGCGAATACGGTCGCCGCCGAGCACGCAGACGGCGACTTCCGCCTCATCTTCAACACCGGCGAGGGTGCCGGTCAGACCGTCTTCCATGTGCACGCCCACGTCCTCGCGGGCGGCCTGAACGAAAAGAGCTTGGGTGGCTGATTCCGCCGAAGAAACCGTCTCCGACCACATCCAGGTCGACGGCGTGGCCATGGTGCAGCTTCTCGGCCCGCAGGACCGCCTGCTGCGGGTCGTCGAGAAGGAGCACCCCGATGTCGACGTGCACGTGCGCGGCAACGAGATCACCCTCTCGGGCACACCCGATGCGGTTCGCGCGGCCCGAGGTCTCGTCGACGAGCTGCTCAGCATGACCCGCTCGGGCCACGGTCTCGATCCGTCCGACGTGTCGAGCTCGAACCGGATGCTCTCCGACGGGGGCCCGCGCCCCTCCGAGGTCATGGGCGAGGCGATCCTCTCGTCGCGCGGCAAGACCATCCGGCCCAAGACCGCCGGTCAGAAAGAGTACGTCGACGCGATCGACGAGAACACGATCGTCTTCGGCATCGGGCCAGCCGGTACGGGCAAGACCTACCTCGCCATGGCCAAGGCCGTGCAAGCGCTTCAGCGCAAAGAGGTCAACCGCATCATCCTGACGCGGCCGGCCGTCGAGGCGGGGGAGCGGCTCGGATTCCTCCCGGGCACCCTCACCGACAAGATCGACCCCTACCTGCGCCCGCTCTACGACGCGCTCAACGAGATGATGGACCCCGACATCGTCCCGAAGCTGATGGCGACGGGCACGATCGAGGTCGCGCCCCTGGCGTACATGCGCGGTCGTACGCTCAACGACTCCTTCGTCGTGCTCGACGAGGCGCAGAACACCACGCCCGAGCAGATGAAGATGTTCCTCACGCGCCTCGGCTTCGGGACGCGCATGGTCGTGACCGGTGACATCACGCAGGTCGACCTCCCGCAGGGCGCTTCGGGTCTGCGGCTCGTCACGCGCGTGCTCGACGACATCGACGACATCCACTTCTCCCGCCTCACCAGCGACGACGTCGTGCGCCACAACCTCGTGGGCCGCATCGTCGACGCGTACAGCGAGTACGACGAGAAGCGCCTCGCCGCTCGTCGCGAGCGTGACGAGGCATCCGAATTCGCCACCCGTGCGGAGCGACGCGGCCCGAGCGCCGCCGGTCCCCGCGATCACCTCCCGAGACGAAACCGCTCATGACCATCGAGATCAACAACGAGTCCGACCACGAGATCGACGAGCAGGTCTTGCTGCGTCTCATGGAGTACAACCTGGCCGAGCTGCACGTCAGCGCCGACGCCGACGTGGCCATCGTGCTCGTCGACGAGGGCGCGATGGAATCCCTGCACGTGCAGTGGATGGACGAGCCGGGGCCCACCGATGTGCTCAGCTTCCCGATGGACGAACTGCGCCCCGGCTCCGAGGACGCCCCCACCCCCGCGGGTCTGCTCGGCGACATCGTGCTGTGCCCGGCGGTGGCCGAGACCCAGGCCGTCGCCGCGAAGCATTCCACGCAGGACGAGCTGATCCTCCTCACGACCCACGGGCTGCTCCACCTGCTCGGCTTCGACCACGCCGAACCCGACGAGGAGCGCGAGATGTTCGGTCTGCAGCGCGAGCTGATCGCCGGCTTCCAGGCCGTCGAGCGCCAGCGCCGCGCATGACCGAGGCCCTCCTCCTCGTCTCCGCCTTCCTGCTCGTCGCCTTCGGCGGCCTGATGGCGGCGTTCGAGGCGGCCCTGGGCGTGACCTCTCGCATCGACCTGATCGAACTCGGGTCGGGCGGTCGCAACGCGCGGTCCCTGCGTCGCATCGCCGACGACACGAACGCCCACGTCACGGCCGTCTCGTTCATCCGCGTCCTCGCAGAGACCACGGCGGCGGTGCTGGTTGCAGCCGCGTTCATGCTGATCTTCGACAACATCCCGCTCGCCGTGCTCGCGGCGGCCGTTCTGATGACGGGCATGTCGTTCGTCGCCGTCGGCGCCAGCCCACGCTCGGTCGGTCGGCAGCACGCCCGCGGCCTCCTCCGCGGGGGAGCGCCGATCATCCGCGGCATGCGCATCCTGCTCGGGCCCCTCGCCCACGGACTCGTCGCGGTGGGCAACAGGGTGACGCCCGGTGTCGCCCACTCGACCTCGTTCGCCTCCGAAGAGCAGCTGCTCAGCATCATCGACGAGGCGGCCGAGAACGAGCTCATCGAAGAGGACGACCGCGAGCTCATCCACTCCGTCTTCGACTTCACCGATCGGTACGTGCGCGAGGTCATGGTTCCCCGCACGGACATGGTGAGTGTGGATGCCGCGGCCACCTCCCGCGAGGCGCTCGCTCTGTTCCTCGAGAAGGGCGTCTCGCGCATCCCCCTCGCCGACGACGAAGCCGACGACATCGTGGGGGTGCTGTACCTGAAAGACCTCGTCCAGTTCGGCTTCCGCGACGAGGCCGGCTGGCGCGACGCGCCGATCCGCCGGATCGCTCGACCGGCGGTCTTCGTGCCCGAGTCGATGAAGGCCGAGACCCTGCTGCAGCAGATGAAGAAGGACGCCGTTCACGTCTGCCTCGTCGTCGACGAGTACGGCGGGGTCGCGGGGCTCGTCACCCTGGAAGACCTGATCGAAGAGCTCGTGGGCGAGATCGCCGACGAATACGACGCGCCCTCCACCGAGATCGTGGAGCTCGGCGACGGCCGGTACCGCGTCAATGCGCGCCTCGGCCTCGACGAGGTCGGCGACCTGTTCGGCCTCGAACTCGACGACGAAGACGTCGATTCGGTCGGCGGCCTGCTGGGCAAGGCTCTGGGCCGCATCCCGCAGCCCGGTGCGACAGCCGAGCACTCCGGTCTCGTCATGACCGGCGGCGCCTCGCGCGGGCGCAACCGCGGCATCGCGACGGTGATCGTGGAACGGGCTGAGACGATGGACGACGAAGACGCCGAGGCAGAGGTCTCGCAGCGTGAGAGGAACGACAGATGACCGACACCCGATCCGGCTTCGTGACCTTCGTGGGCCGGCCGAACGTCGGCAAGTCCACGCTGACCAACGCCCTCGTGGGCGAGAAGGTCGCCATCACGAGCGACAAGCCGCAGACCACTCGCCGTGCCATCCGCGGCATCGTCAACCGCCCCGGCGGTCAGCTGGTGGTCGTCGACACCCCCGGCATCCACCGCCCGCGCACTCTGCTCGGCCAGCGCCTGAACGACCTCGTCGAGCAGGTGCTCGGCGACGTCGACGTGATCGCGTTCTGCGCACCCGCCACCGAGAAGGTCGGCCCCGGCGACCGCCGTATCGCCGAGTCGCTCTCGGGCTATCCGCGCGCCAAGAAGGTGGCTCTCGTCACCAAGACCGATGCCGCGACGCGCGACCAGATCACCGAACGTCTCATCGAGGTCGACGCGCTGCGAGAGGACTGGGCGGCGGTGATTCCGCTCTCCGCCGTCACGAACGATCAGCTCGACGTGCTGAGCGACGAGCTGCTCGCCCTCATGCCGGTCGGTCCCGCGTTGTACGAAGACGACGTCGTCACCGACGAGGCCCTCGAGGACCGCATCGCCGAGATCATCCGCGAAGCAGCCCTCCACGGTGTTCGCGACGAGTTGCCGCACTCGATCGCCGTGACCGTGGACGACGTCGCTCCGCGCGAGGACAGCGACCTCACCGACGTGTGGGCGAACATCGTCGTCGAGCGCGACAGCCAGAAGGCGATCATCATCGGCAAGAAGGGGTCGCGCCTCGCGGATGTCGGTGCACGCGCCCGCGCCGGCATCGAGCCGCTCGTCGGCGGCCGCGTCTATCTGTCCCTGCACGTGCGCGTGGCCAAGGAGTGGCAGCGCGACCCGAAGCAGCTCGGTCGCCTCGGCTTCTGACCGGCTCCTCGGATCCCTCGCGCGCCGGGTCCGCACCCGGCGGCGAACACCCGCAACGAAAGGCGTGACCATGGCGAAGAGGTGGACGGCCCCGGCTCCGGGCCCGATCGACTCGTGGACCTTCGACGACATCGAGGTCGCACCTCCCGGCCCGGGCGAAGTGACCGTCCGCGTGCGCGCGGCGGGCATCAACCCCGCGGACGCGAAGCACGTCGCCACCGCACGTCCCGGCACCGAGTTCCCCGTGCCGATCGGCTACGAGCTGTCGGGCGAGGTGACCGCCGTCGGCCCCGACACTCTCGGCGGGTCGGGCGAACTGCGCATCGGTGACGAGGTCGTCGCGTTCCGCGTGCAGGGCGCCTATGCGACCGAGCTGACGGTTCCCGCCCGCGACGTCTTCGCCAAGCCCGCGAACCTCTCGCACCCCGAAGCCGCGAACCTCCTGCTCGCCGGCACCACGGCCGCCGAGATGATTCAGGTCACCCGCGTCACCGAGGGTGACACCGTCCTGCTGCATGCCGCCTCCGGCGCGGTGGGCGTGAGCCTGCTCCAGCAGGCGCGCGAGCTTGGCGTGCGCGTCATCGGAACGGTGGGCCCGGATGCCGATGACTCGGCCGACCGCGTCCGTCGCTACGGCGGCATCCCGGTGGCCTACGGCGACGGTCTGCGCGAGCGGGTCGAGGCGGCCGCGGAGGGCGCCCGCATCGCTGCCGCGTGGGATGCCGTCGGCACGGACGAGGCATTCGATGTCTCTCTCGCCCTCGTCTCCGAACGCGACCGCATCGTCACGATCGTCGACCCCGAGCGGGCGAAGAGAGACGGCGTGCTGTGGATCGCCGGTTCGAGACCCGAGAGCGCCCGCTTCCGCGATATCGCCCGTGCCCGGGTGCTGGAGTTGGCGGCATCCGGCGTTCTCGAGGTGCCCGTCGCGCGCACCTACCCGCTTGCTCAGGCGATCGAGGCCGTGCGCTTCGTCATGGACGGGCACCCGGGCGGCAAGGTCGCGCTGCTCCCGTGAGCGACTCGCCTTTCGTCCTTCCTGCCGCGCCCGACACTCTCGACGTGGTCCGCGAGCGGGTGCGGCTGCGCCCCTTCGAGGAGCGCGATCTCGAGGCCATGGCCGCGTACCGCGGCGATCCCGAGGTGTGCCGCTTCCTCCCCTTCGAACCGCAGTCGGCCGACGACATTCGACACCGCAACGGTCATCTGATGGGCGGCACGAGTCTCGAGGGGGAGCGCGGCGGCGTGATGCTCGTGATCGAGCGAGCCGACGACGGCGCGGTGATCGGCGACCTGGTGCTGTTTCACCTCGACGCCGCGGCGGGCTCCGCCGAGATCGGGTGGGTCGTGAGCCCCGCGGCCTCCGGTCGTGGGCTCGCCACCGAGGCGGTGCGCGCGCTGATCGACACGGCGTTCGAGGTCTACGGCCTCCGCCGTCTCGTCGCCCAGATCGACGCCGACAACGTGCGGTCCGCGGCCCTCGCGGAGCGCCTCGGCATGCGCCTCGAGGCGCACTTCGTCGAGAACGAGTGGTTCAAGGGGCGGTGGAGCGACCTGCTCGTGTACGGCGTCCTCGACCGCGAGTGGCGGCCCACGCAGACGAGCGGGTCGTGAGGGACTGCTACGATCGCTCCATGCGCTTCGGTGGCCAGCTTCTTCTTAGTTGCCGCGACGAGTCCTCGATCTAAGGGCCTTCCTCGTCGCGGAGATCGTCGTCGGCCCCACCGAACGAATCTAAAGAAGCGACACATCATGAAGAACACCCAGAAGCCCACGTCCGCTCCGGTGCACAAGTACCGTCCCTTCCACGAGCAGATCGCGGTCGACCTGCCCGATCGCACGTGGCCGTCGAAGCGCATCGAGGTCGCGCCCCGCTGGTGCGCCGTCGACCTGCGCGACGGCAATCAGGCGCTGATCGATCCGATGAGCCCCGAGCGCAAGCGGGTCATGTTCGACCTGCTCGTGAAGATGGGCTACAAGGAGATCGAGGTCGGGTTCCCCAGCGCGAGCCAGACCGACTTCGACTTCGTTCGCCAGCTGATCGACGAGAACCTGATCCCCGACGACGTCACGATCCAGGTGCTGACCCAGGCCCGCGAGCACCTCATCGCCCGCACGTACGAAGCGATCGCCGGTGCGAAGCAGGCCATCGTGCACCTGTACAACTCCACGAGCGTCCTGCAGCGCGAGGTCGTGTTCCGCACCGACCAGCAGGGCATCGTCGACATCGCCCTCGAGGGCGCGCGGCTGTGCAAGCAGTACGAGAAGACCATCCCGCAGACCGAGGTCTTCTACGAGTACTCGCCCGAGAGCTACACCGGCACCGAGCTCGAGTTCGCCCTGCGCATCTGCAACGAGGTGCTCGAGATCTTCGAGCCCACGCCCGAGCGCAAGGTCATCCTGAACCTGCCCGCCACGGTCGAGATGGCCACCCCCAACGTCTACGCCGACTCGATCGAGTGGATGTCGCGCCACCTGAACCACCGAGAGAACGTCATCCTGTCGCTGCACCCGCACAACGACCGGGGCACCGCCGTGGCCGCCGCCGAGCTGGGCTACATGGCCGGCGCCGACCGCATCGAGGGGTGCCTGTTCGGCAACGGTGAGCGCACCGGCAACGTCGACCTCGTCGCCCTGGGCATCAACCTGCTGACGCAGGGGATCGACCCGCAGATCGACTTCAGCGACATCGACCAGGTCAAGCGAACGGTCGAGTACTGCAACCAGCTGCCCGTTCCCGAGCGCAGCCCGTGGGCCGGCGATCTCGTCTTCACCGCGTTCAGCGGATCGCATCAGGATGCCATCAAGAAGGGCTTCGAGGCGATGGAAGCCCGCGCGGCCGCCGAGGGCAAGAGCATCGACGACATCGAGTGGGCGGTTCCCTACCTGCCGATCGACCCGAAGGACCTGGGGCGTTCGTACGAAGCCGTCATCCGCGTGAACTCGCAGTCGGGCAAGGGCGGGGTCGCGTACCTGCTGAAGGCCGACCACGCGATCGACCTGCCGCGCAAGCTCCAGATCGAGTTCTCGGGCGTCGTGCAGACCCGCACGGATGCCGAGGGCGGCGAGGTCTCGAGCGGGCAGATCTGGGAGATCTTCACCGATGAGTACCTGCCGTCCGAATCCGACGATCAGCGCTGGGGCCGGTTCGAGCTGCTCTCGACCCGCTCGTCGAGCGACATGTCGGGGGACGTGCACCTCGATGTCACGTTGCGCGACGGCGATGCGAACCACCCGGCCTCCGCAGTGGGCAACGGACCGGTGGCGGCCTTCCTCGAGATCGTGCGCGCCCAGGGCTTCGAGGTGACCCTCTACGACTACGTCGAGCACGCTCTCAGCTCGGGCGGCGACGCGCAGGCGGCCGCGTACGTCGAGCTGCAGGTCGACGACCAGCGTCTGTGGGGCGTCGGTATCGACGGAGACATCTCGACCGCGTCGCTCAAGGCGATCGTGTCGGGCGTGAACCGCGCGATTCGCTCCCGTCAGACCTCCGGCGCCCTGGCCGGCGTCTGAGCCGCGCGAACGAGAAATCGACCGTGGCATACGCCCACGGACACCACGAGAGCGTGCTGCGTTCCCACGCCGCGCGCACCGTCGACGACTCGGCGGCGTACCTGGTGTCTTCGCTGTCGGCCGGCGCCCGCATCCTCGATGTGGGCGCCGGCCCCGGCTCCATCACCGTCGACCTCGCCGACCGGGTCTTCCCGGGAGAGGTCGTCGGGGTGGATGCCGCCGCCGACGTCGTCGAGGTCGCCCGCGCCACCGCGGGGGACCGCACGAACGTGACGTTCCGCACCGGCGACGCGTACGCGCTCGACGAGCCCGACGGCTCGTTCGACATCGTGCACGCGCACCAGGTGCTGCAACACCTCGCCCGACCCGTCGATGCGCTGCGCGAGTTCCGACGGGTCGCCGGCCCCGACGGCCTCGTCGCGGTGCGCGACGTCGATTACGGCGGGGTGATCTGGCATCCGAGAATCCCCGCTCTCGACGAGTGGCTCGAGATCTACCAGGGGGTGCATCGCGGGGTGTCGGGGGAGCCTGACGCCGGTCGCGTGCTCAAAGCGTGGGCCCGCGAGGCCGGGTTCGCGCGCATCGAGGCGAGCGCCAGCGTCTGGGTGTTCGACACCCCCGACAAGCGCACCTGGTGGGGCGGCATGTGGGCCGACCGGGTGCTCGCCTCGGCGTTCGCGGGCCACGCGAAGCGGCTCGGACTCGCCGACGACGCGACCTTGCAGCGCATCTCCGATGCGTGGCGCGAATGGGCGGCGGACGCCGACGGGTGGATTCTTCTCCCGCACGGCGAGGTGCTCGCCCGCGGGTGATGTTGGCGGAGGGCGTCGATGCCAGGATGAACAGGTGATCCGCGTCGACGCCCTGTACCGCTACCCCGTGAAGGGCTTCACGCCCGAGAGGCGCGACAGTCTCGTCATCCAGGACGACGGCCGCGTGCAGGGCGACCGGTCGCTCGTCTTCCGCTTCGCCGACGCCCTCGAGCCGGCGGACGCGACCTTCCCCAAAAGACGCGGCCTCGCTCTCATGACGTTCCCCTCGCTCGCGCGGGTCGATCTCACCTTCGACGATCGGACGCAGACGCTCCGCCTCCGGGTCGATGACATCGACGTGGAGGCCGACCTCAGTCAAAGCGGACGGGAGCGCCTCGCCGAGGCGGTAACGGCGTACCTGCGGACGACGAACGACGCGAGGCTGCTGGAGGCCGACGGCATCCTGCCCCTCGGTCTTCTCGGAGACGGCCGCACGGCCCGCTTCCAAGACCGCCCGCGCGGTTTCATCTCGCTGCACGGCGCGGCGTCGGTCGGAGCGCTGGATGCCACGGTCCCCGCGCCCGTGGATGATCGCCGCTTCCGATCGAACATCGTCGTCGATGGCAGCGACGCGTGGGCAGAGCTCGACTGGAACGGCCGCCTGCGTATCGGCGAGGTGGTCTTCGAGGTGCAGAAGCCGATCGAACGGTGCGCCGCGATCACCGCGAACCCCGACACCGGCGTGCGCGATGCGCGTCTGCTGCGGGTGCTCACGTCCGAGTTCGGCCAGGACGCGCCGACCCTCGGCATCCTGCTGCTCCCCGCCGACGGCGGCGGCACGATCCGCGTCGGTGACGAGGTCGTCCTCGACGCGTGATGCGCGTGTCAGAAGCGGCGCTCAGGCCGCGTCGTCGGGCCGGATGATCGGGATGCCGGTGGTCTCGACCGCGACCTTGCGCCGGTAGAGCTTGCGCTGCTCGGGTAGGGAGAGGTCGAAGATCACCGCGAGCACGCGGATGACGGTCGTCACGATCACGCCGATCACTGCGGCGATCGGGAGGGGGACGCCGAACGCGGCCGTCGTGGCGAGCACGACGCACCCGCCGCCGGCGGCCACGGCGTAGAGAGAGCCGACGTGCATGATCGCGACCGGCAGGCCCATCAGCACATCCCTCAGCACGCTGCCGCCGGCAGCGGCCAGGACGCCCACGAACACCGCGGGCACCGCCGGCATGCCGAGCGCCAGAGCCTTCGACGTTCCGAAGGCGCCGAACAGCCCGATGACGACGGCGTCGAGCATGACGATCGCGCGGTTGAGCCGTTGGAAGATCCCCGACAGGAGCATCCCGACGATCGACGCGAGGGTCGCGGTGATGAGATACCAGTTGCTCTGCAGCGTGGCGGGGGTGAGCCCGAGCAGCAGATCTCGGATGAGACCGCCGCCCATCCCGAGCAGGATGCCGATGATCGCCACGCCGAGCAGGTCCAATCGCCGCTGACCCTGGAACCCCGAGGCGAACAGGGCCCCCTGCACGCCGCCGAGTGCGACGGCGGTGAGATCCGCCCACAGCGGGATGACGAAGACCGAGGCGTTCACGGCATCCATTCTCCGCGAAGCGTTCGAGGGCGCGGGGAGGCGCGGCATAGTCTCGGCGTATGGACCCCGCGTACCTCCGCTCGGATGCGGCGACCCTCCTCGCGACGCTGACACCGGGGAAGAAGCGCCGGTCGACGATCCGCGGCATCCTCTCGACGTGGGACATGATCCAGGTGGGCATGCCGAGCCGGAGAACCCTCGAGGCCGCCGCGGGTGCGCTCAGCGCGGCACGACTGATCACGATCGACGACGACTGGCGGCTGAGCCTCACCGCCGAGGGCGCCCGGATACGGGCCATCCCCTCCGGATGGGCGGGGATGCGCACGTTTCCTTCGGCGATCGAGAAGCATCTCCCACCCCTCGTCGGCGACCCGGAGGTGACGCTGCCCGCCGAGCTGTACGAGTGTGCTCGCGACGACTACCTGCGACCCCGGCGCGGCGCCCCGCGGTGGCTGCGCTGGTTCCTCGAATGGGGTCAGCCCAGCTGGCAGCGCCATTCCGACCGCTGAGAACACGCTTTAGCACCGCCCGCGATCCCACGTCCAGCGGCAGCGCGTCTGACGGCCATGCGGTTGGATCGATATAGGGGGCCGCTCTGTGTGCCCGGAACGTCGAGCCGGTCGGGAACCGCGGGAGAGGAACGCACATGCACTGGGGGGCGAATTCGAGTGTGGCGGTCGCCGTGCTCATCGCGGGAGTCATCACGACCATCGTCACCGCGATCATCAGGCGGTCGCCGTCGCGCGCGACCGCGCGAGCCACGAGGGAGGGCGTGCTCTTCGTGGTCTCGACGCGGATGTGGCAGCGCGTGCTCATCCGTACCGTCGGCATCGCCGTCCTCCCGCTCGCGGTCATGCTCCTGCTGGCCGCCGCCTTCGTCCGCGACCCGGAGATCGGAATGGTCATCGCGGGGGCGGCGATGCTCGTCGGCGGCATCCTGTTCATCCTCCTCGCCCGCGGCATGAAGCGGATGCGCCTCGAAGTCACCCCCGTCTCGGTGTGGTCGTTCGGTCTCGTGCGCGGGCCGAACGAGGTGCCGATCGCGGAGCTCACCAGTTTGGAGCCCGATTTCGGCAATCGGTTCGGCGGCATCCTCGGCAAGACGGGGAGCACGACCCGATTCGGTGCGACCCGCATCATGCTCGGATACCCCCAGCTCATCGACTTCCTGCAGCAGACCCGCCCGGACCTGCCGATCCCCGACCCGTCCTGGCCGATTCAGGGACGCACGGCCGCCTCCCGCTGACCTGGGCGGCGCGCCACGACCGCACGCAGCCGCTTTCCGGGGGAGCGGGCGGATAATGGACTGTGCCCACCTACCGCGACGAAGTCGTGGTCCTGCGTACCCACAAGCTCGGGGAGGCGGACCGCATCCTCACGCTGCTCAGCCGTCGCAACGGCAAGATCCGTGCCGTCGCGAAGGGGGTACGCCGCACCTCGTCGAAGTTCGGGTCTCGGCTCGAACCCTTCATGGTCGCCGACGTGCAGCTGTCGACGGGACGCAACCTCGACATCGTGCAGCAGGCCGAGTCTCTCGGCTCGTACGGTGCCGACATCGTCACCGACTACGACCGGTACACCACCGCGAGCGCCATGGTCGAGACCGCCGATCGCCTGAACGAGGCCGAGGCGACCCCGCAGCAATACCTTCTGCTGGTGGGCGGCCTCCGCTCCCTCGCGCGCGGGGAGCACTCCGAACGCAGCGTGCTCGACTCGTACCTGCTCCGCGCGATGGCCCTCTCGGGCTGGGCGCCGGGACTGACCGAGTGCGCCCGTTGCGGCACGATCGGAGACCACGACTACTTCCTCCCGCAGCTGGGGGGTGTCATCTGCTCGACCTGTGCCCCCGCGGGCTCGCCCCGCGTGGCGCGCGACACCGTCAGCATGCTCCGAGCCCTGATGGCGGGGGAGTGGGAGACCATCGACGCCGCACCCGGTCGCACGACCGCGGCCGCTTCGGGCCTCGTGGCGGCCTACGCGCAATTCCACCTCGAGCGCGGCATCCGTTCCCTCTCTCACCTGGAGTCGCACCGATGACACCCAAGCCGTTCACGCACCGCGACGCCGTCGCCTACCGCCCCCTGGACTGGACCGGCGAGTACCCGCCGACCTACCCCAAGGGGGCCGTGCCCGAGCACGTCGCGATCGTGATGGACGGCAACGGCCGCTGGGCCAACCGCCAGGGACTCACGCGCGTCGAGGGTCACCGGGCCGGGGAAGCGGCTCTGCTCGACGTCGTCGCCGGCGCCATCCAGGCGGGTGTGAAGCACCTGTCGGTGTACGCGTTCTCGACCGAGAACTGGTCGCGGTCGCCCGACGAGGTGCGCTTCCTCATGGGCTTCAACCGCGAGGTGCTGCACCGCCGCCGCGACCAGCTCAACGAGTGGGGCGTGCGGATCCGATGGTCGGGGCGAAAGCCGCGCCTGTGGGGCTCGGTCATCAAAGAGCTCCAGCACGCCGAGCGCCTCACCGAGGGCAACTCGACGCTGACGCTCACCATGTGCGTGAACTACGGCGGACGGGTCGAGATCGTGGATGCCATGCGCCGCATCGGCGACGACATCGCAGCCGGGCGGCTCAAGCCCTCCGCGGTGACCGAGAAACTCATCCGCAAGAATCTGTATCAGCCCGATATGCCCGACGTCGACCTGTTCGTGCGTTCCAGCGGCGAGCAGCGCACCTCGAACTTCTTGCTGTGGGAATCGGCGTACGCCGAGATGGTGTTCCTCGACACGCTCTGGCCCGACTTCCGCCGCACACACCTCTGGGACGCGATCGGACTCTATCTGTCGCGCGATCGCCGCTTCGGCGGGGCCGTCGACACCCCGACCGCGTGAGACCTCAGGGCGCGAGCTCGGACCGGAGCGACGCGGCGGCCTCCATCGCGACCCGCCGCATCGCCTCGCGCGTCTGACCACCGATGTGCGGCGTGATGACGACGTTCGCACGACCGCGGAGCGGGTGGTCGTCGGGCATCGGCTCGATCTCGGAAACGTCGAGTCCCGCGCCACCCAGCTCGCCCGCGTCGAGCGCCTCGGCCAGCGCGTCCTCGTCGACGACCCCACCCCGCGAGGTGTTCACCACGATCGCGTGCGACGGCATCCTTCGGAACTGCTCGGCTCCGAGCAGACCGCGGGTCGTGGACACCAGCGGAACGTGCACGCTCACGGCATCTGCCTCGTCGAGGAGATCGTCGAGCGAGCACGGCTCGGCGCCGCCCGCCCGCACCTCGTCGTCGCTCAGCCCGGGGTCGTACGCGCGCACCCGCATGCCGAACCCGCCCTGCCCGATGCGGGCCACGCGGCGCGCGATGCGGCCGAAGCCGATCAGACCCAGGGTGGAGCCGCTGAGCTCGCCCCCGATCAGTTCCGCACGCGAGGCGGCTCCGGTCGCGGCCGCGACGATACCCCGCCGCACCGCCATCAACAGCGCCACCGCGTGCTCGGCGACCGACAGCACGTTCGCTTCGGGAGTGATCGTCACCCGGATGCCGCGCTCTCGAGCGAACACGGTGTCGACGGTGTCCGTGCCCACGCCGTGACGGGCGATGAGACGCAGCCGCGGCATCCGCTCCAGCTGGGGGGCGTCGAGGCGGGCGGTCCGCAGCAGGATCCCTTCAACCAGGGGAGCGATCGCGTCTTCGGCCACGGCCTCGGCACCCCACCCGCGTCGCACGTCCGCCCAAGTCTCGAGATCGGCCACCGCGTCGACGTGGATCTCGCGGGGGATCCAGATCACCGGCCGCGTCGGGGAGAACTCAACCACGGGGCGTGAGCGCCCTGTTGGCCGTGCGGCGCTCGGCCTCGCCCCGCACGAGCTCGTCGGCTGCGGCGCTGACCTCCGCGATACGCGCACGCGGGACGACGGCCACACCGTCCGAGTCGCCGACGATCCAGTCGCCGGGCGAGACGGGGACGCCACCGAGACTGACGGTGCCGCCCAGGCGGTACGGCCCCGTCTTCCACGGGCCGGCGGGGGTCACCGCGCGAGCGAAGACCGGGACGCCGACCTCGCGCAGCTCACCGGCGTCACGAGCCGCACCGTCGAGCACGATGCCGGCCACGCCGAGCGCCTTCGCCTTCTCTGCCACCAGCTCACCGATCAGAGCCCGGGTCTCGTCCGAACCGCCGTCCACCACCAGCACCTCGCCCGCACGAATGACCTCGAACGCCGCGTGCACACCCATGTTGTCGCCGGCACGCGTGAGCACCGTGGCCGCGGGGCCGGAGACGACCGCGCCGACCCACAGGGGCGAGACGCCCCGCGCCACCCCGAAGCGCTCCATCGCGTCGCCGACGGTGGCTGACGCGTACGCACCGGGTGGGGGATATGCCGTGATCTCGGTCGGAGTGCTCATCGTTGGGCGTTCCTCTCGTCGGGGATGGGGTGTGCGGAAAGTCAGTCGAGTGCGGGGGGCAGACCGGTGTGCCGGAGGTCGGATGCCGCTGCCTCGAGCGCCTCGAGGAACATCGCCACACGCTCCTCGGTGAAGCGGGCCGTGGGGCCACCGAGCCCCAGCACCACAGCGGGACGCCGGTCGTCGCCCTCTCTCACGATCACGGCGACGCCGCTGTTGCCCGGCTCGCGGGCCCCGTGCGAGACGGCATGGCGATCACGGGCGGCCGCGGCGACGGCCGCGCGGAAGGCATCCGCGTCGACACGGCGAATCTCGTCGGCCGAGGCCGATGCGAGCACCTGCTCCGCGGCATCCGGCCCACTCGCCGCCGCCAGGAGGGTCGACGACGCCCCCGCCAGAAGCGGCATCTCGTCGCCGACCTGGACGACGTGGCGGAGCGAGTAGGGGCTGGGGGACTGAGCGACGGCCACGCGGCGCAGGCCGCTGCGGACGTAGAGGCTCGCGGTCTCACCGGTCTCCTGCGCGAGCCGCGTCATGCGCTCGGCGGTCTCTTCGGGGACGGCCCACGCCGCCTCGGCGAAAGCGGCGAGACGGATGAGGCGTGCGCCGACCGTGATGCGGCCGTCGGCGGCGTGGCGCAGCATGCGCTCGCCGACGAGGGTGTCGATCAGCCGCAGCACCGTGGTGCGCGGCAGGCCGCTCTCGCGCACGATCTCGGCGACGGAGAGCACGGGACGATCCGCCGTGAAACTCTGCAGCACCTCGAAGGCCCGGGTGACCGCCCGGACGCCACCGCCCTCGGCGGTCGAGCCGTCGCGGCTCTCGACGATCGTCGACATCAGCATCTCTCCCCGGCGCCACGGTTGCGCCTTCACGAGACTCGAGTGTACCGTCAGGTGGACACCGGAGTCCACTAGACGGACACCGGCTCGAACCTCATCACGAAGGAGTGACGACGTGAGAACCAGACGCGTCCTATGGAACGCGCTCGGGATCGCAGCCACCGCCGCCCTCGTCGGCGTGGCCGCGGTCAACGCCAGCGGCTCGAGCGCCGGCGCCGACCCGCGGACCAAGCTGACGATCATGGCCCCGGCGGCCCCCGGCGGCGGGTGGGACCTCGCCTCCCGCGAGTCCCAGCAGGTGCTGCGCTCGACCTCGGTCGTCAACAACGTGCAGGTGGTCAACGTGCCCGGCGCGGGCGGGACCATCGGCCTCGGTCAGTTCGTGCAGCTCGACGCCGACCCGACGAACCTGATGATGACCGGCACCGTCATGGAGGGCGCGATCACCGCGAACGGCTCCGCCGCGACCCTGGCCGACACCACGCCGATCGCGCGTCTCGCCGAGGACTACATCGTCTTCATCGTGCCGGCGAACTCGCCGTTCCAGAACCTCGACGACTTCGTCCGGGCGTGGCGCGAGAATCCGCACGGCCAGGCCATCGGCGGCGGCGGCATCGGCGGCACCGATCACCTGTTGACCGGACTCACCGCGAAAGCCGCGGGCATCGACCCGGGCGAGATCAACTACGTCTCGTACGCCGGTGGCGGCGAAGTGCTCACGGCGCTGCTGTCGAACACGGTCGCGGTTGGTGTGAGCGGATACAACGACTTCAGCGACCAGATCGAAGCCGGGCGCCTGCGGGCCCTGGCCGTCTCGTCCGAGGAAGCCGTCCCCGGTATCGACATCCCCACCTTCATCGAGCAGGGCGTCGACGTGAACCTCCCGAACTGGCGCGGCCTCGTCGCCCCTCCCGGCTTGACGGATGCCGACCGCGACGAGCTCGTCGCCATCGTCGAGCAGATGGCCGCCACCCCCGAGTGGGCCGAGGTGCTCGAGCGCAACCGGTGGCGCGACGCGCTGCTGACCGGCGCGGAGTTCGCCGACTTCATCGCGCAGGATCAAGCGCGCGTCGACGCGATCATCGAGGAGCTGGGCCTGTGAGCGGCGTCGTCCCCACCATTGCGCGCACACACCGGGCGCGTCCCTCCCACGGCTTCTGGCGGCGTCGGACCGGACTGGTCGTCCCCGCCGTCATGCTGGCAGTGGGGCTCGCCCTGATCGTGGGCACCCTCACGATGACGGTGCCCGCCAACACCGCTCCTCCCGGACCGCAGTTGTTCCCGGCGCTCATCGCGGGCGCCGTGATCGTGCTCGCGGTCCTGCTCGCCATCGATGTGATCCGCCGCCCCGAGCCGGCCGAGGTCGTCGATGGCACCGCCGCCGGAGACACCGCCGAGATCGACGACGACGCGCTCATCGCCGCGGTCGAGGGGCGCGAGCCCGATGCCCCCGCGGTTCGTCCGCGCAGCAACCAATGGGCTCTCGCGGGCGCTGTCGGCACCGTCATCGTCTTCATCGCAGCACTCACCCCGCTCGGCTGGCTCCTCTCAGGTGCCTTCCTGTTCTGGGGCATCGCCCGATCGCTCGGCAGCCGCCGCCCGATCTTCGACATCTTCCTCTCGCTTGCGATCTCCGCCATCGTGCAGATCGCCTTCTCCGGCGGTCTCGGACTCAACCTGCCGCCTGGAATTCTGGAGGGCCTGTTCTGATGGACGCTCTGGTCAACCTGGGGGAGGGCTTCGCCGTCGTCCTCACGCCCATCAACATGCTGTGGGTGCTCATCGGCGCCGTTCTCGGCACCGCGGTGGGCGTGCTGCCGGGCCTCGGCTCGGCGATGGCGGTCGCGCTGCTGCTGCCGGTCACCTTCTCCCTGGATCCGATCGGCGCGTTCATCATGTTCGCCGGGGTCCTCTTCGGTGGTCTCTTCGGCGACTCGATCGCCGGCATCCTGATGAACACTCCCGGCAACAGCACCGCGATCGCCGGGTCGATCGAGGGCCATCGGATGGCCAAGGACGGCCGCGCGGCGCAGGCGCTGGCGACCTCGGCGATCGGCGCCTTCATCGGCGGCATCATCGCCTCGATCCTGGTGGTCTTCTTCGCACCGCGTCTCGCGGAACTCGCAACCCTCTTCGGCCCCGCCGAGTACCTCGCCCTCGCCGTCTTCGCCTTCGTCGCGATCTCGGCCGTCGTCACCGATTCGGTGTTGCGCGGCCTCGCGGCCCTCGCCATCGGACTGGCCATTTCGGTCGTCGGCATCGACGGCGCCTCCGGTGCCTCGCGCTTCACTTTCGGCCTACCGGAACTGTTCGACGGCATCGACATCGTCGTGATCACCGTCGGCCTCCTCGCCCTCGGCGAAGTGTTCAGCGTCGCAGGTCGTCGCGGCACTCCGGACGACACGAAGCTCCTGGCGTCGAGCGGTCGCCTCTGGCTGTCGTTCCGCGAGCTGCGGCAGGCGCTGCCCGCGTGGCTACGCGGCACCGCGATCGGCGTCCCATTCGGCATCATCCCCGTCGGCGGCTCCGAGGTTCCGACCTTCCTGTCATACGGCGCGGAGCGCAAACTCGACGGACGACGCAAGCGCCCGATGTTCGGCCGCGGGGCCATCCAGGGCGTCGCCGGTCCCGAGGCGGCCGGCAACGCGACGGCGGGTACCGCCATGGGAGCCCTGCTCGCCCTGGGACTTCCCACCTCGGCGACCGCGGCGATCCTGCTCGCCGCCTTCCGTCAGTACGGACTGCAGCCGGGACCGCTGCTCTTCGACCGCGCACCCGACCTCGTGTGGGCGCTGCTGGCGAGCTTCTTCGTCGGTATGGTCGTGCTCCTGATCCTCAACCTGCCGTTCGCGCCCCTCTGGGCGAAGCTGCTCAAGGTGCCCAAGCACTACCTCTACGCGGGAATCACGGTGTTCGCCATGCTCGGCGTCTACGCCACGAGCGGCAAGATCCTCGACCTGGTGCTCGTGCTCGCGGTGGGTCTGCTCGGCTTCCTGATGCGGCGCTACGGCCTCCCGGTCGCCCCGATGCTCATCGCCATCATCCTCGGCCCCCTCGCCGAGACCGAGTACCGCCGTGCCATGGCCGTCAGCGAGGGCGACGCCGGCATCCTGGTGTCGAGCCCCATCTCGATCACCCTGTACGCCGTGCTCGCCGTCGCGATCGCGGGCGTGATCTTCACCCGGGTGCGCGCCGCGCGGAAGCGGCAGGTCACCGCATGACGGATGCCACGACTCCGGGGCCCCTGACGGGCGTCACCGTCCTGGATCTCACGAACGTCCTCGCCGGCCCCTACGCGGCGTATCAGCTGGCGCTGATGGGCGCCGACGTCATCAAAGTCGAGACCCCGGAGGGAGGCGACCTCGCGCGTCGTCTCGGTACCTCCGCCGAGCTCAACGCGCAGCTGCTCGGGATCTCCTTCCTGGCGCAGAACGCGCAGAAACGGTCGATCACCCTCGACCTGAAGACGGAGAGCGGCGCCGAGGCACTGCGTCGGCTCGTCGCGACCGCCGACGTGCTCGTCGAGAACTTCCGCCCCGGCGTCCTGGACCGTCTCGGTTTCGGGTGGGACCACCTGCGGGCTCTGAACTCCCGCCTCATCCTGTGCCAGGTGTCCGGTTTCGGCCAGACCGGCCCGATGCGCACGAAGCCGGCGTACGACCAGATCATCCAGGGGTACTCGGGGATGATGAGCGTGACCGGCACCGCCGAAACCGGGCCACTGCGCGCGGGCTTCCCGCTCGCCGACACGATCGGCGGACTCGCCGCGGCGTTCGCGATCTCCAGCGCCCTGGCCGGTCGCGCGCGCACGGGTATCGGCGCGGTGATCGATGTCTCGATGCTCGAGACCGCCGTGACCGCGATGGGGTGGGTCGTCTCGAACCTGCTGGTCGACGGTCACGAACCCCGTCCCCTCGGCAACGACAACGGCACGGCTGCCCCCTCCGGGGCGTTCACGACCGGGGACGGGATGCTCAACATCGCCGCGAACAAGCAGGAGCAGTTCGAGATCCTCTGCACCCTCGTGGCTCGCCCCGACCTGATCACCGACGACCGGTTCCGCGAGCGCGAGAGCCGTAAAACGCATCGCGCGGCGCTCACGGCCGAGCTCGAGAGCGCGCTCGTCGCACGCTCGGCCGCGGAGTGGGAGGACGTCCTGAGCTCCGCGGGCGTTCCGGCGGCCGCCGTTCTCCGCGTGGGCGAGATGCTGCAGAGCCCCCAGATCCGCGATCGCGGCCTCGTGCACGAGCTCGCCTTCCCGGGCGGCGGCGACGAACCGCTCCGCGTCCTGGGCAACGGCATCCGGATCGACGGGAGACCCTCGGCACCGCGCACGCCCCCGCCGCTGCTCGGCGAACACACCGACGAGATCCTGGCGGCTCTCGGCTACAGCGCCGAAGAGATCGCCGACCTGCACGAGGAAGGTGCCGTATGACCGACGACGAGCTGGCCCCCGTCACCGCGTGGTGGGCCACGGCCATCACGCGCATCCAGCCGGGTGAGATCGCTTTCCGTGGCCGGCCCGTGCAGGATCTCATCGGCACGACCGGTTTCGTCGAGACCATCTGGCTGATGGTCACCGGAGAGGTCCTCGATCCCGAGCGCGGCAGGCTGCTCGAGGCGACGCTGGTGGCGAGCGTCGACCACGGACCGCAAGCGCCCTCGATCGCGAGCGCGCGCATGGCGGCCACGTGCGGTGTGGGCATCAACTCGGCGATGGCGAACGGCATCAACGTGCTCGGTGACACCCACGGCGGTGCGGGGCAGCAGTGCGTGGCGATGCTGAACCGGATGGTCGGCGCCCACCGCTCCGACGGGCGCTCCCTCGACCAACTCGCCATTGACGAACTCGCCGAGCACCGCGCGCGCGGTGCCTTCGTGCCGGGCTTCGGCCACCGCTTTCACCCGGTCGACCCGCGCCGAGATCCTCTCCTGGCGCTCGTCGAGCAGGCCGTGGCCTCCGGGTCGATCTCCGGCGACCACCTGCGCGCGGGACTCGCGGTCGAGCGGGCGCTCGCGTCACGGGGCGTCCCGATGAACATCGACGGCATCTCGGCCATCGTCTACGGTGAGCTCGGTGTCGAGCCCGAACTGGCGCGGGGCCTTTTCGTGCTCGCTCGGTCGGTGGGCATCCTCGCCCACGCCTGGGAAGAGACCGGTTCGGGCCGACGGATCAAGGGCCCCCTGCCCCCGCCCCTGCTCGCCGATTACACCGGGCCGGAGGTCGCCGGCACCTGATCCACGCCGGGGGCGCCGCCTTCGACCAGGGAGAACGGATGCCACCAACGGAATAGATCGATGCGGTCCGAGGTTGCACGCGATATGACGGATGCCATCAAGATCGACGTGTGGAGCGACATCGCCTGCCCCTGGTGCTACATCGGCAAGCGGAACCTCGAGAACGGCCTGGCCGCGACCGCGTCGGATGACGACGCCCCGGTCGTCGAGATCGAGTACCACTCGTTCGAGCTCTCGCCGGACACCCCCGAGGACTTCGACGGCGGAGAGGTCGACTACCTCTCTCAGCACAAGGGCATCTCGCCCGAGTCGGCTCGCGAGATGCTCGACCGAGTCACCGGCGTCGCCGCCGACGCCGGCCTCGAATACCGCTTCGACATCCTCAAGCACACGAACACGGTCAAGGCGCACGAGCTGCTGCACTTCGCGAAAGAGAACGGCCGCCAGCTGGAGCTGGCCGAGCTGCTCATGTCGGCCTACTTCCTTCAGGGGCGCCACGTCGGCCGCGACGAGGATCTCGTCGCTCTCGCGGGCGAGGCGGGGCTCGACCCGGATGCCGCGCGCGAGGCCCTGTCGTCGCAGCGCTACCGCCCCGCGGTGCGCGCCGACCAAGCGCAGGCCCAGCAGTACGGCATCACCGGCGTCCCCTTCTTCGTCATCGACGGCAAGTACGGCGTGAGCGGAGCGCAGCCCGTCGAGGCGTTCACCCAGATCGCCCGCCAGGTGTGGGGCGAACGTCGCGAGGCATCCGAGACCGCCGACGCGTGAGGCTCCTGCACAGCGGTGCCCGTTCCCGGATCGTCGGGATCGGGCACCGCTGTCGTTATCCGTCTGGGAGAATGGTGCAGTGAATACGGCAATGGCTCCGGTGCGGTCGCTCCGCATCGGCAACATCGAACTCGACGCTCCCGTCGTGCTCGCCCCGATGGCCGGCATCACGAACACGGCGTTCCGTCGCCTGTGTCGCGAATACGGTGCCGGGCTCTACGTGAGCGAGATGATCACGACGCGTGCCCTGGTGGAGCGCAACGAGACCACCATGCGGCTCATCCGTCATCACGAGTCCGAGACGCCGCGGTCGATCCAGCTCTACGGGGTGGACCCCGCGACGGTCGAGGCCGCCGTGAAGATGATCGTCGACGAAAACCACGCCGACCACATCGACCTCAACTTCGGGTGCCCGGTCCCCAAGGTCACGCGCCGCGGCGGGGGAGCAGCCCTGCCCTGGAAGACCTCGCTCTTCCGCGAGATCGTCGAGCGGGCCGTCGGCGCCGCGGGCGACATCCCGCTCACCATCAAGATGCGAAAGGGCATCGACGCCGACCACCTCACCTACCTCGAGGCCGGGCGCATCGCCGAGGGCGCGGGAGTCGCCTCGATCGCGCTCCACGCCCGCACGGCATCCGAGTTCTATTCGGGTCACGCCGATTGGGCCGCGATCACGAAGCTCAAAGAGACCGTGTCGAGCGTCCCCGTCCTCGGCAACGGCGACATCTGGTCGGCCGACGACGCCGTGCGCATGATGAACGAGACCGGCTGCGACGGTGTCGTGGTGGGGCGCGGCTGCCTCGGTCGCCCCTGGTTGTTCGGCGACCTCGCGCGCGCTCTCGGCGGCCCCGGCGCGGCGCACGGCGCGCCGGTCGACGCGACGCTCGGCTTCGTGGCCCGTGCCTTCCGCCGCCATGCCGAGTTGCTCGTAGAGTTCTTCGACGACGAAGGCCGCGGATGCCGTGACATCCGCAAGCACGTCGCGTGGTACTTCAAGGGGTATCCCGTCGGCGGCGAGCTGCGCGCGGCCCTCGCGACCGCCTCGACCCTCGATGAGATCGACGAGCTGCTCGACACGATGGAGCTCGACGCCCCGTACCCCGGGGCCGCCGCCGAAGGGCAGCGTGGTCGCGCCGGCACGCCCAAGCGCCCCGCTCTTCCCGACGGGTGGCTCGATTCGCGCGAGATCGGCCACGACGCCGGCCGCGAGCTCGCCGCAGCGGAGTTGCACCACAGTGGCGGTTGAGGTCTCGCCGGCGGTCGCTCGACCGGTCGGCTACGACGACGGGGATGCCGCGCGCTTCCACGTCGAGAACCATCGCTCGCAGCGCGACGACTTCGCGCGTGATCGCGCGCGCGTGCTGCATTCCGCCGCGCTTCGTCGCCTCGCGGCGAAGACGCAGGTGCTGAGCCCGGCGAGCCCCGCCGATTTCGCCCGCAACCGCCTCACGCACTCGCTCGAGGTCGCGCAGGTGGGCCGCGAGTTGGCGACGGCACTGCAGCTGTCGCCCGACGTCGTCGACACCGCCTGCCTGAGCCATGATCTGGGCCACCCCCCTTTCGGGCACAACGGCGAGCGTGCGCTCAACGACTGGGCCGCCGACATCGGGGGGTTCGAGGGCAACGCGCAGACCCTGCGCATCCTCACGCGCCTCGAGCCGAAGACCTTCGGCACCGACGGCGAGCCGTTCGGTCTCAACCTCACCCGCTCGAGCCTCGACGCGACGTGCAAGTACCCGTGGACCATCGACGAGCCCGTGCCCGACCCGGGCGGGCGTCTGAAGTTTGGCGTCTACCCCGACGACGAGCCGGTCTTCCACTGGATGCGCGGGGGAGCACCCGCACGCCAGCGCTGCATCGAGGCCGAGGTCATGGATCTGTCCGACGACATCGCGTACTCGGTGCACGATTTCGAGGACGCGGTCGTCAACCGCTACGTCGACCCCGCGCGACTGGCCTCGCGGGTCGGCCGCGAGGGGCTGCTCGATGCGATCCAGCGATGGGTCGGCTACGACTTCGTCCGCGACGATCTCGCCGCGGGCCTCGAACGCCTCATGGCCTTGCCCGAATGGATCCACTCCTTCGACGGCACACGTCCCGCTCTCGCGCGTCTCAAAAACCTCACCTCCGACCTCATCGGTCGCTTCGCCCGCGCCGCGACCGCGGCGACGCGCGAGGCCTATCCCGCCGACCAGCTGACGCGCTATCGCGCGCACGTCATCGTCCCGGCCGAGGTCGAGGTCGAGATGGCCGTGCTCAAGGGCATCATCGGCGCGACGGTCGTGTCGATCGACGGCCGCAAGGTGCTGTACCGCGAGCAGCGCCACGTGCTGAAGCGCCTGGCATCCGCCCTCTGGGAGAACCCGGGGGCATTGGATGCTCTGCACGCGCCCGACTTCGCCGCCGCGGACGACGACGCGGCCCGCCGCCGAGTGGTCGTCGACCAGGTGGCGAGCCTCACCGACCAGCTCGCGATCGCGTGGCACGGACGACTCGTCGGAGAAGTGGATGCCGCCGAGCTCGGGGTATGGGCACCCGGCGCTCGCGCCGCTCGCGGGGCGGATGCCTGATGCCCCGCATCCGCCAGTCCGACGTCGAAGAGGTCAAAGCGCGGGTCAACATCGCCGACGTCGTCGGAGAGCGCGTGGCGCTGAAGTCGGCCGGTGTCGGCTCGATGAAGGGACTGTGCCCCTTCCACGATGAGCGGAGCCCCAGCTTCCACGTGCGCCCGCAGGTCGGGTACTACCACTGCTTCGGCTGCGGTGAATCGGGCGACGTGTACTCGTTCCTGCGCGCGATGGACCACGTCTCGTTCACCGAGGCCGTCGAACGCATGGCGGCGCGCGTCGGATACACGCTGCACTACGAAGACGGCGGCCCCGCCCCCGAGACGACCGGCCGCTCGCGCCTGTACGCCGCGAACGCGGCCGCGGCGGAATACTTCCGCGCCCAGCTCATGACGCCCGAGGCCGACACGGGCCGGCGCTTCCTCGGCGACCGCGGGTTCGATGCCGGGGCGGCGGCGCATTTCGGGGTCGGATACGCGCCCCAGGGCTGGTCTCATCTCATGGACCATCTGCTCGCGCAGAAATTCACGCGCGACGAGCTGCTGCAGGCGGGGCTCGTATCGCAGGGACAGCGCGGGGTCTACGACCGGTTCCGCGGCCGGCTCGTCTGGCCGATCCGCGACGTGACCGGGCAGGTCATCGGTTTCGGCGCGCGCAAGCTCTTCGACGACGACCAGGGCCCCAAGTACCTCAACACCCCCGAGACGCCCATCTACAAGAAGGCGCAGGTGCTGTACGGCCTCGATCTCGCCAAGCGCGACATCTCGCGCTCGCACCGGGTGGTGGTCGTCGAGGGCTACACCGACGTCATGGCCTGCCACCTCGCCGGGATCACCACGGCGATCGCCTCGTGCGGAACGGCCTTCGGCACCGACCACATCACGGTGCTGCGCCGCGTGATGGGCGACGACAGCTCGTCCGGTGAGGTCGTCTTCACCTTCGATCCGGATGCCGCGGGCCAGAAGGCGGCGTTGCGCGCCTTCGCCGACGAGAAACGTTTTGCGGCGCAGACGTACGTCGCCGTCGCCCCCGAGGGCCTCGACCCCTGCGACCTGCGCCTCCAGCGGGGTGACGGTGCCGTCCGCGCGCTCATGGAGAACAAGGCGCCGATGTTCGAGTTCGTCATCGACCAGCGGCTCAAGGACTTCGACCTCTCCAGCGTCGAGGGTCGTGCCGGCGCCCTGCGTGCGGCTGCGCCCATCGTCGCCGACATCCGCGACCCCGCCCTCCGCCCGGGGTACATCCGCGTTCTCGCCCGTCGCCTCGGCCTTGACATGCCCGAGGTGCAGTCGGCCGTCGAACGGGCGGCTCGCGGCGCCGATCGCGCGGAGAAGCGCGACGCCGCGAAGGACTCCGCGCCCGCGCCGGTGGCGATCTCGGTCACGATGGCGTCGCTGCCGAACAACCGCGACGTCGCTCTCGAGCGCGGCGCGATGATGGCGTTCCTGCAATACGGGCACCGCATCGATCCCGATGTCTTCCTGCGGGCCCTGCAGACGCCGTTCACGCATCCAGCCCTCGAGGCGGTCCGCAGCGCCCTGGCATCCACCGATCTGTCCCAGCCCGGCTGGGCCGTCGCCGCGGTCGAAGCCGTGCGCGAGCCGTTCAGATCGCTCGCGGCCGAACTGCTGACCGCCGAGTTCCCGGCACGAACCGAAGAGGGCGCGGTCGCCTCGGCGAACGACCTCGCGCGGGGACTGCTGGTGCGCGAACTCGAGCGCGAGAAGAACGAACTCCTCCGCGGAATCCAGCGGGTGCCCGCCGACTCCGACGAGGGTAAGCGACTGCGGTTCCGGCTGCGCGAGCTCGACGCCGACCGCCAGCGCCTCATCGCCTCCTGAGCGGACGCCCCGCGCGCCGCTGGCATCCCTCGTTGTGGTCGGGGAGGATGAGGGAATGCCCCGGACCCTCGACACCGACGTCGCCCTTCGAGCAGACGACCTGTCTCTGGCACGCAGCGGCGTGCGTGTGATCGACGGGATCACCTTCACGCTCCCCGCCGGAAGCACCCTGGTCGTGCAGGGAGCGACGGGGTCGGGAAAGACCTCGCTCGTCTCGCTGCTGGCCGGCGACCCCGACGACGGGCTGACGGTGGTCGGGGGAGACGCCCGCGTGCACGGCATCTCGGCCCGACGTCCGGGACGCGCCCGTCGCGAGTGGGTCTTCCACACCGGGTATCTACCGCAGGGAGCGGGAGCGGCGCTTCCCTCACGCCTGACCGTGCAGGACGTCATCGCCGAACCCATCACTAGTCGCGACCGCAAGGTCAACACGCGGGCGCTCGCCGTGCGTGTGGCGACCCTTCTCGACGAGATGGAGCTGCCGCTCGGCACGGCTCCGAAGTACCCCTATGAGCTCAGCGCGGGCATGCGTCAGCGCGTCGCGCTGGCTCGCGCGCTCGTGCTCGAGCCACGTCTGTTCGTCGCCGACGACCTGTACGCGAACCTCGACCTCGAGGTGCGTGCCGCTGCTCGTGCGTCGATCACGCGGAGGCGCGACGAGCGCGCGATGGCGTCGCTCATCGTGACGAACGACGCCGACGCCCCGAAGGACCTGAATGCCGATGTGCTCGTGCTGCACGCCGGTCACGCCGTGGGCCTCGGACATGGCGACCAGGCGGTGCAGTGGACCCCCGACGGCACGCCCGAGAGGCGGATTTCGGCGGGCTGATTTTTCCGCCGCCCCCGCGTGCTGTTAGTATCGTGGGGTTGCCCGCCGCAAGGTGAGCATGATCCTCGGTAGCTCAATTGGCAGAGCAATCGGCTGTTAACCGATAGGTTCTTGGTTCGAGTCCAAGCCGGGGAGCCCCAGAAGGCCCGTCGCACCAGCGTCGGGCCTTCGTCGTTATCGGACCGCGCAGATCGGCACATTGCGGTAGGCCGGCGCGCTCGGGAGGAAGCCCGGCACGACGTATGTCAGGCGGGTTCGGAATCAGCGTCCGGGTCGAGACGCTCCTCCTCACGGTGCGCGGGGCTCTGCTCCATGTCGGGAACGATCGACGTGTCGTCTCGATCGGTCTTCTGGGCAGCGGGGTCGCGGATGGGAAGTCGATCCGGATCGCTCATGCCGGTAACCGAACCACCGCGCTCGGGGGTTCGTCGCGCCCGTTGACACAGGCGCCCGACCCCCGCCGGGACGCGCAGGCCTGTGGTCTCCCCTGCTCGCGCGGGCTGCGTGCCTACACTCGAAGCATGCGTCGCGCACTCGTCCTGGTCGCCTCCTGCGTGTCGATCGCCGTTCTCGCGGGTTGCGGGTGGGTACGCCCCGACGTCGTCGACCGAGCCGACGATGTCAGCGTCACGGGCGGAACGTGCCGGATCGAGTGGTGGTTGGCCGCGCTGAACGATGGTGCGACAGACGAGGCGTGGGGCGTCGCGCGCGAAGCGCTCGCTTCAGCGACGGTCGACGAAGCGGAGCTGTCCGAATGGAGAGAACTCCTCCTGCTCGATGACGACGTCACCTGGGCGTCGCCGGGTCGCCTCGACGGTGCCGCACACCTCGAGGCCGTTCGTGCCGATGTACGCGACGCCTTGGCTGTTGCGGGGTTCCCCGATAGCGATCGCGTCATCGAAGTCTTCTCGTCACAGCTCTGCACGGTGTGACGCTCCGGCGGGCGTTCTAACTCGTCGGAGCATCGGCGACCTGTCCGGGCCCCGGCCCCTTCCCGTTGTTCGAGCCCTTCCCGTTTCCGTTCCCGTTCCCCTTGCCCGAGCCGCCCGCGCCGGGCCCGGAGCCGCCGGGCGTCGCCTCCGGCGAGGGCGACGTGACCGGAGTGGGGACGACCTCGCCGCCGCCGGGCGGGGTGGGGGCCGGCGCCGGTTCGACGGCGTTGGAACCGTTGGAGTCGGGGGAGCCGTGACCGGGTTGCGTCGATCCGCCACCCGGCACCTGAACGATCGGCTGTGCCGGAGCGGGCTGCACCGGCTGCGGCGCGACTGGATCGGGCGAAGGCGGTGGAGTCTCGGCATCCGTGCTCGACACCGACTCGACCGAGGAGGGATCGTTCTCGGCCACCAGAGGGACCGGCGTCGACGAAGGCGCGGGGGTGGAGACGCGGTCCGTGACCGCGTCGGGGACTGCGCCGAGAGAGAACGCCATCACGTGCCCACCGACGACGAGCGCGGCGCCGGCTGCGGCGCCCGCCCAGACCCACCGCCGTCGGAACGATCGGCGCGGGGGCGCGGCCGAGACGAAAGAACTTCCGGCCCCGACGCCGACGGATGCCGCGGCGGCGACCGGCGCGGTGCCGCCTGCGGCCGCGGCCCGCGGTTCATCGCTTCCTGCCGACGCCACCGGAGGTGCGCTCATCACGGCCGTCGGCAGCTGCCACGACACCGCGGCCGCGGGCACGCCGGCGGTGCCCACTGCCTCATGCGTCAGCACCTGCACCCGCCTCACGACGTCTTGGGCAGAGGGCCGCTCATCGGGGTCGAAAGCCGTCATCGACGTCAGCAGCGACTGCCACTCGCCGCCGTACGTGCCCGGGATGTCCGGTTGACGGGCGAGGCGGGCGAGCAGCGTCTCCTGCAGCGTTCCGCCGCCGAAGGGATGCAGGCGCGTGAGCGCTTCGATGGCGAGCAGGCCCAGCGCGTACACGTCCGACGCGGCTCGGGGCGGCTCTCCGCGCACCTGTTCCGGCGCGAGGTAGGCGGCGGTCCCGATGACGGTGCCCGGCGTGGTCAGACGCGTGGCACCGATGAGTCGCGCGACCCCGAAATCTGCGAGCACGGCCTCGACGGCGCGGGCCCCGCCCCGCACCGGTCGCAACAGCACGTTCGACGGCTTGACGTCGCGGTGCACGATGCCGGCGTCATGAACGACGGCGAGAGCCCCCGCGAGGTCGGCGATGATCCCCGCGACCTCGGCCGGTGAGACCGGGCCCTCTTCGATGCGCCGCTGCAGCGAGGGCCCGTTCACGAGCTCCATCACGAGATACACGTGATCGTCGCCGGTGAGCCGTGCGTCGTAAAGCGTCACGAGCGACGGGTGATCGAGTGCCGCGAGAGCCCGCGCCTCCGACATACGGCGGAGGGGCTCGGGTTCGTCGCTCGCGTCGGCGAAGAAGATCTTGATCGCGACGTCGCGGGCGAGGACCTCGTCGCGTGCACGGAACACGCGTCCCATCCCCCCGGCGCCGATCCGCTCGCGCAGGATGTAGCGCCCACCGAGGATGTCGCCCGCATGGGGCATCGAGTGATCGAGCGCGTGACTCATCGGTTCCTTCGAGCGGGACCGCCTGACGGCGAGAAGGACGGATGCCGGGACGCATCCGCTGCGTGGGAGGCTATGCCCGCGCGGCTCGGCGAAGGCCGGGGTAGCGGCACAGCCCGCTGATGCGCATAATGGTCGCTCGCCTCGCGGTCGTCGGTTTCGTTCCCCGTCCCGACTGTCTGCGCCCCGGGGCCGGGGTAGCGGCACAGCCCGCTGATGCGCATAATGGTCGCTCGCCTCGCGGTCGTCGGTTTCGTTCCCCGTCCCGACTGTCTGCGCCCCGGG